>JAJZMX010000001.1 GCA_021848145.1 bacterium
ACAGACTTAAAAGTAAACTTAGAGAGATTTAATTCAGATAGGTTTTTATATTCCCTTTGAATCCTTGGTGTTAAAACTGGTATCTCAATATCTAAATCATCAATGTCTTTAGTTTTGTTTTCTTTATCTACTTCTACAACTAAGGGCATTTTGGGCTTGCTACCACCACCCATTTGCACCATCTCAAGCTCAACACCCTGGTCTCTAATTTCTTCAACGAACTTAATAAACGCCTCAGTACCGATAACACTTACATATTCACTTTCAACTTCCTCTCTGCGGTACATTCTTCGTAAACCACGCCCAAGTGTTTGTTCTGGTAAAATCTTGGCTTTAGAACTAAAAGAACGAAGTCCAACTACAGTCGTTACATTACGAACATCCCAACCTTCTTTAAGCATCAAGACTGAAACGATAGCAACGTATTTATTGTCTGGGTTATCTATTTCATTAGATTCTTTTCTTAAGATATCTAGCTGGTCTTTACTTTTACCGCTACTACTTTCAGAAATATCGCCACTACGATTGGTGTGAATTGTCAGAACTCTGTCCTTGAATTCAGGATATGTTGATTCTAGATAACTGGCTACATCATCACAGTTAGTTGTGTCATCAGTCATCACAAACAAGACTGCTTTTTTGCCATTCTTTATCTGCTCATCGTAGACTTTTTTCCATTCTTTATAGCCCAAGTCTATATAGTCGGCATACTTTTCGGTGAACTTAGAACTTTGACGTTCTTGCAGCTTTGAACGAGATGCTTCATCTGGTAATACTGGGTGCTTAACCACATTCTGGTAAATGGCTTCAACGAGTGGATAATCACAGATGGTTTGCACAAATATGTTTCCATTTCTGTCTTTTGGAGTTGCAGTAACATCTACTTGTAGGGATAGTTCACCGCCTTTTTGTTTAAGTCTGTTGTGCAAGTCTTCAATTGACTTAAACCATGCTAATTTATCGTCATGTATGTGATGAGCTTCATCATTAAGCACGACTAACTCGTCTACTTCTCTAACAATTTCACCCAAATCCACAACTGAATCGTTTGTTTTTCCAACAGGCTTGTTGCCTAAGAAATAGCTAGAGGTATCTTCGTCATCAAAACTTGCAACATGGTTATTGCCTTCGTAGACCCTGTGAATGTTTGTTAGAAATATGTTGCCTAGAGGATTAACCACATTAACGTTGTCTTGTATATGTAAATCGAGCTGAAAATCTTCTTGCCAATCGTGGTCTTGGTATCCATTATCTGGAATCATGGGGTCTTCATGGAAGACTTTAAGTCCTTCAAAATCTTTTTTAATTCTATCTAAAACTATGATGTTAGGAGCAATAACTAAGAAATTGCGAGCTAGACCAGAATCAGGCTCATATATTTTATGAAAGTAACTCCAAACTAGTGTCAGGGCAAGTATCTTGGTCTTACCGCTACCAGTAGCCATCTTAACGACAAATCTTCGCCAGTTTTCGTAGAACATACCAGCCGAAACAGCTCCTGATGAATCAAAGCGGATTAAATCATATTTATCTTTTACACGAATAACATCATATAGATAAATGATGGTTTCAATGGCTTCACGCTGGGCAAAATAGAACTGAAACTCATCAACGCTTCCATCGCTTTTTGGTATTAAGTGTTCTGTTTGAAACCAAAACTTTAGCAATGCGATACTGGTTTCTGTTGCCCCTTTGTATCCCTCATCTCGCCATGCTTTAACTTGTTTTCTTAATTCATCTACTAAAGGAGGCAATAATTTATTGGCAGCTGTTTCTCTCAAAGCCTCATCTGCTGGTATCCATCTAATAGAAGGGTCAAGTATTGAGAATGGTGAAGATGGAAAGTCTTTATGAAGTGCCATAACTATTTAACCAACTGAATAATCAGCCCTACTAGCATTAGTATGGTTAATCCTACGATTGCCCATGTTAGTTTTATTAATTTATCTGTCTGTTTGCCAGTTTGTTCGGTTAGGCTTATCAGTTCTTTTGTTTGTCTACTAGCTTCTTTACTAAAATCTTTAAGTTTGTCAGTTAAGGAATCTATAGCGGAAGTATTTTTTGCATTTGACATAATCAGCTTTGAGTTAGAGCTAATAATATAGGATTCTCCAAGTCTACGATTTGCTTTAGCTAATTGAGCAAGTTCGTCAACATCTTTTATAAGCTGTTCGTAAGTTATATCGTCTGGGTTCATATAGATACCTCAATAACCTTGGTCGTATCATTCCCAAAAATATCTATAACTTTAACAGCGACTTTATAGCTACCTTTGGCCATATATTCCCTGAAGACTGATTGTAGCTCTAGCTTACGTTCCTTCTTAGTTCTAAAACTTTGCCATTCGTTTTCAAATATGTAATCCCCAGTCCATCGTTCTTCGTAATCATCGGAGTCTTCTTTTTTTATTCGCACCATTTCCTTACGATTTTCATAATCAAAGTCAACACTCCAGTAATCTATCCAGTCAGTCCAGTGTTTTGTTAATTGTTCTTTCTCAATAATGTCAGTGTCTTTGTCTTTAGAAATCTTCCATATTTGACCATTAACAACTTCTACTTTAGTTCCACCTGGTTTTAATTCGGCAGATATATTATCAATGGTGTTTTGAGAGTAGAAAACAGAGAAGTCTGTAATCTCAATGCTTAAAGTTTTGCCTTTTATGTGTGGCTTAACTTCAATGAAGCTAACATCATGGAAAACTACTTGGTCTTTTTCAATAGCACGTTTATCAAACACTTCTCTCGGAATATATTTAAGGGCAACATCAACGCCTTTATTTTTAGCATCATCTTGAGCAGCAGGGCTTAAGCCCATTTCAAACTCAAAGGCTAGAATATCTACTTTAGTAACGCCTTTTTCTATGGCTTCTTCAACTACTTTGTCTACATAAAGCCTAGATACTGGCAAGTTTATTGGTCCTATGGATACTAACCTAGAAGCTCTTTGGGCTTGGAATGTTCTAAACCCTTGAATCGGTTCCGCTTTATACGCTTTTGTTAGAAGAGTGACGAAGTCAGTTTCTTTTTTAGCCAATTGGCGTTCTTGTTCTTCTTCTCTGAGGTTCGCATTTACCCCAACATAGTGCTGTCTTTCATATCTACCCAGGTTAAGGATTTCAAATGCTCTATAGTCTTTCCCATCTTTTTTTAATTGCCGCTGTACAGCAATCATGCGTTTTCTAGCTGTATGTATTGAAAACTTTCCAAGGTCTGAGCCAACCCACTTACGTCCCAATTTTTCTGCGGTAGCTAGAGTAGTGCCAGAACCAGCAAAGAAATCTGCGATAATGTCTCCTTCATTTGACGAAGCACTAATAATGCGTTCAATAAGCCTTTCTGGTTTCTGTGTTGGGTAGTCTACTCTTTCTTGCCCAGCTGGGTTTACAGGCGCTATATCTGACCAGACCGAATCAACAATATCTCCTTTGACTTGGTCTAGATAAATTATTCTTTTGCCACCACCTGTTGGGTTTACATCATCTCTAAAGAGCCTGCCATCTACGTCTTTTTTCCACCTCTTTAGATATTCAGGACTATGGGGTTTATATTGCGTGTTCCAAATATAAGATTCTTTATTTTTTACATAAGAGATTATAGAGTCATGTTTTTGAGGAAACTTTTTTGTTGTTGAGCGTTTAAATGCAAAATATGACCAAACCACTTCATTTAAGAAGTTTTCAGTCCCAAATATTTCATCTAGTATAAGCCTAATATAGCCATTTACTCGCCAGTCACAATGAACATAGATGCTACCATCTTCCGCTAATAAGTCTTTCATAATACGAAGGCGTTCATAAATCATAGCAATAAAGCTGTCCGCACCTTTACCCCAAGTATCCCTGTAAGCTAATTCCTCTAACACTGAGGGCTGCTTAGTTAGTTGCTCATCGCCAATATGGATATCCATACTAAAATCTGCACCAACATCAAATGGCGGGTCTATATAAATTAGCTTGATTCCACCTTGGTCTTCAATTTCTTGTCGTAGTGGACCATTCTTAAGGCTTGAGAGTATTAACTTGTTATCTCCCCAGATTAACTTGTTCGTCCAACCACTTATTTGTCTTCCCGAAAAATCAAATAAACCTTGTTGTAACGATGCTTGTTCTTCGCTTCTAGGCTCATCAATAACCTCTATAGTTTGAAAAGGTAGAACTGTATTAGTTATTTCGTTTGTTTTTCCATTCCAGACAAGTTCAACTTCACGTTTATCATCAAAGAGCATAAATCGGTATTTATCTGGAAGCGGCTTACCTTCTTCTAGGTATTTGTTGATATCTCTGATTTCATTGTCTGTTAACTTCATTATTTAAGTCTCTAAATTTTAACAACATTATATCTGGTTAAAAGATAAAGAACAAAATAATTGACCATGAAATGCGAATTTAGACAAACGTACGATAAGCTTACGTCTGTTTTACATACAAACCACTATATTTATATATAACTTCAAAACAAATGGATTGTAGAGGCAAATAATGGCCTCTGTTAAAGTAGACAACTTCTAGACAACCTTTATATCTTTTTCTGGCATTAATGTTGTAAAAACTGTATTTTTTAACTGCCTTTAGTCTTACCCCTGTAAAAGTGGGGTACTTCCATGGAACTTAAGCAACTATTTTCCAGTATTACTCCCAGTTAGTCCTATAAGAAGTAATGATAGGGAAACTTTAGGGAATCTATGCAACTGTTTTGCTATAAACAGACTGATTTTATGCAAAGACTAATTTGGGAGCCTAAACAAACTACTAAGTAATATAAGTTGAGAATTAGCAAGGTGGAATAAATAATATATGTATGCCAGATATAGAAGAAGCTGTAAGGAATAGAACAGAAATAGCAGACATTAAAAGACGTTATTCCCTAGGCATAATATCCAGAGAGCAAGCTAAGTTAGAAGCGGAACCTATAATAAAGAGAATCAATAATACTGGTCAGCAAATAGCCAAGAAGCATAAAGTTAAATATTATCCTGTGGATTTTATAAATCTAATGAGATAGTTAAAGACTAAACTCTAGTTTTAATAGTTCGCTTATATCTACATCAAGAGCATTAGCTATCTTATCTAGGGTACTTAATCTAACCCAGCGTTTGCCAGTTTCTATATAGGCTATAGCTACTACGCTCATATTTACTTTTTCAGCTAATTGCTGCTGTGTGAGTTCTTTTTCTTTCCTAAGCTTGGCAATACGTTTACCAAAACGTTTTAGAAGTACAGATTCAGCAGCAGATTCCATACTCTAAGCCTAAAAGGAGATAAACTGTCAGTACATAAACCAATAGTTTATTTTTACAATGTTTTAATTTATTATTTAGCTATAAGAATAAACCAGGAGTCTATAGGAGTTGAGCATTGCCTGCCACTCAAAAACTTTGATTTTCCTGAGAATATTAATATATTATTAGCAATAAATTACAGGGAGAAGAATAAATGAGCTATTCGACAGCCAGAAAACCTTGGTATAAGAAATGGTGGGGTGCTATTTTGGCTATACTGATATGGCCATTCTTTTTAATATGGCTAATTTGGGTCAAGTCCAATAAAAGCAAAGCTATAAAACTAGCCTCAACTACAGGAGTAGTTGTTTTAGCAATAATTGTCTTTGCTGCGGTTCTAAGAACATTGCCTTCTACCGCAAATAATAATGAACAGCCAGTATCCTTAAATAGCCTAACCGCCAAAGCAGCTTCCATACTCGCTGCGGCTACGAATCGTACTGAACAGCAAATGACTACTGGGCAAACAGATGCTGCTCAAGGCAATCCTCTTAATTCAGGAAGTGCTTTTGAGAAGTGGCGACCCAGTGTTCAGAAAGACAATGATAGCAATACAACCAATGCCTATAACCAAGCTGTTGCAGTATACACCAGCGCCAAAGAGCCTGTGCCTTCAGAACTGGCAAGCTGGAAAAAAGATAACTTTGCTGCCTACGCCGATATTGGCGTATGGCAATTAGCTGAAGTCACCAATCTAATTAGCCCAAGCGCTAGCGACCAATCGGTAACCACTTCTGATTACAACGCATTTAAGAGTGACCTAGCTAAGGCAGTAGCTGATATCAAAAAACTTTCACCTAGTACTACAGTAGCCCAATTAACACAGACAAATGCTGCGCCAACACAAACACCTACAGCTTCAATAGCTAGCCTTGATGCTCAAGCTGTACCGATACTAAATCCAGTTCTAACTAATTACGAGCAGCTTATGGCTCAAGGACAGTCTTATGCCAAACTAGCAAATGCCAGTAGTGCTAGTAGTTCATTTCATAATTGGTACAACCAAGTTACTATTTCCCAAAATGTATCAGACAGCAAAGAAGTGATTACTGCCTTCAATAAAGCTGATAACTTGTATTACGATGCTCATCAGACAGCACCAGCAGCACTAAATAATTGGGGCAATAGCGATGCAGGAAATGTATTTAATGATATAGATAATTGGGCAAATGACGAATGGAGTGTTTTAGTAGACCAAGCCACTAATAGTCCTACTACTGCAGACCAACAGAAAGTAAATACAGATTTGCAAAGCTACCAAAGTGACTTAGCAAAAGCTAAGGCGGATATTAGCCAATTATAAAAAGTTAATAATTAAGGAGTATAAGAAATGTTTGGTAATAAAGAAACCGCTCCCCAGGCCGATAACTACGCTCATTTAACCAGCGGTACGCAGTATGCAATTGCTTTTAGGCATATAGGAAGTTACGCAAGTGACATGGCTAAGGATATAAATAACTGGTTAAAGAAATACCCTAATCACAAAGTTATTCAGATGGTATTTGGTAAGGACATGGGCGGTGCGGTTGTAGTTTTCGAGGTTAAGTAATCCAGACACCCTACTAAGTTCTTATTCTTGCAAGCTGTTTCATTATTAGCGAACTACTGATATTACAGCCACAACCAGTGGTATTTCCAAAGCCTAGAGCCAGTAGATATCAGCAGATAATATTTAAAAAAGTTAATCATAACCAAAAAGCAAAAACGTAATCAGTTAAGCTTAGATTGACACTAAGCTGTTTATTGCCTTTGTAGGTAGTCCTTATCTGGATAGCCCTCTTTCATTAATTCATATACTTCATTCCATTTAGTGTCAGCCGCCTTAAGAATTTTAATATCCTCGTCACTAACAAACTGAGCTGTGCCATCAATAGGCGTAAATTTTGCCCTAACTATGTCAGCCTTTTTATTTAGCTCTGTAAATTCGTCTAGAGCGCCCCAAAGCTTTTTTCTTAATTCTGGATTTATCATTCAATTAATTATAATACCTTCTGTTTAACATACCTAAATGCACGTTTGGCAAAATTAGAAAGCGTCTAATGGTTAATATATGCTCAAATTTTAAGAACCAATAACTTTCTATGTTTATTAAGTTTTCTTGTGTTTTGAATATCATGATTAAATTTATTACAAACCTAATTCCTGTAAATTTTACTAATTTGATGCGTTAATCGCTGAATCCTTTTATAATTTATCTATGACTGAGAAAAGGGCTGCCCTTAAAATAGAAAAGATTGATAAAAGCAAAATAACTAAAAACGAGCTTGCCAAGAGAAAAAAGAAACAGCTCAAATTTATTTCTGGCTCGGATACAGACAAATATACCTTGCATGTGTATCAAGTGTTTAAAGACTTAGATTTTCAAAAAGACGTCAAAGCCTTAAGAAAATCTCTGGAGCAGCTATATTACAAAGATATTTCGTTAATAACATCTTATAATGACGACCATTTACTTATGGACGACAAGCGACTGATAAAAAATTTAGCTGATAAATACTGCATTGATTTGATGGACCTCGGAATATACGCGGATGGTCTTTTTGATAATGGAATGCTTTTTGGTAATCACGAAAGTATGTATGGTGGATTAAGTTATGAATATGTAGATAGCACACACTATTTTTGCTATAAGATAGGTCCTAAAACTACGTTAGAACAAATCGTGAAAGATTGGCCCCTCATAAGAGAGATGCGACAACTTGTTTATGAATTATATGTAGGCAAGCCTATAAAAATTAAGACTAAAAGCAAATCCCCACAAAATCCAGAGCTGATTTATGCAATTTTTAAAGCACGTTCCAAAAATATAAAGTTTAGCGAAATATTTAAAACTTATCAGAATGGAAAATTATACGAAGGACAGCAAAATTCCAATCAGTTTAATAGTGAAGATAGCCTAGAAAGATACTACAGGAAGTATAAGCCACACAAACTACCAAATAATTTGATAGATGAACGTCTAGATATTGATAAGAGAGTCTACGAGTCTTACTCTCGTAACTTAAAAGCGGACACTTAAACGCACTGTTCTAATAGGGTCTGCTATTCCTTTCCAAAAGAAATAACCTGTAAATTGGAAAGGTTTAAATAAGCCACCTGATTAAAAACCTTTTCATCGGGTGGCTTTTCAATTAAGACGCTAAGGCTCATGGTCTTGGCAACAATTAATGTTCAAATTAAGGAGAAAGACATGAACTCAATAAATAAAGATGCGATAGCTTTTCTTAAGGCTGTTGATAGATGGGATTTCGACCAGTATCTGTCGTTCGATAGGCAATATAAGAAAATAGAAAAATACGCTAATAAAAATAATATGAAGATTTGTATGGTCTTTGACAATTTTGGACCATCTGGTTTTGTAGCAAAGGAACTAGATGAAATGTTGTCTTATTGCTCTACAAACCCAAATATAAAGTACCTATTAGTAGACAGTTACGAACGAATCACTAGGAGACCAGAAGATTTCTGTGATTGGCAAAATAAGTTCAATGCAATAGGTGTCACTATTAAATCAACTAGCCAAAACTACACGATTGTTCGTCCTTTGGAGTGGGGAGAATCTAGTAAGTTCCAGTCGGGGCTGAGAGGAGAGTGTTTGGTGGTTTAGGATTATCCTTCCCAGTCATACGAAATTGCTAATTAAAATAGCAACCAGAAAAAGGCTGGGGAGGCTCTACCTAAGAGGATTCATTATGAACAGAAATAATAACAAGAATCGGTTTGAGGACAAGTGGTCTATAGATGTAGTAAATCGTGGCTATGTTCAGCTACAGAAGTGCCTCTATACCTGCATGTCTAAACAAGAGCTTAATATCACGCCTAACGAGCTGGCGATACTGATTAATATTATTGATAGGTGCTGGAACGCAGGAGATAAGGCATTTCCAAGTGTTAAAACTCTAGCCAGAAATATCGGCAAAAGTGAGAGTACTGTTAAGACTTTGACTAAAAGCTTGAAGAAAAAGGGCTTTATTAGTAAAGAGCCTAGGTACAACAACAGTACTTTATATGGCTTGGAGCCACTTGCTGAAAAATTAGATGACCACCTTGTATTTCATTGCAAGTATTTCAAGAATAAGATTGACCATGAGTATGGTGGGGAAACTTGCCTAGATAATCCAACTGGAAGAAGACATGAGTGGGAGCATTTTGATAAAGATGAGTCTTGGGACGAAGAGGGCAATCATTCATATACTCGCTATTGGAATTGCGTTAATTGCGGAAGAATGTATCACAAAAAGATTCAACACAAGACTAAACCTACAATAATCGACATAACCCCCTTCCAAAATCCTAACCCAGTACCTACAGAAAGTTACCTATCACCCCCGCCTAGAAACTAGCTACTAATAGACACATATCTAAATAAACACATTTATATAAACTCAACTTTAAGTAGTCAGCCTTGCATTTCTGAAGGCTGACCAGACAGATTTTTGGGATATTTAAGATTTATTTAATATTTACTTATTAAACAGCTGGTTGCTCATTAGGCTTAAACTCATAAACGCCACGCATTATCTCGTTCCACCTAATAATTTCGGCTACTAATTGTTTATAGTTGGATTGTATGTGGTTCACCATAGGAGAGTTTTCTATCTTAAAAGTATTGCTTAAGTGTTCTTCAGCCATTTCAACTTCATTAGCAAAACTAACAATAGCTTGGCAGTGTTTGTTTTTAAATATTTCAGATACTGATAATTGGCAAACCTTTTGCAACTTTATATTAAGGATGTACTTAACAGGATTAAAGCCCTACCCCATAGCAGGTTTGTAATTATTAAAATATTATTAAATGGAATTAGTCTTTACTTGCACGAAAAAACCCATTTGTTAAAATTAGTATTGTAATAAGGAGTAAGAAAATGAGCTTAGAAACACTTTCAAGAGAACAAATTGGTAACGATAGTATTAGCGAGGAAACAGTACAAACTATTGGCATGACTGTTTTTGAAAAATTAGCGCAGGATACAGAGAATGAAGTCGCAAACGTTGAAGCTATAGTCCCTATTGAGATTAGAAATTCAGTAACCCGACTTCAGGATGGTCAGACAGTACCTGACGAACGCTAGAATTTAATCAGTATCATATTTTAACTTCTAATTGATAAATGTCTGAAGTTGGAATTTTCTCTACGAGTATTGACGTTCCCACGTATGGGCCTGTGGCGGAAACCTTAATCTCTCGTGGATATAATGTGTGGATATACAATGCCGATAAGGTTGCACAAGGCTTAGATGCAATCGAGATTCGTGTTAATAATGTAGAAGACTTTGAGATTTATCAAAATGGAGCTAGTCATAATCTAAAAGAACTAAAATCTGCTTGGTATAGGCATCCATACATATTCAGCCTTCAGATTGCCGATAAAGCTAGAAGTTTAAGTCTGGAAAAAGAAATTGATGCACTGCAAGAGTCGATTTGGCGACAAATTCCAGATAATGCTTGGTTGAATCACCCCGAAACTATGGACAGGGCTAGAGCTAAACTAGCTCAACTGTCATTAGCCAAATTATTAGGATTTAATATACCAAATACGTTAGTTACTAATAGGTGGTCATCTATAAATAAAGTTTTTGAAGATGAGCCCATAATAATCAAAATGTCCAAAGGTGTAGTTTATGATAACACTAAAGCTAATGTTCTATATACGACAGTACTAAGTAAAGAACAAAGAGATGGCCTATATGGCCATAATCCTTTCCCTGGCATTTATCAAGAATATTTAGATAAAAAAAGAGAATGGCGAATTACTGTTGTTGGCGAAGATGTCTTTGAGGCGGCAGTTTATACCGATAGTAATGCTAAAGATGATTGGAGAAAACACCAATTTACTGAAGGCGTTACTTTCAAAAAAGAGTCGATGGCATCAAGTGAAATAGAAAAATGTTTGGCTTATTTGGGGCATTTGGGACTAATTTATGGTGCATTTGATTTTGTCGAAGACAGTAATGGTAAGATAACATTCCTGGAATGCAATACTAATGGACAGTTTCGGTGGCTAGAAGATAGTTTAGGGTTTCCTATTTCTAATGCGATAGCCGACCGATTGGTTGATAAAATTAATCAATAATCATAACGAATATCTTTTTAAATGTTTCACAATATTATCTTGTTGCGGATTAGCTATAAGATTACTAAAAACAGCATCATCAACAAAATAAATACTAACTCCCTCTATGTTTAGAGCATTCAATACGTTCGTATAATCGATTTCATCTAATGGAGAAACAGAATCCCTACTGACCATTTCGTATTCATTTAATTCTTTTTGAGGTGTTTTATGAAAAGTTTCAGAAGGTAATATATATAAAGCTCCTCCATTATCTTTTTGAATTACATCCTCAGCCTCACCGCATATAACCACATAAGGACTTGAAGATTTTGAGTTCATTAATATGGGAAAACCCTTTGGCAACATATACATAAGGCTTAATCTCTTGTCTTTGGTAGCAAAAACAAAGTCACCTATATATTTATTGTTACTTAAAGTACGTTGAGGTTTAATTGTTTTTAGATTCTTTATTGGTGAAGAATGGTATAGATTCATATCAATAGTATAGTTTGATATGACTAAAAAAATCAGGGTATTTAATTTTTGTCTATGGTTTATCAAGATATTAAGCAAAAGGCTGACAGGAAATCACTAAAGCTATTTTCAACATAGACGCTGCGACAGTAAAGACAGTAAAATTGAGAGGAATGTATGGAGTATCTTATTCTAGGCTAATGTTGGCTTAAACTCATAAACACCACGCATTATCTCGTTCCACCTAATAATTTCTGCTACAATTTCTTTATAGTTGGATTGTATGTGGTTCACCATTCTATAACATGCCGGTATTGACATATGTGGAGAGTGTGATTACAATAGTAATTACTATGCAGTCGACAATTATACAAATCGGAAATTCTAGGGGGGTGCGTCTTCCTAAAGATGTTCTTATTCTCAGTGGTATTAAAAAAAATATCGAGATAAAGGTTAAGAAAGGTGAAATAAAGATTGTGCCAGCAAAAGAAAATAAAGTTACAGATGACTTTGCTATTGCCTCAGAAGAATCTTTTGCTAAGGACTGGTTACGCCCGGAGGAGGAAGAGGCGTGGAAAGCTTATCAATAGGCCAAGTTGTTTTAGCGACTTTCCCCTTTTCTGATTTATCTAGTAATAAACTTAGACCGTGCCTGGTGATAGGCCTGGCTGATTTTAACGATATCTTGCTTTGCCAGATAACAAGTAAAGACTATGGTAGCAGGAAAGCTGTGAAGCTATCAAAAACCGATTTTTCTAAAGGCTCGCTTGTAGTTAACAGTTTTATCCGTCCAGACAAGATAGCAACACTGGATAAAGTTCGGATAAAGCGAGAGCTTGGAACAATTACGGAGACAAAACTAAGTGAAGTCAAGGAAAGACTTAAAGTTATACTCGAAATAAGCTAAATTTAAACATAAAATTGTTTTCTTACTAGCTTAGTCATAGTCAATAATCTAGCCTAACCTAATCCACTGTCAATACTGACGCATAAGGAGTTAAAAAACGTATCTGTAAACGACGCTACGACAGTAACGACAGTAAAATGAGTGAAAATATTTGGAGTATCTTCTTCTAGGCTAATGTTGGCTTAAACTCATAAACGCCACGCATTATCTCGTTCCACCTAATAATTTCAGCCACTAATTGTTTATAGTTGGTTTGTATGTGGTTCACCAGAACTGTTCTTAGTAAGTTTGATATAATAAAACTTCAATGTCTGACTATGTTACAAGCTCGGATCTTAAATCAGTTCTAGATCAAGGGTTTGATGATATCTATAAAAAGCTAACAAAACATATTGATACGCGCTTTGATGATTTAAAAAAAGACATAGCTGGGCTTAACGAGAAGTATGATCATTTAGTACCACTCTTAATGCTTTCCTAAAGAGACTAGACGATATTGAAGCAGATAATGCCGCTAGAGATGCTCAACTCGCCAGACTTGAACGTTGGATCGAACAAGTTGCATCAAAAAATGGAGTTAAACTTGAATACTAAGAAGAATTAAGTAGATCAACCAAAACCTGTCCCCATACGTTTTGGCTTGGTTCACCAGAATAGATGTTGAGTCTTGTTTAATTGGCACGTTATTTTCTGACATATTTATTACCACCTTAGAGAACCTGTATAGCGGATTAATATCTGAACTTATAAAGTTGTGAGAAAACAGGTTTACCCTTCTGGCAATGTTGATATGCCAGCAACAATGACAACAGTAGTAGCTGGTCATCCTGGCCTTAACTTAATTACTTGTACCGGTGACGTAATACCTGGCACAAGTAAATTTAATGAGAGAATAATAGTTTTTGCTAACCTAGTAAGCTAATACATTTTAAAGATAAAATCACTAAACGCAATGCAAAAAGTTAGACCGTCGGAGTTTTAAAAATTCTTTGATTTGCTGCTTTGTTTTATTAACAGCTTAGAGTTTTTGTTTTTCACGGAATTGTATTAATTATGGATATTGTATAACAACAGTATTGCAGGGTTATAATTTAAGCAATGGATGAGCAAAAGCAGCAAGATCCTGGTTCTAGTAAACAGGTAAACGCACAACCAGCAGAGCTTCCTAATGGGAATATTCCTGTTGCCGCTCAACCTATCTCTAAGCAACCAGTTATTAACGTTTCTTCAACCCCGAACGAGAATGGGCAGTTCCAGCATGGATATAAAGCAAAGCTAAACGTATCTGACGCTGAAGCAGATGCAATTCTACAACTTAACGGCCCTACTATTAATAGTATGCCTAAATCTAGTCCACCGATTAAGTTGCTTATAGCTGCTTTGGTTCTCATAACACTTGCAGTTGTCGCAAGTTATTTAATAGGTGCATATAGTCCAAGCAAGAGTTCGGCCAAAACATCAAGTGGAGGAATAGGCTTGCCAACACAAGGCAACCCTTCAAGTACACATGGAGTTACTAATCAAATTAATAAAGATGTAAAGACATGCTCTAATCCATTGAATGCTACATTGGTGTGTTAGCAAGGAACGGGAATTTTGTTAAACTAAGATTATGAAAGCAGTCTGGAACGATCATGTAATAGCCGAAGCGGATAAAGACAAGTTAATTTACATCGAAGGAAACTGGTATTTTCCACCAGATTCAGTTAAACAGGAGTACCTAACTAAAAGCCCTACTCCTTACACTTGTCCGTGGAAAGGCGTTTGTCAATACTTTAATGTAGAAAAAGACGGAAGCGTCAGTAAAGATAATGCCTGGACATATCCCGAACCTAAACCAACGGCTATAGATATAGTTAAGAAAAACTTTGCCAACTATGTTGCTTTTTGGCGAGATGTCAAAGTCACCGAATAACAGCTATTTTTGTAAGCCTTAATCACTAAACTATTCTTCTTTTGATATAATTCAATCTGTTTTTATGAGACAGTTAGGAAAGATATTATTATCTGCAAAAGAGCTATGGCGCTATTACGTTGCCATAGGTATTTTTACTATATTGGTTAGTGCTTCGGCGCTAATGCAGCCTTTGCTTTCTGGTTGGGCTATTGGAGATATTTCAAAGGGAAAGTCTGCTAGCCTTGGATTTGCAGTATTTCTGGCTATAGGCATATTTTTGCTCGACTTTTTACAGAACATCTTCAATAACATCGGAGGTTATCTGGGCGACCAGATGTCCACTAAACTAAATTTTATTCTCAGTCGCCGTTATTTTGAGCACTTGCTAAATTTACCCCAGAGTTTCTTTGATCGAGAACTATCTGGAAAACTCATAAATCGTCTTAATCGTTCGATAAATCAGATTACTAATTTTATTCAGATGATGAGCAACAACTTCTTACAGTTCTTGTTTACTACCATCTTTGCTCTGGCGATAGTTGCATATTACAGCTGGCAGGTTGCACTGATGTTATTTGCCCTCTACCCAATCTACATTTTCATGACGGTACGGACTTCCGGAAAATGGAGTAGCTATCAAGAGCAGAAGAACCATAACTACGATATAGCTTCAGGTAGGTTTGCCGAGGCTATTGGCCAAATAAAGGTGGTAAAAAGCTATATTCAACAAGGCCGAGAACTTTCAATATTTAAGCATCACTATGGCAAAGTTAATGAACTTAATGCTCCACAGAGCAAGTTCTGGCACAAACAAGATGTAATGCGCAGGGTAGTTTTGAACGTTATTTTCTTTGCAGTATATTTGTATATTTTCGTTGAGGGGGTTAGGGGGGTAATGAGCCCTGGTGAAGCTGTCGCTCTAATTCTATATGGCATGCAGATACGAACACCAATATTCACAATCAGTATGATAGTCCAAAACACCCAAAGGGCAATAAGTGATAGTCGTGACTACTACCAAATCATGAACACCGAACCAGATGTCGTTGATGTTCCATCGGCAAAGACACTTGTCATAAATAACGGAGAAATAATATTTGATAGTGTTAACTTTGGATACAGTAAAGATAGTACAGTACTAAAAAACATAAGTTTTACTATTGATCCCAACTGTAAAGTTGCACTTGTTGGAGAATCGGGTGAGGGAAAGTCGACCTTAACGAATTTACTACTAAGACTCTACGACGTAACTTCTGGCAAAATTTTAATTGATGGACAGAATATATCTCAAGTAACACAAGATAGTCTTAGGAGTAATATTGGTGTGGTTTTTCAGGAACCCGCTTTGTTCAGTGGAACTATTAGAGAGAATATATCCTATGCAAATAACAATGCTTCTTATGAGGATATTGTTAGAGCCGCTAAGGCAGCAAATGCTGACGAATTTATCTCTAAGTTTGAAAAAGGGTACGATACAGAGATTGGTGAGCGAGGCCTTAAACTGAGCGGTGGACAGAAGCAGCGTATTGCCATTGCGAGAGCACTACTTAAAAACCCCCCAATATTAATACTTGACGAAGCGACTTCTAGCTTGGACAGCAAAAGTGAACATATGGTTCAGCAAGCACTGGAACATTTGATGAAAGATAGGACAACCCTAATAATAGCCCATAGGCTGAGCACTATTAGTCAGGTAGATAAAATTATAACTCTAAAGAACGGAACAGTTGATGAGATAGGTGCTCCACGGGACTTAGCTAAAAGTGGTGGAATATATTCACAACTACTTAATTTACAGCATCAAGCCACCGAAGCTGGAGATAAGAAACTTAAAGAATTTGAGATTGCCATCTGAGCAAGTTAGTAAAGTACTTTTTCTAGACAATCCTGTTATTAAATGGATTAATTAAAGTATGCAGAAGTCGCAAATGAATGCACAGATATTTTACTTCATGTTCATGATAGCAGTTTTACTGTTCGTGTTTGCCGATATGGCTTCAAAACATGACAGCATAGGTTCCTATATTTCGGTTTTGATAGGATTAGCTATAATACCCTTACTAATTTTGGTCTTACTAATGATTGATCGTATTAAGAGGAGGCGACATTATTTGCTGACCGGCGACAAAAGTTATATTGCAGGATCTACCGTTCAACGGCTTTTTGATTTCCAGGGGATGACCCTCCTTAACTCCAGGGTGGCTAATGTTACTCTACGTGGTAATCTGCTTGTTAGTAAAGATAAGCTTGTTTTTGATTTAACAAAGCGTTTTCAATGTAAACAGCCTGGTCCTCTTGTTATTCTAAATAAGGACATAAAAGGATATAAAATTGTAAGTAAAAGAGGACATTTATTAACCACTCTATTTCTGGACGTGGTTACAAAGAGTGGCCGCTCTTTGCTATTTAGAGTTACTGACTACAGAGATCTTCTTCAGGAAATGGAAAAACATTATGGAAAGCCCTTAAGTCAACCCAAATAATCTAAAGATTTTTGACATAGCTATTGGCTGAATTTCTTTATCGTAAATTTCTAAATCGCTATCATTTTTAAGGCTAAATGCTGGTAACTTAAAAAATGCACTTTCCTTGCCAGTAAGTGATCCAAATGTATAAAGCTCACACAAACTTAAGTCTTGATTAGTTCCTAGTATTAAGGTTCTGTCATCAACCTCGGGGGCAGAAGTCATCATATTAATACATCTGTCGCAAGGGGGCAGAGTATTAAGCCTATTAGGATTAGAATCTTCATCGTTAGGATCAGCGTAAATTGCGATCCCAACAAGTCTGTTAAGAGAGTTACTTCTGCCTTTAGATAATGCAATTTGCTCAGCATGAAGGTTTAAGCCACCTTCCTTAGAGGGCTTAACGTTATATCCATCAAGATAGCCAAATCTTCCAGTTGAGTAGTTGTACATCGCTGCAGTGGCTCCGACATTAAAATTTCTCCATGATTGAGCTAAGGTGGCAGCATTTCTAGCTCGTTCGGCAGCAAACACTAGTCCTGTTAGGGCTGCTATAGCAACTCTTGCTTTTAGCGTGTCCTTAGAGCCAGTATCTATATCCGCACCAATAGATGGGCTGTACCCAATTCGGTCATGAATCGTTAACTCCCGGAAAGAATTCGAAACATCATTAATAAGGTCTTTAAATTGTGGTCTAGATTTTAATTCAGTCAATTTTCCCTATCCTTTTAAGGATATATTAGACTAAATTACGAATTGGACTAAATAGATTGTTAGATAGGATTAAGTTTGAAAATTATTTCTTTCTCAATATTTTTTCGTCTACTTAGTGACCCAAAGGAAGTTAGGTTTGTCATTTTATATTGGGTTTTGTATTGTTTCATGGCCTTTACTTTAGCTTTTTGATCTTTAGAGGTTAGTTGGATAATTTTGGTTGATACAATTCTATCCAATAAGGCGCTTGCCCTTTTGTCCATTTCTTTTATATAGCTTTCATAGGTTCTTGAAGGCATCTGCATATATGGTATATCTGCGTAAAAGTAGACACTTTCGCCTTTCTTTAACAATTCTTTACCAACTTCTCTTAGGGCTATGTGATCGGGGTGACGCCATAGCTTACTTCCAGCTAAGGGCGCATAATATACAATGTCTTCTTCTGAAGTCTTTTTTAGTATTGAATTAACTATTTTTGAAACATCAAGCTTATCTTGCCGGTATTGTCTATCTAGAAAATTAAAGTTATAAGATTTAACCTCATTGGCTTTGAGCACGGTTTTATTTTCTTCTATTCGCTTTAAGACCATAACTTTACTGTCTGCTTCTCCACAAACACGATCCCACAAAGTTCTAGTCCCCCTAGGCGGAATGCCGGCAAATACTGTTATTACAGAGACATTCTTATCATGAAGTAAATTCCAACAGCTAAATACGGCGTCATCAAAATGAGGCGACAAGATAACTGTTTTCTGCATAATTACTATAGTACCAAGCAAGTGTGAATTTATCGCTTTTTTAGCGTTTTGTGCGATAATTATATAACAAATGGAACGAAAAGAGCTCCGCTTCAGCATAGTTATTCCTTGCTACAACGAAGCCCGATACATAGGCGCAACGCTTGAATCTTTGCTCCAGCAAAAATATTCAGGTGACTTTGAGATAATTGTTGTAGACAATAACTGTACAGATGATACAGTTTCCATTGCTCAGTCCTACGGAGTTAGGGTAGTTAGTGAAGAGAGGCCTGGCGTTTGCTGGGCTCGCCAAGCCGGAACTGAAGTTGCTAATGGTGAAATAGTCATATCCACGGACGCCGACACTATTCAGCCAGAAAACTGGCTTGAAAATATTGACCAGTCTTTTAAAAAGAGCAGTGATTGTGTCGCTGTTGCAGGCTCGTGTAGATTTGGGGATGGCCCATGGTGGGGTAAACAATACCCAAAACTTCTATTCGGACTAATTAGTCTAATCTATAAAATTATTGGCAGGCCAATTTATATAACTGCTACTAATACTGCATTTAAGAAGTCTGCTTGGACTAAGTATCATACAAATATTGCTCAGGGTGGCGACGAGCTTGCATTACTCCATGATTTAAAGAAAGAGGGCAAAATAGTTTTTGACAATACTAATCCCGTATATACGTCAGCTCGTCGTCTCTCTAGGGGTTTAGTCTACAATATATTTGTAACTTTTATTTTTTACTACCTTATCTGCTATTACTTAGACAGGATTTTCGGCAGAACGCTTATTGGTAATGCGCCAGCATACAGAGACAGTGTGCCTAGGAGAAATACTCTTTCATTTGCTTATCTAGCCGTTTTTCTGGTGTTATTAGTTTCAGTAGTGCATTTGCCTGGACATGATACTGTTGTTCAGCAATCCTATGAGACTTTTACATATATAAAAGACAAGATATTTTAAATTTACCTATGGGCGGACGACTTTAAAACCCGCTACGCCGTTCCCAGTTACTTGGCCGGGTTTATCTGAAGCAAAAGTGTAAAGAGGCATACCTTTATACGTATATTGGATTTCGCCATTATCTTTACGTTTTATGGTGGAAATGTTGGCGGGCAGCCCTGTTGTTTTGCCGGTATCCTGGTAAGCGGGCCATAAAGCTAGACACGAGCCTGTGCAATTACTTATTCCTGGCTTGTCTGAGTTATATGTGTAAACGGCGTAACCGCTTGGATTTGCTAGGTAAGCGCCTATATTAGGTGCATTTTTTGTAATGAGCACATAGTTATTAACGTTTGGAATGCGCTTAGTTTGTGAGTTGACCACCAATGTACTAGCCTTCCCTTTATTATTACCGGAACCGACCGATAGAACTATGCCAACTACAACTATAATCGCCACTATTCCTGCTATTAATATTAAAGCTGTCTTTTTGCTCATAAGCAGACTCCTGATTTATATTCTTGATTATATAGCTAAAACGAAAATAAGCGTAGATTATTTGACAGCAATACCAACAAAGAATGAACTAATTAGTACAATTAGGACAAATAATGTAACCAGGCTCATTGGTTTATCTTTCTGATAAATAAAAAGAAGTATTGATGTAGCTACCCTTGATATGGGTGTAAGTATTAGCAATAATGAGCCTAGAACAATAAAGCCAATTCCTTGACTGCTCTTTAAGGATTTTACTAGTGCCGAAAAGCTGTGTGGAAATAAATAGCCGGGATTAACAAATATATGGTAAGAAGTGGTTTGTTTATGGTTGATTAAAAAGAGAATTACGCCGGTTATTATAAAGACAGCACTAAGTGTTACGCCTACTTGAAGAGCTGTACTTGTATAAAGCTCAATGCGCCTTAGTTTTTTGTCATTGTTGTCTATCACGATAACCCTCTTTGCAGCATTTCAATAGCCACAACTACTAAGACAAGCATAAATAGCGCCTGAACAAACTTAGGGGTAATTTTGTTGAGTAACCTTGATCCAATAACCGCACCTACTAGAATTCCAATTACTACTGGACCAGCGATAAAAGGGTTTATTTGCCCTCTGGCAAAATAAGCACCCGCACTAGCTGCGGCAGTTACACCAATCATGAAATCGCTCGTGGCTGCCGATGCCTTTATTGGCATATGCATAGCTATATCCATAGCTGGAACCTTTAAGGCGCCAGAACCGACACCAAGTAAGGCAGATATCATGCCCGCAACATACATTAATGTGAGTCCCAATTTAGTATTCGCGACCTTATATGTAATTTCTTTATGTTCACTTTTATCAAAATAGGAACCATGCAGCTTAAAGTAGTTAGCTAGACGGTCTTTTGATGAAGTCAAAACCTTGGTTTGGTGACGCTTCAAAAACATAGCTAGCGCAGAATACGTAAGTACAGCTGCAAAAAGTATGAATAGTATATTGGAAGAGAATAATGTAGTGATGTATGCCCCAACGACTGCCCCAACGGTGGTAGCCATTTCCAGGAACATACCAGTCCTAATATTGGTTAACCTCTCGCGAACGTAAGTTACGGCTGCCCCAGACGAAGTAGCAATAACAGATAATATGGAGGCGCCTATGGCAAGCCTAATATCTACGTGATAAATAAGGGTTAAGGCAGGTACAATTACTATTCCTCCGCCAATACCAACGAGTGACCCAAGAAGCCCTGCAGCAACAGACACAAGACTTAAAGATATTACGAAATCTAAAGGACTCATTTATGATGTAGTTTTTGCTTTTTATAAACCATTGAGATAATTATGACATAATCTGATTAACTTTCTTCGCTAGATCCATGTATTCTCTCTATGATTACTTAGGTCAAAGATATAGCTTATGCAAATAGCTAACGTCTACTATGTGAGTGAAATCATAGCTAACCCTAGTCTGTGGGTATAGACTTTGCTTGTAAGGAGGCATATGTATATGTATTTTTATGGACCTATGAATGGATATGATTGGGGCTGGGGGATATTTACAGGAGTGTTATGGTTAATCTTTTTGGTATTTATAGCTTATGCTTTCATACGTTGGATACGTCATTTTGAGGGGAACGGCAACAATAATAACCAAATAAATGCAGCAGATCCTATTAATATTATTAAAGAGCGTTATGCTAAGGGCGAGATTACAAAAGAGCAATTCGATCAACTAAAGAAAGATCTAAAGAATAAAGACTAGAGCAACTGGAATGCTAGGCTACCCAGTAAAAATACGAGGCTGATGCCAATAGCACCAACTATAGTTGCTATTACAAGTATAAGTAAATCCTCAAATATTATACCCAGAGAGAGCAAAACAACACCTAATGAGGGTAGTGTATCCAAACCTGAAAAGGGTGGTGCTAAAAATGCAAATAGTGAAAACATAAAGACGAATACTCCAACTATTCTTATAAACCAAGAGTTAATTACCAAACCACTCATCCTAGGCCTTGTTATTTTTTCCAATTTATTAATGAGCCTTATTAGGGTAGGTATAGTCCGTGTCCAAAATTTATTGGGGAGCTTTAAAACTAGCCATTTTTTGGGTAGCCAGATACTTTTTCTGCCAATAATTATTTCAATTGATAGCAACATCACAATTATTTCAAATATATGAGTAACACCCCCAGTTGGCAGGGGTAGGGCTGGGATTGCCATTAAAAATAAGAACAATATGGCAAAACTCTTGTCAGCAAAAGCGTTTATTAGCACTTTAAGTGTTTTGTCTTTTGAATCCTTTGAAATACTTGCCAATTGAGCGCTTAACTTCTTGTCCATATCTAAACTATATTCCCCCTTAGCAACTGGTCTGTGATTTTTGCCATAGATAAAAATACCAAGTGAAAATACGATTTAATTATGAATAGTAAAGACAATGGCTATAGCAAGCTAAGCGTATTGTTTGTGACGCTAATTGTACTGGTTGTTGCGGCCGCAGCTTCCTTTTCGGTGTATGAATGGCAGCATGGTAAGGTAAGTAATCTTAACAACGAATTAAGTCAGCAGAATTCCAAGATAAGCGATTTAAACCAACAAGTTTCTAGTCTTTCTTCACAGATCAACAAGGCATGTCAGTCTTCACCTAGTCCTACCTGTGCGGGCTACAGTTACGCCTCACTTAAAGGTGTAAGTATTATGGTTTTTAGTCCTGCTAAGAACTCTACTGTATCAAGCCCAGTAGTGGTTATTGGTGAGGTTCCTGGGAATTGGTCATTTGAAGCTGAATTCCCAATCAAGCTTATAGATAGTAGTGGCGCTATAGTATCTCAAACACCAGCCCATCTAATAGGAAATTGGCAAACCAGCGCGCTCGTGCCATTCTCGGCGCAATTAACTTATACCGGTAATACATCGGGCACGGGTAGTTTAGTATTGCAAAAAGACAACCCTTCCGGTCTTACTAAAAATGAAGACTCACTGACTATCCCAATAAAATTTTAGTATTACCCTAAACTATTGTTCTTCTAATGCTTTCATTAGTTCGAGTCAGTAAGTGGTAGGCAAATAACCCATATTTATCAGAGTAGTTTTGTATAGAATTTAGTTTGTTGTCCTTACTGACAACACAGACTTTATCTCCAACACTTAATTTGGTTCCTGAGATGTCTATCATTGTGTGGTTCATGCAAACTCTGCCTCTTATTGGTAGCTTAGTTTGATTGAAGGTGAAGAAGCCTTTGTCGCTCAACTCCCTTGGCACCCATTCGTAGTACCCGAGTGGTAATGCTGCTATCTTACGCTCTGAGTCTGCTTTATATATTCCGTTATAGCTTACTCTTTCGCCAGGCTTTAAATCCAATACTTTTATTATTGTACTTTGTATTTCCATGGCCGGCCTTAAATCAGTAAGTTTTGAATAGTTGTTATCGGTTTTTTCTAAAGGGTTTATTCCATATAAGCCAATACCAACTCTTAAAACGTTCGCATATTTGCTCTTGGTTTTAGCACTTCCTGCACTTTGGGCAATATGAATATATTTAGGATTGAATCCAATTTTATGAATTTGAGCTACTGCCTTATCGAAAACCTTAATCTGCATATCTGTATAGGAATCGTCCGGATTATCGGCATCTGCTAAATGGGACATCACGCCTTCTAGCTCAAGGTTTTTGTATTTACTCAAGGTTTCTAAATAGCTTTTTATTTCATTTGGGTTTATGCCCAGGCGGTTCATGCCCGTATTTATTTCAACGTGTACCTTAAAGTTTCTACCATCTTCACCGAGTGCCTTAAGGCTGTCCTGATCCTGTATGACATATGAGCACTTTTTGTTATCAAGGAGCTTTATGTTGCCTGGGAGTATATACCCCATAACGAGAATCTTGTGTTTAGTGAGGTTCATTATTTTATGTGCTTCGAAATAGCCATCAATGTCAATAAATTCACATTGGGAATCGTTTAGTATTTCTGCAATTTGCCTTAATCCATGCCCATAAGCGTTGGATTTTAGCACTGCTGAGATATAACAATCTGGGTTGAGGGATTTAAAGACATTTAGATTATGAATAATATTTTCTTTATAAATACGAACTTCATTAAGCACTTGGTACTTTCTGGTATGCATCTTAACGCTGGTCTGGTCAAAAATCTTTCTAAGCATAAATAAATCATAGCGTATTTTTAAGAATACAAGATTCAAAGGCTATATATTGCTATAAGCAAAAAATGTTTAATTTGGTAAACTACTGCTGTGGCAAAGAAGGAAGAAACAGATCTCAAGAAGCATGAGCCCCATAATAGGGGAACTCGTCTTTCTGAAGTTATTTTAGGCGGCCAGGATGGTTTAGTTAGTATTCTGGGGCTGCTACTTGGGTTAACGGCCGCAACTAATAGCACAAGAGTCATTATTGCCGGTGGATTAGCGACAATTATCGCAGAAACACTTTCAATGGGTGCAGTTGCCTATACATCTATGATGGCCGACAGAGATCATTATGATGCTGAACGTGCCCGTGAATTTAGAGAGATAAAAGAAGCACCAGAACAGGAACGGCAAGAGATTGAAGATATATATGCATCTAAGGGTTTTAGTGGAGGCTTATTAAACGAGATAGTGGATCATATTACTAAAAATGAAGATTTATGGGTGGACACCATGATGCGGGAAGAGCTTGAGTTGCGGCCAATCAATAAAAATGACGTATATAAATATGCCTTTATTGTTGGAGTTTCGACTTTAGCAGGAGCCTTTCTACCGTTAATTCCATACTTCTTCCTAAGGCCATCACTAGCAATTATTATCTCAGCTGTATTATCAGCATTGGTTCTAGCCGGCATTGGTAGCTACAAAGCTAAAATAAATCTAAGTAGTCAGATCAAGAATATATTGGAAATGGTTTTAATTGGCATGGGTGCGGCTATTGCTGGATATGCCATTGGTCTTCTCTTTAAACAATAAAGGGTAGTAATTTTTACTGCTGTATTCTTAACTAAATTGATAGTTTTGTATACATGAGCAATACGAATCACGACTCTGGTGGACAAATCTTTGCGGCTTTTATTACTGGTGCAGCGGTTGGTATGGTTACGGCACTCTTGGTTGCTCCAAAAAGTGGTGACGAGGCTAGGGAAGATATTAAAGATACTCTGAATAGGATAAAAGAAACTATTTCAAATAAAGTGGAGGATACTAAAAGTAGTACTAAGTCTAAGATCAATGAGGCTATTGAAACAACTAAAGTTGCAGCCAAGGAAAGTAAGCGAGCAGCCGAAGTAGCTAAAGAACGGGTAAAAAATAAGCAGAAAGTTAACAAAGACTACAACGGAGAAGAAAAATAGTGAGTACTCTTGAAACGGCTACCGCCTATTCGGTTCTAATTTACACCTCTCTAATGATTATTTTTTTAATATTTGGAATTATTCTGGTATTAGCCGTAAAGAGCAAAGTTAATAAGGCAAAAAAGAATGTTAAGGAGAAGTTGAATATTGCCACCAATATCCCATATATTGTGCAAGAGGTAATAAAAGCGATTAAAAGCTCAAAGTGACATGACTCAATTTGTCGGCAAGGTTAGCTTAGAGTATATCGATTCGAAGCAGGCCAAGAATATTCTTGGAAAAATTCAGATAAAAATAGATGACTTCCAGTTAAAAAGAAGATATCTTAGTTTTATTTATTCTGTGTACAAAAAGTACGGTCAGGACAAAGGCGGCTACCAGTCGGCTTTAATTGCGTACTATGGATTTTTGTCCTTCTTTCCTTTGCTAGTGGCAATATTGTCCGTCGCTCAATTATCCATTCTAAGAAGCCAGCATTTAAGGTCTGATGTATTGAAGGCTTTAAATACTTATTTACCTATAGCGGGTAAGCAGCTTCAAAACCAAGTACACACCAAACAGGGCGCCAGCTTGGCTCTAGGTATAAGCTTATTATTAACAATCTATGGTTCTAGAGGAGTTGCCAATTCTATTCAAAGCGCAATGAATCATATATGGCAAGTACCAATGGCGTTGCGTGCTGGGTTTCCAAAGGACGCCATCCGATCTATTGAAATCATATTTATTGGTGGTTTTGGTTTTATTGTTAGTGGCATTCTATCTTCCTATGCAGCTGGCTTGCATGATCCTACTTACATGCGTTTATTGACGTTCCTCGGAAGCTTAATAGTTATCTTTGTGTCACTAATGATTGTATTTAAGCTTAGTGTTTCAACTATGCATAGCTACAAGGATTTTCTTTATGGCTCTATAGTTGCTGCAATTGGCTTACAGATAGTACAGCTACTAGCCGGGTTTTTAATCACTCATGAATTAAGGCACTTCAACTCTCTATACGGGAGCCTGGGTTTAGTGTTCGTAGTGCTCTTCTGGATATATTTACAGGCTAGAATTTTGTTGTACGCGTCTGAATTTGACACTGTAAGGGTCTTAAAACTATGGCCACGGAGTTTTACTGGGTTTAGGCTTACTGAAGCAGACAAGCTCGCCTTAACTCAATATGTGCGGCGTGAAATATATATTGACCCAAAGAAAGAGGATGTTGGCATCCGTATAAGCACAGAAAAAAACAATAGGCGAAGTTAAGTCTTTTTTAATATTTGAAAATTAAAGAACCTTAATAAGTATTATGGTAATGCTATTGTCACTATTCTACCCTTTAATTAAGGAAATATAGTGGCAGCTAACACTATGCCCTGTGGGTTAATAAATCCAGTCTTTTAATATTTATTTTTTAAATCGATTGCTGGAAATTTTTCTTGTTGCCTATAATCCGCCTAAATTAAAGCGAGGTAGGGGATGTTGAAGTTCAAGCACAAGTTATTAAAAGTAGCCAATTTTTTTGTTATAGGACTTTTGCCACTCTTAATACCCAATACGGTTTTTGCGGCAACCGGGAACTTGGGGCAAATAGATAATTTTATAAAAAGCGTAATTACTGCTTTAACTGGAATAGCTGGATTAATCGCTACCGCTTTTTTTGTTATAGGCGGCTTTAAATACATTACTAGTTCAGGCAATCCGCATAATTTAGAGCATGCTAAACGGACAATTATATTTTCGGCACTTGGACTAGCTATAGCAATAGCGGCATTTGTATTGAGCAATATAGTTACTAGTCTAGCTAGCTCAGCTTTTGGGGTGGTAAGGCTTTGATGGGACATTCTCCTGTTATAAACAATTTTGTTGCACCTATTGTTAGTTCCATGGCAGTCCTGGCAAGCTTGTTGTGTGCCTTTTTCATAGTATGGGGCGGGCTGTCATACATAACTAGTTCTGGTGACCCCAAAAAACTACAGCGAGCCAAGAGAATGTTAATAAGGTCTCTAATTGGACTTGTGATCGTATTGTCTGCTTCTGCGGTAAGCCTGATTTTAAGTCACACCTATAATGCGGCTTTGAGTGGCAGTACAAACCATCTGCCCGTATTGAGTTCTATTAAGACAGCTCCAAGTGGTGGCGGATTGGTTGGAGTATTAATTAAAGCTATAACTGGAGTATTAGTAGATGTAATAAAGGCTGCTGCCAAACCGTTTATTTTAGCTTTAAATTATTTTACCAAATCTACACCACTACTAACTCACAACTCAAGCGTTACCCATTTATGGCTAATTAGTACAGGCATAGCTGACGGGCTTCTAGCTCTAGTAATATGTCTACTTGGTTTTCATGTGATGGGCGGTCAACACCTAGGTATTGGTGAGGTTAGTCTATCTACTATTTTGCCACAATTACTTTTTGCCTTCATTTTAATCAACACGTCCATATATGTGCTTGATGGAGCAATCGAACTTTCTAATGTCATGATTGGTGCGGTCAGGTCTTCAATTGGTCAGACTACGCCATGGCATGAATTACTAAAAGTAATTTCAGGGGCTTCAGGTTATAGTCTTGCCGCATTAATAATATTTGTAATTTTTATAGTTTTTGCAGCAATTCTGCTTATTTACTACATTGGTCGTATTGTGGTGCTTTATTTGGGAGCGATATTAGCTCCCATTGTTGTGTTGTTATGGCTGATACCGGGTTTCAGGGATTTTGCGGAAAATGCACTTAAGGCATATTTGTCCACCGTCTTTGTACTGTTCGTTCATGTAATAATTTTAAGTCTCGCCGGATCATTGTTTGCGGGAGTCGTTTCCAGGGGCAACAATCCGGATCCGGTTATGTCTCTATTGTTGGGCTTGGCGACGCTTATTGCGCTAATAAAGACGCAGGGAGTGTTAATGCAATTAAATTACGCAAGTATTGGTCCACGAACCGCCCGGCGTTTAGGGGGAAGCTTTATTAATGGCGTCAGTTATCTTGCCTTAAGCACTCGATACGTTTATGCCGGTGCGGTTAATCAAATCGCTAATAGCACCAACAATAAAATGCCCGAGGTAAAGTCGAAAACATTCCAGCAGCCAGGGAAAGCGAAAGAAATAAGGGAGCAAAAATGAAAACAACCATTATTCCTGCGCAGATTACATCCATTGAAGATACGATTGCCGCCAACCTCACTCTAACCCAAATCATTTTACTTATATTACCCGTCTTTTTATCGGCAATAATTTTTTCTTTGCTACCACCGTTTATTCATATACGGCTATATAAATTAGTATTGATAGCGATAATGTCCATACCGTTAGCCCTGCTGGCCTTAAGGATAAATGGTCAAGTATTGCTAAAACTAATCATAGTTATTGTTAATTACTGTGCAAGGCCGAAGCTTTACTTATTAACCAATCAGGTTAAATCTGAGATTGAACAAATAGAACCGGAAGTTGTTAATGCACCTAAACTCCATATTACTACGCTTCAAAGTAATAATAGACCAAGTCATGTAACGCCAGCCCAAATGGTACTGCTAGCTGATGTTTTAGAGAATAAAAAAGTACTGTTTTTCACTAATAGCGAAGGACGATTAAATGCAATTATTCAAAACAAGTGATGGCGCTAAGAAGCAAATAGACATCAAGTTTGTGCAGGAAGGAATACTTGCTATATCTAATTTCCGGTATCGTAGCGTGATCGAAACTTCATCCATAAATTTTGAACTTAAAAGTGAAGCCGAACAGGATGCACTTACTGAAAATTACCAGAATTTTCTTAATGGATTAGGGAGTTGTTTGCAAATTATTGTTAGAACCAGGGAAATTGATCTAGATAATTACTTGCACGATATATCTTACAAATCCAAACTAGAAGAATCCGACGTTTGGCGCAACCAGTTACAGAGTTACGGAGCTTACGTTAGAGGTCTCGTCGACGTAAATAAAATACTTAGTCGAAGTTTCTATGTAGTTATTCCTTATGACTCTGATCAAAAACATGATTTCGAAAATGTAAAAGAGCAACTAAACCTGAGAACAGACATTATCTCCAAGGGGCTTCAGCGCTTAGGAATGCACACTAAGCAACTCAGCAGCATTGAAATTTTGACTCTTTTTTATAGCTTCTATAATCCTAAGCAAGCAAAATGCCAGCCTATGACAAATGCCATCTTAAACCATATGCACGACTTATTCGTGGAGGCAAAAAAATGAAGTTACCATATGTAAATAACAACTCCAGCACATGTATAAGTTTGGGCGAACAAGATCCCCTCAACTTAATTAGCTATTCGGGACTAGAAGAACAAAAAGACCATTTAGTTATTGACGGACAATACGTCAGGGTAATGTATATATCTGGATATCCATATAATGCCCACTCGGGTTGGTTGGACGGCCTAGTAAAATTTAACCACAACATAGACATATCCTTCCATATCGAAGAGATAAATTCAGCACTCGCGCTTCCTAAGCTTCAAAGGAAAATTACTGAACTTGAATCAACTAAACGAGCCATGATTAAATCTGGCCGTATTGTTGGCACTGACATTACCGATCCCCTAGATTCAGCACAGGAATTGAAGAGCAAAATACAGCGTGGGCAGGAAAAATTATTTCAACTTTCTATATATATTGCTCTATTCGCCGATTCTCTTGAAGGCCTGAATAAGCTAAGCCAGATACTAGAAACATCGCTTGCCACAAAGTTGTTTTTCACAAAAATTGCACGATACCAGCAGCTTGACTCAATGCAATCTGTATTGCCTAGAGCAGAAGACAAACTTAGTCAGAAACGTAACTTAGATAGCAGTTCAGCCGCACTTAGTTTTCCGTTTATGTCATCAGAATTAGTACAAGAAAATGGCATTCTCTACGGCATTAATAAGTCAAACAATTCTTTAGTGATGTTGGATCGTTTCAGTCTCAATAATGCTAACAGTATAACTTTTGCTCAATCAGGAAGCGGTAAAAGTTATGCCACCAAGGTAGAGATCCTAAGACAGTTAATGCTCGAAACGGACGTTATTGTTATTGATCCAGAAAGAGAATACCTAAAACTTGCAGAGTCTGTAGGAGGTACTTCGATAAAACTATCGGCTAATACTAACCAACATATTAATCCCTTCGACTTAGGTATTAATATAAGCGACAAAGCTGTCTTAAATGAGCATATTCAGGACTTGATCCAAATAGTATCGTTAATGGCTGGAGGCTTGAGTGCTCAAGAAATTAGCATAGTTGACAGTGCCATTATGTCTACTTATGAGCAGGCAGACGGTAAGGAAGCTACGATTAAGGACTTTTATGATCAATTGCTAAAACAAGGTGAGTTAAGATTAGCGCAAAGAATTGAAAGATACACCAGCGGATCTCTCGCGAATGTCTTTAATCACGTTACCGACATAAACCTTAACAACAGACTGGTAGTATTTGATATTAAAGATCTCCAGGACTCTATTAGGCAACTTATGATGGTAATAATTGCGAATTACGTCCAGCACAGGGTCAAACAACAGCCTAAAAAAAGACTTCTAGTTATTGATGAAGGTTGGTTATTACTAGAACACGAACAAAGTGGTCATTTTGTTGCTGGGCTTGTTAGAAGAGCGCGTAAGTACTGGCTTGGTGTGGCAATCATATCTCAACAGGCGAATGACTTCCTAACAAGTGAATATGGCAGGGCAATAGCCTCACAGAGTGCATTACGTATCTTAATGAGACAAGATTCTACCACCATTGAAAACGTAGCGAAGGAATTTCAATTGAGTGAATATGAGCAAGGTTTTTTATTAACCTGTGACCGTGGTGATGCATTAATTATTGCCGATTTAAACCACGTTGCTTTAAGCGTGGTTGCTTCTGAAAACGAACACCCTCTAATAACCACTGATCCAAGTGAGGTTTATGGTTAATGAGAAGAATTACTTTTTTGGCATTAGGAATAGTTTTATTCGTAATGTTTTTGCCCGTTATAGCAATAATAAGCGTTACTAATATTAGTGCTCTTACTACAGTTGCTATTAGTATTTTTTCTGGTCCAAAAAATCCAAGCGATAATTACGATTACGGAGAATGCACTTATTGGGTTGCATTAAAACGTATACAAATCGGTGAGCCAGTACCAAATACTTGGGGAAATGCAATTACCTGGGCAATTAGGGCGGCTGCTGACGGCTATATTGTTAATCATATACCGAGCTTTGGGGCGATAATGCAAGACCCAAATGCACCCGGAGGACTTGGCCATGTAGCATTTGTTGAAAGTGTAAATAAGTCCACAGGACAGTGGACTATATCGGAAATGAATAGGGTTGGGTGGGATGAGGTAGATAAAAGAACGTTAACTGCCAGCGATGCTTCGAAGTACTATTTTATCCATCAAAAGCTATGAAAAAGTAGTATTATGGAAGTCCAAATGAGCGATCAATTTAGAGAGATTAAACAGCTAATAGTTAAACTAGATAAAAAATAGATCTATTTGACTCAAACTTTAAAAAAGTTGATACGAAAGTTGATGTTGGGCTTGCAACATTAACAAATGGCCTTAAAGACGTAGACACCAAGGTAGCTGTTCTAGCCTCTGGCCTTAAAGACGTAGACAATAAGTTTGATTATTTGGACGATAAATTTGATCATAAATTTGAAGCTGTAGAGAATCGGATATACACCTTAAAGGTTAACCTGAACCAAAAAATCGAAGATCTCTTCTCGGTTATTAATACAATGACTGATGCCATATACGAAAACTTACATGGCCATGAAAAAAGAATAACCAAGATAGAAAAGAAATTAGCTACATAGAGCCTCTTTAATTTTTATCTTAGAGACCATATACTTATTTCAGACATGGTGGGACAAAAAACAAAACTTGAAACTTATAAACAGCCTCATGATTGGCGACGTACAAAGATAATTGCAACTATTGGTCCGTCAAGTGATAGTTATGAACTTGTTAAAGAGTTAATTTCTTCTGGAGCTAATGGTATCAGGCTTAACTTTTCCCATGGTACTTACGAAGAACGGGAACGCCAAATTAAATGGATCCGCAAGGCTGAAGATGAGCTTGGCAGGCATGTTGCCATTATTCAGGATTTGCAGGGTCCAAAAATTAGACTTGGTGATTTTGAGGGAGTTATTGAGGTAACTAAGGGTCAGAGCTTGCCCCTGGAGCACAAAGCCAACTTTAGTCAAACGGGCCATATTCCAACACAGTACGACCTGAGCGCTAAAGTAAAGAGGGGGGAAAGAGTACTCTTGTTTGATGGCCGTGTTCATACAGTAGTAACGGCAATTAGGGAAGGGATTGTATATGTCGAAGCGCTAAACAACGGAATACTTATAAAACGTAAGGGCATAAATGTTCCCGATACTGACTTTAAGGGTGATGTCATTACCGCAAAAGATAGATCCGACTTGATATGGGGGGCGAACCAAGGCATAGACTATGTAGCATTAAGTTTTGTACAGTCTTCTGAAGACGTAAATAGCCTTAAGAAACTTCTTTCAGGAATGAACTATAGGGCAAAGGTTATAGCCAAAGTAGAGACTAAATCTGCAATAGACAACTTGGAAGATATAGTTTCAGAATCTGACATGGTCATGATAGCAAGAGGAGACCTGGCAGTAGAAACTCCCGCAGAGAGCATCCCAGTAGTTCAGAGAAAGATCATAGGGCTAGGCCAACTTCATTCTACCCCAACAATAGTTGCCACGCAGATGCTTATAAGTATGACCGAAGAACTTGAGCCTTCAAGAGCGGAAGTGTCTGATGTTGCCACAGCCGTGCTGGTGGGTGCGGATTGTTTAATGCTTAGTGATGAGACTGCAAGCGGAAACTATCCAATCGAGGCTGTGAAAACCATGCAGAGGATAATACGCTATACCGAAACCCACTCGCCTTTATCCGTAAGTTTTAAAAGCGAGAAGGATCCATCTATGCAAAGTGCAATATCAGAGGCGATTATTAAGCTTGCGGAAACCATAAAAGCCAAAGCTATAGTTGCTGAAACTAAGTCCGGTGCCACAGCCTTTAACATTTCGTCTAGAAGAATAGATGTTCCGTTGATTGCAGTTACTGACGATGAACGTACGGCTCATCAGTTGAGTATAGTTTACGGAGTAGTTCCATTTATTAGGCCCATAGACAAAAAAGCGGCCACTAAATTAACAGAATTTTTACGTGATAAAAAAGTCTTCGCTAAGGGGGATATCGTTGTAACAGTTTCTGGAAAATATCCTGGTGTAGTTGGAACAACAGATACTATAAAGGTAAGGATGCTTGATTAAATGTTTACGAAGAAAACGATCGAAGACATAGACTGCGAAGGAAAGACTGTACTGGTTAGGGTAGACTATAACGTACCCATTTCTGACGGCAAAGTTATGGACGCCTATAGGGTTAAGCAATCAATACCTACCCTAAAATATTTACTTGAACATAATGCAAAGCCAGTCCTCATATCCCATTTAGGCAGACCTGATGGCAAACCTGACACTAAGTATTCACTAAGGCCTATAGTACCTGTGTTGTCAAAACTAGTAGGGGCAAAAGTTGTTTTTGCAGAAGACTGCATTGGTAAACCGGTCCAAAAGAAGTTAGAAAAGCTAGAGCAAGGCGAAATATTACTTTGTGAAAATTTACGTTTTCATCCTGAGGAGACGGAAAATTCAGAAGGTTTCGCTAAGTTAATAGCTAAACCTGCACAGCTTTTTGTACAGGATGGGTTTGGTGTAGTTCATAGGGCTCATGCTTCCACGTCTGCAGTTACTAAATTTCTTCCCAGCGTCTCAGGCTTTTTACTCAAGAAAGAAGTAGATACTATTACTAATGTCATGTCTGAACCAAAACGCCCATTAATGGCGATCATCGGGGGTGCTAAAATTGCAGACAAGCTAGATTTAATTAAGAAATTTATTTCCCTGGCGGACATAGTTGCTATAGGTGGGGCTATGGCCAATACTTTTTTGTTAGCTCAAGGGGTCAAAATTGGGGATAGTTTGGCTGATCGAGAAGAACTCCCTCTAGCCAAAGACATTATCACCATAGCCAATAAGGAAGGAAAAGAACGCGAGTTTATTTTTGCCCTACCTCGTGATGTCGTTGTTGCAACCAGCGTTGATTCAAATGCCAATACTAGAATAGTTGATTGGGGAACTCACATGGTTGCAGATATTGAGAACTATCCTAAAAGAGTACCACGGGACGCTACGATAGTTGCTGAACATGAAAAGATACTAGACATAGGGCCATTTAGTGGTTCCTTTATAGCTGGATGCATGCAGCTAACTAATACTGTAGTCTGGAATGGCACTATGGGCGTAACGGAAACACAATCCTTATTAGGGTCAATTGGGCCATTTGCTCATGGCACCGAAATTGTTATCGATGGACTATTAGGCCAATTTGGTCACCGTCCCTTCAGCTTAATTGGGGGTGGTGATACCGTCGGATATATTGAGAACCGTGGCTTAGTAGATCAGTTTGGCCATGTGTCAACAGGCGGTGGCGCTAGCTTAGAGTTAATGGCAGGCCGTAAACTTCCAGGAGTGGAAGCGCTAGAGGATGAGTAGGGTACAATATGGATAAGCATTATGAATCGACGTAAGCTTATTGTTGCAAACTGGAAAATGTACTTAAGCCTCCATGAGGCCAGCTTGCTTACTAATAGATTAGATAAACATGTGGAGTTGCATCATGACGTTGAGGTGGTTCTGTCGCCTAATTACCTATGCCTACAGCCATTAAGTCAGGAAATTGACCACCGTAAATTTAAACTTGCAGCCCAAGACGGCTATTTTGTTGATGAAGGCGCCTATACTGGTGCAATATCTTTCAACCAGATGCGTGATTTAGTCAGTTATGCCATTATTGGCCATTCAGAGAGGCGGAGATACTTTAACGATAGCCTAGAAGTTGTTCGAGACAAGGTAGCGGCTGCTGTTCGCAACAGGATTACTCCAATACTATGTGTTGGAGAAACAAAGGAAGAAAGAGCCCAGAAGGAAACTAAACAAGTTCTTCATGACCAAATTGTTACCGCTCTGAGTAATCTTACAAGCGATGATGCGGAGAACCTTGTACTAGGCTATGAGCCTGTTTGGGCAATTGGCGCCGATGAACCAGCTAAGCCAGACCAGATTGAGTCGGCTATTAGTTGGATTAGATACCAAGTTAGAGAGCTATACGGCGAGAAAACAGAGTCTTCCATGAGGTTGCTTTATGGGGGTAGTGATGAGCCTGAATTTGTTAAGTCGATCATGTCTATAGATGGGGTTGACGGCCTTCTGGTTGGACGGGCAAGTCTCAACTATGAACGTTTTAAAGATATTATTAACAATGCTCATTTAGTTGCTTTAGAAGAGGATAAAGGAAAAGAGGCTTAAGGCCGTGGCAGACAATACCAAAAAGTCTAGCAACAAGGTTTTCGACATTTCCACTAAAACCAGTGCTGCTCCTAACTCACGTCCGGTCATTGTTGGCCATGGACCTTTAATGCAGGATCCAACTATAGTTACTGAAGACAACAAGGAATCGCCCGAAGAGCAGTCAATAAACACTAAACATAAGATCAATATTCAGCCCTTAAACCCGGGCATAAAGCCCGAGGAGGATGATTCCTCGAGCCCAAAGGTATCAGAAAATACACCAGATGAAGAGCAAAAAGAACCAACTAAAATTAGCGAAACTAAACCTGAACCTAGCGTTCCAAAATTAGACATAACTCAAGCTAAGGAAGATTCCAATAAACAAAACTCAGATCTAAATGCTTCTTCGCCATCAGAGGATAAGAAACTACCAAACAATACGAAAAATGAACCTAAAAAATCAGACAATATAGCTCAAACAGAAAATGAACAAAAGAAAGCCGAAGAAGAAGCTGCCGCTAAGTCACTAGAGCATGCTCAGCACATTAATGACCTTGTCAGTTCAGAAAAGTACTTTCTTCCCATTAACCAGGTAGAGAAGAAACGTAACAAGCGCATGGTTTTTCTGGGCACAATTATTTGCGTAATCTTAGCAATAGCATGGGTAGATGTAGCTCTAGATGCCGGGATAATATCTAACTCATATAAACTGCCACATACACACTTTTTTAGTTTAAAGCCCATATCCTCTTTAGCCACTGCGACGAAGCCAACTGCCCCTATTAAAGCTAATAACTTGACGCAAACTAATAAAACTATAGCCCAATCAGCTATATCTGAAATAGGCCAACTTCTAAGCGTTTATTTTACAAATAATAATTCCTATCCAGAAGCATTGTCAGCATCCCAGCTGACTAGCCAGAGCGGGCTATCCAGTTCCAGTGTTAAGATCGAACAAAATATCTTTACGCCACCCAGTGGCGTAGCCTATGTCTATAACCCTAGCCCAAAAGGGTGCACTACTAAGGCTAAAACTTGCGTTTCATACAATCTTAAAGCAGTTGATCTAGCTAACAACACTACGATAGCCTCAACTAGCCAATAAGAACCCTTGTAAATTAAACACTATTACGAGAAATATACTCGTCTATACCTTACAATTATATAAGCATGAATTTAGAGCTGGACTCGTACCCTGGTGACCATAGGGTTCTTGAAGGTCTTAATGATGAACAGGTAAGGGCAGTTTTAACTACCGAAGGGCCACTGCTTATTCAGGCTGGTGCGGGTAGTGGAAAAACAAAAACCTTAACTCATCGTATAGCTTATTTATTGGCTACAAGTAAAGTAACTCCGTCTGAAATTCTAGCCGTAACCTTTACTAATAAAGCCGCCCAGGAGATGCGTAGCCGTATCGCTGCTCTAATTGGTGTAGATTCTAATAGCCGTTCTTTTATGCCGTACATGGGCACCTTTCATTCCATTTGCGTAAGGCTACTAAGGAGCTATGGAGACTTTATTGGCATACCTAAGACTTTTGTTATATTTGATGAATCAGATCGCCTAGCTGCAGTTAAGCGAGCAAGCCGTCAACTTATGGTTGACGAAAAGGCCTTCCCTCCTAGAGTGATCTCGCATTTAATCTCTTCGGCCAAAAATGAACTCATTGGGCCAAATGAGTATCTGACCCATGCCAATAACCCTACGGCTCAGACAGCAGCTAAGATTTATCCGTTATACCAAACGGAACTTAAGAATGCTGGTGGGTTGGACTTTGACGACCTTATCAATGAGACTGTCAGGATGCTAAAGAACAGTAAGGAAGTTCGCGAACAACTACTCTTGCAATTTAAGTATGTAATGGTTGACGAGTACCAGGATACAAATGCTGCACAGTACAACCTAATAAAACTTTTAGTAAATAAACAGCATAATATTGCAGTAATTGGTGATGACTGGCAGACAGTATATGGTTTTCGTGGCGCAGATTTTAGAAATATATTGAACTTTGAAAGGGATTATCCCGAATGCACGGTTATTAAGCTTGAGCAAAACTACCGTTCAACCCGCAATATTCTTGAAGCTGGTCAGGCAATTATTCATAAAGTTAATGAACGTAGTGAGAAGAAATTATGGACTGATGCTGGAGATGGTTTACCGGTGCAAGTTATTCAAGTTAGAGATGAGAGAGCAGAAGCTGAAGCTGTTTGTATGCGTGTAGGCTCTATGGTTAATAGTGGAAAGCGTAAGTATAGTGAATTTGCCGTGTTATATCGAACAAATGCCCAGAGCCGAGCCATTGAAGAAGCTTTTATCCGTTTTGGTTTACCATATAAAGTTATTGGCGGAGTGAGATTTTATGACCGAAAAGAGATTAAGGATCTAGTAGCTTACTTAAGGCTAATTTTTCAACCCGAGGATAGAATCAGCTTTGAACGTATTGTAAACATACCTACAAGAGGTATCGGCACTAAAAGTCTAAGTCGTTTTCTAATCTGGCAGAATGAACAAAATTTATCTCTAATTGAAGCCTTATCTAAGAGCAATGAATGCAACGGCTTAACCACTAAAGCCGTTAATGGATTTAGGGAGCTAGCAGATATATTACTAAGTTTTCAGCGCCTTAGTACTAAAAACAGTCCTTTTGAGCTTATTGATAGCCTAATCCGTCGCTTAGATTATTTACAGTACTTGGATGACGGTACGCCGCAAGGTGAAGCGAGACAGGAAAACGTTAAAGAGCTGCTTAGTGTTGCTCGCGAATACCAAGATTTTGTATTGGCAGATTTCTTAGAGGAAGTTGCTCTTGTCAGCGATATTGATTCATTGGATCTAAATAGTGATGCCGTAACACTGATGACACTGCATTCTGCCAAAGGTTTAGAATTCCCGGTAGTATTTATAACGGGCATGGAAGAGACGCTATTCCCTCATTCCCAGGCTCTTTACGACCAAAAACAACTAGAGGAGGAACGGCGATTAGCCTATGTTGGAGTTACCAGGGCTCGCCAGGAACTGTATCTAATTGCTGCAAGTTCAAGACTGCTTTTTGGTGGTGTCCAGCACAACCCGCCAAGTCGTTTCCTTAATGAGGTTGATGCTGTAGTCAGTAACGATTGGGGGGGTACACCGCCCATAGCTGAACCTATAAGATCCAAAGTAAGTGACGAGCCGCGTGTGGTGCCAGACTTAAACGAGGGAGATGGTGTGCGCCATAAACTTTTTGGTGTTGGTACGGTACTTGAAATGGACGGAGACGTAGCGACCATTTACTTTAAAGGAAAGGGAACAAGAAAACTAGACATTGGTTTCGCTCCTATAGAGAAGCTCTAAAGGCTAGTGATACAATTACAAGCAGCGCTGGCTTGCCTAAAGATACACCTGCTAAGCCATAAATTAGATTATGCATAAGAGGTTTAAGATATATCATAGGCGGTTTATCCGAGCCAAAAACCGCCATGTCAAAGCGGCTAGGAAAGCTTCAAGGCACCCGTTTGCGATCCCTATATTTGCGTTCTCAGGGCTTCTAGTACTAACAGTTATTGGACTGCTATTATTTTTGCCATCCAAAGCTAGCCAACAACCTGGCCCTCTTCTGGTAATTATTAACCATGACCACGTACAGCAAGTAGTGCCATCGATTGAGCCAACGGTGGGTAAATTGCTTTCTAAGCTAAATATTCGACTTAACCAAGGTGATGTTGTTGAGCCAAGCTTAAGTACTCGAATAAACCAAGATGATTTTCGTATAAATATTTACAGGGCGGTACCAGTTGAAATAGTGGACAATGGTCAAAACAGCTTCACCTTTAGCGCGGCGGCAACACCAAGGGCCATAGCCGCACAGGCAGGTATTAAAGTTAATCCTGCGGACTATGTTAGTACAGTGCCTTCAACCAATTTCTTGAAGCAAGGTTCAATAGGTGAGCAGGTAATAATCGATCCAGCAACTCCAATAAATTTTAATCTCTATGGAACGCCTGTAGTTGTAGAGACTCACGCAAAAACTGTCGGAGAGTTGCTAAAAGAAGAGAACATTAAACTAGCCTCAAATGACCAGATCTACCCATCCTTAGATACGCCTATAGAAGCGAATATGCAGATTTCTCTTGTGCGGCATGGGGTAAAGATAACTTCTACCACGCAAGCAATACCAATGCCTGTTGATACGGTATATGACAACTCCCTAGCTTATGGTACTAGCGCCATTCAGCAGCAAGGTTCACCAGGCGAAGAGGTAATAACCTATCAGCTTAATTTAAGCAACGGTACGGTAGTGTCTCAAACTCCCATACAAACCGTTGTTACGGTTCCTGCCGTTACCCAGATTGTGCTTGAAGGAACAAACCTTTCGGGTATTAAAGGCGATATGGCACTAGCAGGTATTCCGCCCAGCGACTACACTTATGCCGATTACATCATTAGTCACGAGTCAGGATGGTGCCCGACTAAATGGCAGGGAGAGTATGGATATTGTCCTCCATCATACGCACAAATTCATGACCCATATGGTGGTTATGGATATGGATTATGCCAATCTACTCCTGCCATAAAGATGTCAACGTTTGGTGTAGATTGGGCAACCAATCCGATCACTCAGCTTAAGTGGTGTAATTGGTATGCGAACTATGGCAGTAGTAATTTTCATGGGTGGGCACAAGCTTACTTATTCTGGAAACATAATAGATTTTGGTAAGGCAGATTAATGAATGATAAACGCACTCCGGTTAGAAAAGAACTTGGCCAGCATTGGCTAAGTGATGCAGCTATCCTTGAAAATATAGCTGAATTAGCAAATATTAAGTCTAGTGATACTATCCTTGAAATAGGGCCAGGTCTTGGAAGTTTAACTGAACTATTGCTAGAAGGGTCAAAGAAAGTTATAGCGGTAGAGCTGGACCGGGACTTAATAAGTCAACTAGAGCAACGCTTTAGTGACAATGACAAACTGGAGATTATAAACCAAGATATCAGAAACTTTGATTTTAGGACATTGCCAAATAAATATAAGGTCGTCGCTAATATTCCTTATTACTTGACTAGCTATTTAATAAGGATGTTAAGTATGTCGGTAAATCCACCACGATTATGTGTTCTCTTAGTCCAAAAAGAGGTGGCAGAAAGAATAGCAGCTAAACCAGGCGAATTGTCTATCCTTGGGATTACAACTCAGGTGTATTGGGAAATTACCTTAGGTCCAATAGTACCAGCAGAGCTTTTTACACCTCCTCCTAAAATTGACTCTCAGGTGATATGTTTAGAAAGAAGACGAATTCCTTTAATACCCGAAGATATGGAAAATAGCTTCTTTCGGCTAGTTAGAATTGGCTTTAGTCAGAAGCGTAAGACACTTCTTAATTGTTTAAGTGGGGGCTTACATTTAGAAAAAGAAAAAGTAAAAGAATATCTTGATCAAGTCGGAATTGATTACAATACACGACCACAAGAACTATCGCTGAACGAATGGCAAGATCTTACAATAGCGATCTTTAATTTATCTGTTTAAAATGCTATACTTTAAATAGTGTGACAGAGGTGATCTGTTCACATGTGATAACGAATGGGGCTGAATTTAGCTCGACGTTGGATTTACAGATTAGATCAGCAGGCCGCTTGTCAGCGTTATAGGCAAACTACAAGTAAATGCAAACGCATTTCATCGCGTAGCTGATGCAGCAAAGAACTTGTTCCGCGCTCCAGCTTTCGCACCAGCTTTAGTTTAAATCTAAAGCAACGCCAAGTTTGATTCCAGGTAGAACAAAGGCGTTTCATATCTTCTGGATGCGGTAAGTTAATGTTCAGGTAATTTATCTAAGTCTTACTGAATTGCAGCGACGGAATGTTGGTTCGTTTAAATAGTCGTCGTTAAGATTTTTAAAGCGAACTATACCTGTAGAAGACTAATCAAAGTAAACCTTCGGACCCGGTTGCAATTACCGGCAGCTCCACCATAAGCATCATGACCTTTGTGATAAGAGGTCTTTTTAATTCGGTATCATTATGCTATTGCTTGCTCAATCATTATATAAGTAGTAAACATATACTAATGTTTGAAATAGAACGTACTGAATTAGTACAGGGTCCGGTAATGCCATGGACTCCTTCGGAAGGGATGATAGCCTTTACTGATTGTCTTTTATCGAGCGGTGATGACCTAGATAAGGCTTTGGGTGAGGCTCTTAGGGAAAGATGTTTTGTTAAGGAGTTTCCTGCTCTTCCGAATGGAAAAGCGAGAGCTGTGGTTGGGGAAAGGGATGTTCTAATAGAAGCAGAGTTTAGGTTTGGTATTAAAATAAATCCGGCTAAGTTAAGTCTTAGCGGCCTAAAGATGCTTTTGTCTCATACTGGAGAAGGAGATACTTCAGCGGAAGCTATAAGAAATGCTCTAAATAAGGTGTTAGAATCAAGACAAAAAGGCACAGAAAACGGAGTTCTTGAATTTCATGGGATTAGGATGGATCCGGATACTGGTTTAAGTATTGCTATATACAGGCCGAGTAGCTTTAGACAACCAAGACAATGGACTTTGGAGTTTTTCAGGGAAGGTGAAGAGGAGTCTTGCAGAACAGAAACAATTCCTATGCTTTATGATTCGCTATTTGGTATTGAAGCATCAGACATTCAAAACCTCCACTCAGCAATCGACCGTCTAATTAGTAAAAATTAAACTAAGTCAAAAGGTGCAAGGAATAGGGTCATGTATCACATCTTAGCTTCAGAACAATTTTCTCCTCAACAACTTGAAGGACTTTTTGTTAAAGCTGATGCTTTTCGTGAAACGGATAAAAATATTGGCGATAGACGTGAAGTTATGGTCAGGCATTTCGGTAGGCTTGTTGTTTCTATGTTCTATGAAGCTTCAACGCGGACTAAATTTAGTTTCGGTATAGCTGCAAAAAAGTTAGGGATCAGCGTAGAAGGAACGGAAAACGCGTCAGAATTTTCTTCTGCGGCTAAAGGTGAATCTATCGAAGATACAGTCAAAGTTTTAAACGAGTATGGCATAGACGGCATAATCTTGCGCACCAAAGAGGAAGGGCATGCTAATTTAGCGGCTAGTGTCAGCAAGGTCATGGTTATTAACGGAGGAGACGGAAAGGGTGAACATCCAACCCAGGCTGCACTAGATATGTATACAATTCGTAATGAATTTGGTCGTTTAGATAGTCATAATGTTGTAATTGGTGGGGACTTAGCCCATGGAAGGACGGCCCGCTCTCTAGCATTATTACTGTCCAAATACCCTAATAATAAAATTACATTTGTATCCACTCCAGAACTTCAAATCAGTGAGGATATCAAAGCAAAACTTAGAGAACATAACACACAATACAAAGAGACGAGTGAAATGTTTGATGCGCTAAGGGATGCTAATGTTGTTTACTGGACAAGGCTACAACTAGAAAGACTAAATAAAGAAGAGCAACTAAGTCTAGGCCAAGAAAGTTTTGTTTTAGGTGCAGCTGCCTTGGAGGTTTTGCCTAAAGAAGCTATTATTATGCACCCATTGCCTAGACAGGGTGAATTACCGGTTACGACCGACGATGACCCTAGGGCAAGGTATTTTAGGCAAGCCGGAAATGGACTTTATGTCCGAATGGCGATGCTAGACGACAATATGCAGGATTTAGCCTAACCATTATCACGTAAAAACTTCAATATTCGCGGGTCCACAAAATAGAGAGCGATCCTTAGGAACACGCATAAAACTCAGGAACATTGCAGAAAAATGGTACATATGTTATAATATGCACATGGGCGAGTTCCCTTTGAATAATCCTTATTACGATGCGGCAATAGCTGAGAACGCTGTGCTTAGAGAGAGGTTACGTAGACTTCTAGAAGATAATGCCAGGCAAGAACGAAGAATTGCCGAACTGGGTCATATGGCCACTGTTGATGCTGTTACTGGAGTTTTAAATAGCAACACTATTCGTGGTCTTTTAAGAGACAAGATTGAAAGATACAATGGTACTCCTTTTGCTTTGTTTGTTGGTGACGTGGATAGATTTAAAGACGTTAATGATACTTTAGGCCATGATCGTGGGGATGAATTATTAAATCTGATTGGATCATACCTAGATGATCACTTACGCCAATCTGATGTTAGCGGTGTTGTCGGTAGGCCTGGAGGAGATGAGTTCTGGATTATAGCCGACCTTATTCCTAGAGCCGATAGGTTCGAAGGCGATCGAATGACTCCTGAAGAGAGATGCAAAAAACTTCATATGAAGCTAGATTCGGGACTTAAAGCTGTAATCGCAGAGTTTAGAAAGAGCCAAAACCCAGGTGAATTGGTTCTGCCAGAAGGAGTTGGGACTCTTTCAATTGGATATGCTATTTACGTGCCAGGTGAATCTGTTAAAGATTTCACTAGTCGTGTAGATAAAAACATGTATACGGAAAAACGTTCTAGAGTGGATGAAAAATAATTCCTTTTCAACACATAGATGGTGTAATTAGCCAAATTTCTTGACCGCAGCCTAAAGCGGGACTACGCTTAAAAATAGCGATGCTAACATTTGAAAAAGCAAAAAATTACGTTGGTTCTCTCGCAAGAAAAGAGCATGTGCTTACCCCTGAAGAGGTCGCTCCAGCAAGGGAGTATATCCGTAATTATTGGCAGCACTTAATCCGTTACCACCCAAAGGATGAGGGAAGCCTAATAGGCTTGCCGCACCCATACCTTGTACCTTCCCGAGCGGAAGGGCATGAATTTGACTTTGACGAGTTGTTTTACTGGGATAGTTTCTTTATGGTCCAGGCACTTTGGGATGATGACCACAAGGAACTAGTCTTGGGTATCCTTGATGATTTAGTCTACTTATTTAAGAACTTCGGTATAATTCCTAATTCATCACAGCACTATATGACTGGAAGGTCACAGCCACCCTTCCTTACCTCTTTTATTATTGATGCGGAAAAACACTACCAGATGGACATTGGTTGGCTAAACGACCATATGAATGCCGCAAAGGATGAATACCGGAGTGTTTGGATGGGGGAGCATAAGCCGCACGCACGCCAGGTATATCGGGGCTTGAGCCGGTACTATGACACTAATTACCTAAACGACATTGCTGAAACAGAAAGCGGATGGGATATGACGCCTCGCTTTTATCGTAGAGCACTTAACTTTTTGCCAGTAGATCTAAACGCCCTTCTTTATAAATATGAAACGGATTTTGCAAAACTAGCTCGAGTAAATAACGATTGGGAAGAAGCTGGTAAATGGGAGTCGGCAGCAGAAACTAGGCAGGAAACCATGAACGAACTAATGTGGGATAAATCCAAAGGTCTTTATTATGATTATGATTATACCAGGCGCAAGCGGGGTGGAATTCCCTCTCTGGCGTCATACTTTCCAATGTGGGCTGGTATGGTGAGCGATGAGCAGGCAGTAGTAATGGTAGATGCTCTCAAACGTTTTGAAAACAAAGGTGGTTTAGCTACAACCGACTTTACGCCATCAGCGCAGTTTACTTCTCTGCCCACTCAGTGGGCATATCCTAATGGCTGGGCGCCCTTACACTACATAGTAGTACAAGGGCTGGAACGCTACGGCTATCATCATGATGCCAGGAGGATAGCTACCAAATGGCTTATCTGTAATTTAGAATGGTTTAATCGACACGGTGTTTTCTTGGAGAAATACAATGTAGTTAATCCAGATAAACCGCCCCAGAAAGGCCTTTATCCATCTCAGGTTGGCTTTGGCTGGACTAATGCGATTTTTGAGCGGTTTTGCCATGACTATGTCGACCGCCCCGTATAATGTATCTAAAGCGGGGCTATAGCTCAGTTGGCTAGAGCGCAGCATTCACATTGCTGAGGCCCATGGTTCGAGTCCATGTAGCCCCACCAATAGTTAGGAGAAACAATGACAAAATCCACTAGTACTTGTCCATTTTGTAACTTAGGGGGAAGGGTACTTAAAGAAAACAATTATGCCCAGGCATTTTTAAGCAATCCCCGTAAAGTACCCGGCCATTTTTTGGTTACGCCCAAAAGACATATTGAAAAACCCTGGGAATTAACAATAGAAGAGCTTAATGACATCTTCGAGCTGATATTTTTCATTGAAAAGAAGTTAGTTAGCAAATTGGGAGAAGGAGTAGATATCCGCCAGAATTACCGTCCTTTCATGGAGATGGGTCGCTTAAAACAGAATCATGTGCATTTCCACGTTTACCCCCGCTACAATGAAGACTACCTATACCAAGTATCTGAAAAGTACGAGACCGACTTATTCACAGATCTTGATCCAGGCGAAAATGAAGAATTTGCAAAATTGCTAGAAGATAATGGTTAAGATTAGTTACGGTATTTTGCTATTTAGAGAAGTGGGTAGTGAGATTTTTGTCCTTTTAGCTCACCCTGGTGGACCCTTGTGGGGGAAAAAAGACTTCTGGACAATACCTAAAGGCGAAGCCAAGCCAAATGAAGACAAAATAAGTACTGCTAAACGGGAATTTAGCGAAGAAACAGGTCTACTTGCACCTGACTCAGAGCTTATTGATCTTGGGGAAATTACCCAATCGAGCGATAAAATTAACCATATTTGGGCAGCTCGCACCACTAGTTCAGATACAAGTGGCTTTAAGAGTAATTATTTCCCTATGGAATGGCCTCTACATTCAGGACAATTGATGCAAGTCCCCGAGATAGATAAAATACAATGGTTTGATCTAGCTAGTGCTGAGATAAAACTGTTTGATAAGCAGAAGCAGTTTATATCTCGTTTAAGGGAAGCACTAGAACTGTAAAGTTGCTAAAATATCTAAAGCTTATGGGAAAATATTACGTAACAACATCCATACCTTATGTTAATGCAGAACCGCATATAGGCTTTGCAATGGAGCTGCTTTATGCTGATGTATTAGCACGTTATGCTCGGGCGAACGGAGATGAAGTTATGTTTTCTACCGGCACGGATGAACACGGTGGCAAGATCGCAGAAAGAGCTAAAGAACAAAACCAAAGCATTCAAGAATATACAGACGGTATCTCTGCAAGGTTCAGAGAACTGGCTAAGGATCTGGACATCAGCAATAACCGTTTTATTCGGACTACTGACCCAGGTCATGAACAAAGAGCTGTCGAAATTTGGAAGCGGCTTAAAAAAGATATATACAAAAGCCAATACGTTGGATGGTATTGTACCGGTGATGAGGCCTTCTTTACTGAACAAGAAGTCAAGGAAAATAAAGGTGTCTGCCCGGCACATAACCGACCTTATGAGAAAATAGAGGAGGAGAATTACTTCTTTAAGCTAAGTGCCTACGCAGACAAAATTAAACATTCAATAACTGACAATAGTTTTGAGATAGTCCCGAAAAGCCGGCGAAATGAAATATTGTCACTGATTGACAAAGGCCTTGAAGACATATCTATTAGTCGGCCGAAAGAGAAGATTGATTGGGGCATACAAGTACCTGGAGATCCCAAGCAAGTAATGTACGTCTGGTTTGAGGCATTAATGAATTACATTACAGTTCTTGGATACCCCGAGCATGAAGATTTTAAGCTCTATTGGCCCGCAAATACACAAGTGATTGGCAAGGATATCCTGCGTTTCCATGCAGCTATCTGGCCAGCAATGCTATTAGCCCTGGAATTGCCACTGCCCAAGCAGCTATATGTACATGGATTTGTTACTGCAGATGGAAAAAAGATGAGTAAAAGCCTCGGCAATGTTATTAACCCGTTCGATGTTATTAAAGTGCATGGCGTTGACGCTTTTCGCTATTACATGCTTAGGCATATCCCAAGCCATGAAGACGGCGATTTTAGTTGGGACAGGTTTAGTGAAGTCTATAACAGTGAACTCGCAAACGAATTAGGGAATTTAGTCCAGAGAAGTTTAGCTATGGCCATAAGCTATCTTGATGGTGATGTTGGCGAAATACCTTCACCTGAACACGACAGTACTGCGTACGTTGAGGCGATCAGGGAGTGTCATTTCGATCGAGCCCTTGACTCAGTTTGGGAACAAGTAAGGGGTCTAAACCAATATATTGACGAGGAAAAGCCGTGGGAAATTGCTAAATCTGGGGATAAGGACCATTTGCGGGAAGTGTTGGCTTATCTTATGAGCAGTATTGCTGAAATAGCAACTTTACTTACTCCCTTTTTACCTCAAACTTCGGCAAAGATTACCGAAGCACTCAATGGGGATAGAATAAAACGTATTGATGGCACTCTCTTTCCCAAAATTGAAACCAAATGAATTTTGTTGATACTCATTGCCATATCCAATCTATTGGCCAAGACATTTGGGAGGACCATACAACTAAACTATGGCAGAATTCCGGTTTATCCATTGAAGAAGTTATTAAAAAAGCCTATGAAGACAGAGTAGCTAAACTCATATGTGTCGGTTGTGATTTAGAAGACAGTAAGCTAGCAGTTAATTTAGCTATAAAGTATTCAAACTTATATTCCTCTATTGGCATTCATCCTCATGAGGCGAAAAAATATGCGGGAAAGGCTTCACTTTTAAATGAATTCGCTGAACTTGGCAAAAAGGAGAGTGTTGTGGCTATAGGTGAATGTGGTTTAGACTATTTTTACAATCATTCTGATCCGAGTTTACAGGCCGAAATACTACACTTTCAACTTAATTTGGCCCAAGAGAAAAAATTACCAGTTATTTTTCACGTCAGGGAGGCCTTTGATGATTTCTGGCCTATCTTTGATAGCTATAAGGGCATTAGGGGCGTCCTGCACAGTTTTACTGACTCAATCAAAACTCTGGAGAGCGCTTTAGCAAGGGATCTATTCATTGGAGTTAACGGTATAGCGACATTTGCTAAAGAAACCGAAATGCAAGCAATGTTTAAAAATATCCCACTTGACAAACTACTCCTTGAAACTGACTCACCGTACTTGACTCCAACCCCTTATCGTGGTACTATAAATGAGCCAAAACATGTAGTGACTGTGGCAAAATATTTGTCTGGAATTAAAGAAATCAGTTTAGAGGAGGTAGCGCGAAAAACTTCAGCAAATGCGGACTTGCTTTTTGCGTTATAATAGAACTTTGGTTATGGGAATGTTTAACGATTCAGAGGAAAAATTTAAGGGAAGGGAAAACGAAGTCGAGCATAGGCTTCGTGTAGTTATTGAAGGCGTTGCTACAGCCGAAGGACAGGCAAGGGGTGAACTTATAGTTCGTGGACTTGGTGAACACATTAAAGAGCCTAAAGAAGCAGACGCTAGTATAACCCAAGAACCGTTACCTGTTGTGGTGGAAAGTGTAGCAATTGCTCCCAGCGAAAATAGTACTCAGGAAAGTGTAGCTAACCAGGGTAATGTATTCGATTTGAGCGTGGAACAAGCTCGAAGAGCTGCTTTAAGTGTTTATGACGAAGGTACTAACAATAGTGAGCAGGATGACAGATTGTTTCTAGATTATCCTGATGCTGCTTAATAGATTTAGTTACTATGATTGATTCGATTAAAAAAGCCCTATCAGTACCGATCAAGGATATGAAAGATATTATCCATTATGAGGGTAGAATTGGTGGCCAGTTATTTGGTCCTATTCCCGAGAAGCAGAACAGGGAATTCTTTTGTTTGGATGAGCGAACATGGGTTTGGCACGAGGAATGGAGCGACAAATTTGGTCGCCGTCACAGTACTACTACTCGTTATGATGTAAGACCAAACGGAATTTTCAAGACTCAAGGTAATTCCGTTTATAGACGGTTAAGTGATGACGAACTGCTTAATTTCTACGAAGCAGTTAAGCTATATGGCGATAAAGTCATACCAGAATTAAAGAAATTAGCTAACCAGTAGGCCTTTAGTCGTGATTTACCTAGACTATGCGGCCGCAACGCCGCTTGACCATTTAGTATTAGACGAAATGCAACCCTACCTCAGGGATGTTTTTTTTAATCCTTCTGCCGATTACCAGGCAGCAAGAGGAGTAAGGCGAAGTTTGAATGAAGCCAGAGCTCAAGTTGCGCAAGTTCTAGGCGCTAAGCCTTCAGAAATTATTTTTACCGCTGGTGGCAGCGAAGCAAATAATCTTGCAATTAAAGGTGTTTTGACTTCTTATCCTGGCAGCAAAGTACTGGTTTCCGCTATCGAACACGAATCAATACTTGCTCCTGCAGAAGAATTTTCTAATTTAATCATATCTGTCGAACCTGACGGTAGGATAAGTATGGAAAAGTTGATTAGCTTAGTTGACGATGAGACGGTTCTTGTAAGTGTTATGTACGCCAATAATGAAATTGGTACAATTGAGCCGATTAAGAAAATATCCGAAGCCTTAGATAGGATAAAAATAGAACGACTTAAAAACGGGCATAAACTTCCAATACTTCTTCATACGGATGCCTGCCAAGCTGCTAATTATCTGGACTTACATGTTAGCCGATTAGGGGTCGATTTAATGACATTAAATGGCGGCAAGATATATGGACCAAAACAAAGCGGTGCACTTTATGTTAGGGCCGGGGTTTTACTTAAACCACAGATAAATGGTGGAGGTCAGGAGTTTGGTCTGCGCTCCGGTACAGAAAATGTTGCTAGTTCAATTGGTTTTAGTACTGCCTTAGTTAAAACACAGTCTATAAGGGCAGTTGAAAGCGAGCGTCTGTCTAAGCTTAGAGAGTATTTTATTAAAGAACTTGAATACAATATAAAAAATGTAGTTATTAATGGATCAAGAAAATATAGGTTACCAAACAATGTCCATGCCACGTTTCTTGGCCAAGATAATGAAAGGCTGCTTATAGGTTTAGACCAAATAGGTATTATGGCGGCTTCAGGTTCTGCTTGCAGTGCATCCAAAGAAGAATCTTCTCATGTATTGATGGCGCTTGGACTATCCGACGAAGATGCCCGGTCGTCACTACGTTTTTCGCTAGGCCGGTCAACTAACAAAAAAGATGTAGATGCTACAGTATCGGCCCTAAAAACCTTGGTGTCCTAATTTTGCTATTACCCTGTTTGTAGGGTATATTATTGTTTAAGCAGTAGCGCAATTAATAAACACATGGTGGGATAAGAATGACAATTTGGTGGCTAGCGGTAATTTTGGTTTCGTTGGCTGCTATAGGCATAGCTTTTATCTGGTTAATTTCCAAATTAAACCGTTTAGGAGACAAGAATTATAAAAATGGCGTTGACCAACTTCTTGATTCTGCTAACTCGGATGTTGAACACATATTCAACGAGGAATTTAGAGAGGAACTAAGAAACCGCGGGCGCTTACACTTTGAAAAAATAATAGGCGAAAATGCTATGTTCCTACAGCAGGACTTACGTCTTACTACAAGCCAGATCAACGAGTACATGAAGCAGGAGCTTACTGCTAAGCTTCGAGAGGAGTTTTCAAAATACGAAGAATCTATAACTGATGCCAAACAGCTTGCCATTGATTCAATCGAGAAAACTAAACAGACTATAGAAGAACAAAGACAACTCTTAACCCAGCAAATGACTTCTGAGGTGGCATCCGAAAAAGAGCGAATTTTAAACCGTTTTCAGGAAGATATGGCCGATATTGTTAACCACTATGTTTTGGCTGCAATTGGAAAACAAATAGATTTAAGTGACCAGCTTGAATATATTATTAGCGAGCTTGAAGCTAATAAGCAGGCTATCGCCGAGGACATAAAGTATGGCACCTGAAAACCTTAAACTGCCCCTTTCGGTTGTTAGCAATGGCGACGTAATGCGCATTAGGCGTGAGATTAACCAGCTTGATGAATATATTTCCCAAATGGCCCTACGCAAACCCGGCACTCCTCCAAAACATTTACCACGGCTTTCTACATCTTTGAACGATTTTGCTGAAATAAATAAGCTTAACTTTTTAAACAATACCGACAGGTCTAGCGCTCTTAAATTTTTTCAAAATCTTCTGGATAAAGGTCCGATTGTGCATATTAGTTTTGCCAGCGAGCCATCAGAGTCCTTTATACGTAAAATTACGGCATGGTTTAGGGATAATACGACCCCATTGGTAATGATTAATATAGGGCTTGAACCATCTATTGCTGCCGGTTGTACATTAAGGACTGAAAACCATTTCCATGATTTTAGTCTGCGCGAACATTTTAAGGAACAAAGATCCCTACTGTTAAACGGGATAAGGGAGCCCGCTGTCCCTAAACATGAGTGATAACCGCCATTTTGACCATTTGGTAGAAAAGGGTAACCCTATAGGTGAGATAGTTGCTATTAACGGCTATTTAGTGAAGGTAAAAGGAATGCAGCCAGTTAATTCCAGGTCTTTAGTCATGTTTGAGGATGGAAGCAAGGGCTACGTCCAAGAGGTTCATGAGGATCTGGTGTCAGTGTTATACCTTGGGACAAATGAACTTAGCGTAGGCACAAGGGTTGTCGTACAACACGACGATCTAGTTGTTAAGGTCGGAAAAGACTTTATTGGCAGAGTAGTCGACGTCTTTGGTGAGCCACTGGACAATAAGGGACCAATTGCTGCAGAAAGTACCTGGCCAGTATTTCATGACGCTCCTCCTTTATCAGAGCGAGAGGGGTTAACTGATCTATTGCCCACTGGTGTAGTTGTTCTTGATAGCATGCTTCCGTTAATTAAAGGCCAGCGTTTGGCTATTATTGGTGACAGTAAATCCGGAAAGAGCAGTTTAGCTACCCAAATAGCCACCAACCAAAAGGTATCTGAAGAAGTTGTAATCTACGTTCTAATCGCCAAGAGAAGAACGGACATTAGTGGTCTAATCGCCAAGCTAGAGAAGTCTGATTCTATGAAAAATACCCTTGTCATAGTTTCCACCATTTTTGATTCTTTGATATCTAGCTATCTTGCTCCATATATTGGCTGTGCTATGGGTGAATACCTTTGGCAAAAGGCAGACATGGACGTAACGGTAATTTACGACGACCTAACTAGTCATGCACAGATATATAGAGAGATTTCTCTTTTAGGTCGGTCTACCCCAGGACGGGATTCTTACCCTGGCGACATGTTCTATGCTCATTCTAGTCTGTTGGAGCGTGCAGGTAAGCTAAAAAGAAACCATAAAACTCTCACTGCGTTGCCGGTTGTACTGGCTGATGGCGGAGATATTGCCGCCTACTTGCCAACGAACGTTATGTCCATTACTGATGGCCAGTGGGTACTGGATATGAAAGTTTTTAGGGATACAATGCGCCCTGCAGTTAATATTGGCTTAAGTGTCACCCGTGTAGGGGGCATTGGGCATGATGATAGGCAAAAAGTTCTTAACGCAGAAGCTATTAAGCTGTTAGCGGATTATGACGAAGCCCAAGAATATGCACATTTTGGCTCTGAGCTTGCTCTTGAAACCCAAAGTGCCTTAAAACGTGGCCGATTGCTCTTCCAGATAATGAACCAACCTAGCGATGAGCACTATTTGGTTACCGCTGAAACTATGATGATTGACATTGTGCTTCATGCGCCCGAAAACGTATCTTTAGACATTAAAACCCTTAAGAGTAGGGCTAATGAAATAGCCGGTAAAGTTAAGTCAAATGAAGACTACGACAAATATAAGGACGAACTACTTAAAAGTAGTCTGGTGGAGCTGAAGAAATGAAGCAACTGACTGAAGTTGTAGAGGAACAAGACGCAATGCAATCGGTAGTAGGACTAACTAACGTCTTCCAAGGGCTGGCTAGTATGCGTATTTCACAGATTAAGGACCAAGTGTTAAGTTCGCAACGTTTCTTTAATGAGCTTTGGGCTATTTACTCCCAGATCAGGGTTAGTAAGCGTTTTGGTTACGGGCGAGACCATAACGACCAAGTTAATGATAAGGAGCTCATTATAGCTATTACGGCGGAGGGCGGCTTCTCAGGCGACATAGACCAGAAATTAATAAATTGGATGCTTAAAAGCTATAATACCGAGAAGCACGATCTGGTTATTATTGGACACCACGGTGCTTTGCAACTGACTCAGGCATCCGTTCCCTTTAAGCGTTATTTCAAACTACCTCAGCATGATAACAATATAAACGTCTTGCCTCTTGTTAACTTAGTAAAACAATACAAATCCACTACTGTTTTCTACCAGACCTATGTGACCTTAATGGTGCAGGACATAAAGAAAATAGAGCTCAAGGGTGCTATAGAAGAGGCCAGTAAAAAAGCCAGGGATAATAATATGATTATTAGCGAAGAAAACTATATCTTTGAACCAAGCACCGAAAGCGTGGTGAGTCATATGGAGAATACCATGATGGAAATAACCTTGACCCAGACTATACTTGACTCCAAGCTAGCCCAATATGCCAGCCGATTCCGTTCAATGCGAAGTGCTAACGACAAAGCAAGCGAAATGATGCAGGATCTAAAATGGGACTACAACCGCACTAGAAGGTATATAAGTGATGAACGACTTAAAGAAGTCGTAAACAGTATCGACAAAGTGGAGTTAAATGCATGAGTGCAGGAATAGTTCAATCAATACATGGCTTAATTGTTGATGTAGATTTCGACTCAGAAATGCCTACCAACTATGAAATGCTGTTCGTTGACAATTTAAACTCTCCACTTTTAGTTCAACGATTAGAGAAAGGCAATCGGGCAGTCTGTCTTAATGTTAATGCGGATAGCAAGATTCAGCGAGGAATGCGTGTTAATCCTAGCGGTAAGAGCCTGGAAATTCCCGTAGGCGACCAATTAATTGGCAGAGTGGTGGATGCACTATGTCGTCCGATAGATGGTCAAGGGGGAATTGACTCTGATAGCATGGAAAGTCGGGATATCTTTGCTTTGCCTCCGGCCAGCAAAGGATATAGCGCTGACCAGGGTGAAATACTTGAGACAGGTATTAAGGTTATTGATTTCTTTACCCCTTTTGTTAAGGGACGGAAAATTGGCATTATTGGGGGGGCTGGCGTAGGAAAGACGGTTCTTATTATGGAACTAATGCATAACGTTGCTAAAAGCGGTACCGGCATGTCGTTCTTTGCGGGAATCGGTGAACGCATCAGGGAGGGTCAAGAGTTATATGAAACCCTAAAGTCCAGCGATCTTTTAAATAACACCTGTATGTTTTTCGGCCAGATGGACCAAAACCCAGTACAGAGAATGTTGGTCGGTTTATCTGCAGTAACCTTAGCTGAATATTTCAGAGACCAGCAGAAAAAAGACATCCTGTTTTTTGCAGACAACATGTACCGTTATGTTCAGGCCCATAACGAGGTGTCGACGATTATGAATGAAATACCTAGCCAGGGGGGTTACGAGCCTACAATATTCTCCGATGTTAAAGCTATTGAGGACCGCCTAAGTTCTACAGAAGAGGGATCGATTACGTCTATCCAGACTATTTACGTACCCGCTGACGACCTGTCTGACCCGGCGGTACAAATGATTCAGCATGAACTAGATGCGGTAATTGTACTTTCCAGGACAGTAGCTGAACAGGGGATTAGGCCGGCAGTAGATTTATTGCGTACCAACTCTTCCCTGCTTAACCCAGAAATAGTGGGGGATAGACATTATGTTCTAAGCCTTCAAGTTCAGGCTTTAATCCAGAAGTATGAGTCTCTAAAAGGTATTATTGCCATAATTGGCGAAAGCGAGCTTTCGGCTGCTGATCGTGCGGATTATGCTAAAGCTAAAAAGCTTATCCAGTTCTTCTCGCAGCATGTGTTTGTAATGGAAAAACAAACGGGTAATAAGGGAGAGTACTTTACCCGTGAAGAGACTCTTAAGGGGGTAGAGGAAATAATTGTCTAATGAGTAAAGACAACAAAGAGGCTGTAAAGACATTAAAAGTAAAAGTAGCCTCGCCTTACCGAACATATTTTGATGAACCTGCGATAAGCATATCTGGGGTCAATAAGACAGGACCTTTTGATGTGCTTGAGGGTCATCATAACTTCATTACCCTACTTGAACCTTGCGAGTTAGTTATTCGTACGGGCTCGGAAGAGCGAAGAATTCGTATAAACGGTGGCTTAATGCATGTTAAGTCAGATATGGCGGCTGTATTTTTAGACGTATAAACAGTCTTAAGTTGGTATTATGTCTTTAGGATAGAGTATTAAAGCCCATGAATAAGCATTTTTCTCTTCATGACCTTGTGCAGAAGCAATTACGTATAGCCATCGAAGGGATACATACAACGCCTAATTTTGTGAAGCGTAACAGCATTATATCTGCCGCTATGCTAGTACCTTTTTTCTTAGCCTTAATTGCTAATTATGTTGACGGGTTAATAACAAATGGAAATTTGTACAGCTCAATTTTCTGGCACGGATTAGCACTAAAGTTATGGGTTTTGTATTTACCGCTTATGGCTCTTTTAATTGCGAGCTTAAGCTACGCTGTTTATTTATTTGGTAATGGAGCAAAAGGTGGTTTTATAACAAAACTTACTGATGTAACGCATTCATGGCCTCTTCTAATTAGTGGTGTCCTTGCCTTTGCGATTCCCTTTGTCTTAATTTTTCACGACAGTGGCCGTTGTTGGCTGCGTTCCCCAGTCCCAATAAGCCCCTATTTCAGACAATCCTGGAAATGCACAGTTGGCAATAGCTTAAATTTTAATAGCCTGTTTAGGGGGGCTTTCTAAAAATACTCTGCGGACATATATTCTATTCTTCCAAGCACTAACTTAGAGCCATTACTCTGTTCGGCTAATAGGTAGCTGCCATTTTCTAGTTTGGGCTGGAAAGAGTTGTCTGAATCCTTAGAAATTAATCCATTCCAAGTATGTTGTCCGAGTTTTGAAAGTCTCTTCCATAATGGCATGAAATCTGTCTCTGAAGTTATCCCACCATCTGTAACTTCATAACGTATTTCAGGCGGTTGGTTGTCCGGGGATCGTAGAGAGATACTTTCCCTTATAGACCTGGCTTCTTGTTCGTCTATACATCCTAATAGCTTTATGGGCTCTTCGTATTGTTGGTCAAGTGAGTAGTTGATTAGGGTTCGTGAATCATGGCTTTTTGATTTTGTTCCTCTTATCTCATACCAAGAATTTGGGTTTAGATGATGCTCAATGTCTTGTTCGGATACCCTACCGTCATTTCCAAAAATTATCAAGCCATCTTCTTTAACAAAAACCCCATGTCGTACAATACCCTCAAACAGTTGTATGCTATCCAATGATTTTGGAAAGCCTTGTTCCGTACCGGTTATCTCAGTATATTTAGTTGGCATCATGCTAGTGCGACCATCGTGGCAAATGATGGAGACATGTGAATTCTCGGTATGAAGACTTCCAGTATTATTTGCGACAAGTATCTTCGCTTCCCTTAGTCTTGATATTGCCTCAGCCGAATATAACTGTTCTATTTCTTGTCTAACTCTTAGTGACCTCTCATGACTGTTGGTTTCAGCTATTCTGGCACCTATTAAGGCTTTGGTTATTTCTGGGTCTTGCTTGCTCCGAGTTTTTTTATTGGCTAGGAAATTCCTTCTAGCTTTTTCTGGATCTGCAAGGATATTCTCTTGAGCTTCAGATATCTCCTGAAGCCTAGTAGTAGCATTAATTTTTCTTGATCGGTCTGGATGGTATGCCATCAGAAGAGCGCGAGTAACCCCTCTCACTGCTATGACCAAAGACTCTGAATCCACCAGTTGCCTTACCAACTCCTGGCTAATATTCAAGGTATCGAAAGGGCTTTTTCTGTTCAAACTTTCAATTAGGCGTTGTGCCTGTCTCTTAGTTTCATCGCTTGGCCTTGGCATGCATCAACCTACTTTGATTTAGAATATCCTGGTTCTTTTAGGCAAGTCTATAATGTCTTTAAGCGTCATTTCTTGAGCCAATGAAATAAGTTTAGATACAGCAGTTTCCTTGAACCTTGGATCAATACCGTAGTGGGCTATAACAGAGTCAATAGCATCAGATAGCAGCCCACTGGCGTCTTCATCGCCTAGGTCAAAGTTGAACATTGTATAAACTTCCAACACTTTTTCGAGCGATAAGCCTAGTTCTTCCCTTGTGTCATATGCAAGTGCAATTGTCTCAATTGATAGACCCCTATCTAAAAGTTGCTGGACTTTTGCAAGACTAGGGCCATTGTCTATAACTAAGTCCATAGCAGTTGCAACTTCACTCATATTAGTGAGTTGGCCATTGTTTATGAAACTAAGTATGTAGGTTGTAGCTTTAACAATTTTATCTGCACGTTCTGAGTCTTTAGGCTCTCCAGAATCTCTAAATCCGTTTACTTCATGGGCTATTAAAGCTCCAGCCATATCTATGGTGGCATCCCTTTTATATAAATCATCCCATGCAACAACTTCATTTCCGTTTACGAAAGTAGTTGGTAATATAGCTTCATCAGCTTGTACCGGTACAAGCGAAATTGGATATGCTTCAGTTTGTTGAGTTTGGTTCATAGTGTATTTCCTCGATATAATAAAAAACATAATATACCATTTTATATGATAAAATGTCAATAAACACATATAAAGGGTAGCTTCCTTTTACATTATTGAGCATGGAGTAATTAAATATATTTATGGCTAAAAAAGTTTTTGTTGGCATGTCAGGAGGCGTGGATAGCTCCCTAAGTGCTGCTTTTCTTAAGGAGCAGGGTTTTGATGTCACTGGGGTCTATATGAAGAACTGGACACGAAGTTTGCCTGGTTTTGTGTGCCCATGGAAAGAGGACTTTAAGGACGCTAAGACTATTGCGGTACAACTAGATATTCCGCTTGAGGTTTTTGACTTTGAAGAGCAGTACCGTCAGAAAGTAGTGGATTACATGCTTGATGCATACAAAAGCGGTCTCACTCCTAACCCAGATATTATGTGCAACCAGGAAATTAAGTTTAAGTTATTTCTGAATGCCGCACTTGATATGGGCGCTGACTATATTGCCACCGGACATTACGCTCGAACTAAATCAGGGTTGCTTCTTAAGGGCAAGGATAAATTAAAGGACCAAAGCTATTTTCTTTATAGAGTTAGCCCAGAAGCTCTCAGACATACAATCTTCCCAATCGGTGAACTGGATAAAAAACAAGTGCGAGAGGAGGCTCTAAAAAGAGGTCTGGTTACTGCCAGTAAGCCAGATAGTCAAGGGATATGTTTCGTAGGAGAAGTCGGCATAAAGCAGTTTTTACTAAGTGAGTTAGGTGATCAGCCAATGGGGCCAATTGTCGACCATAATGGCAAGTTAGTTGGCCACCATGATGGTGCAATATTCTATACAATTGGACAAAGGCACGGCCTAAATATTGGAGGAGGTCTACCCTACTATGTCACTCATAAAAACATGAAAACAAATACTGTCTACGTGACTACTGACCTAAACGATGCAAAGCTTTGGAGCTCGAGGGTGGATATTACTTCCCCCTGGTGGATCAACCAGGAGCCGCAGTCTGGGAGAGGCTATCAAGTCAAATGCCGTTACCGTAGTGACAGTACCCCTTGTAGAGTCTATTTAACTAAGGTTGGGGTCAGGCTGGAGCTTGACGATGAAATTCGAGCCGTAAGCGCTGGCCAATCGGCAGTTATCTATGACGGAAATATTGTTGTTGGTGGTGGAATTATCCAGGGCGGAAGTTAGCTGATAGAATATTTTAGATGACAGCACAGGAAATACGTAAGGCATATTTAGATTTTTTTAAGGAACGAGGCCATAAACTAATACCTCGTGCACTCTTAGTGCCCCAAGAAGACCCAACTACCCTATTTACTGGAAGCGGCATGCAGCCACTAATACCTTATTTACTTGGGGAATCGCACCCGGACGGTACGCGTCTGGTAGACAGCCAGACTTGCTTGAGAGCCCAAGATATCGATGAGGTTGGCGACAATCGTCATACGACATTCTTTGAAATGCTGGGCAATTGGAGCCTAGGAGACTACTTTAAAAAGGACCAGATTAGCTGGCTCTTTGAATTTTTAACTAATGTAGTTGGCTTAGACCCTAAAAAACTTTATGTTACTTGTTACATTGGCAACTCAGAGTTCAAAATAGCCAAAGATAAAGAAGCGGCTAACCTATGGGTCGAACAATTTAAAAAAGTCGGGATTGATGCACAACAAGTCGATATAGGATCAGAGGCTAATGGTTATGCAAAGGGTATGGGTGCTGGCCGCATATTCTTTTATGACGGTAAGAAAAACTGGTGGAGTAGAGCAGGAGATGAGGCTAGCACGCCAATAGGCGATCCCGGGGGACCCGACACTGAAGTTTTTTATGACTTTAGCACCAACCATGACACAAAGTGGGGTAAATACTGTCATCCTAACTGTGATTGTGGGCGCTTCGTTGAGATTGCTAACAGTGTATTTATGGCTTACAGGCGTAACGAATCCGGCTTTGAACCATTAGATAAGCCCAATGTAGATTTTGGGGGTGGGCTTGAACGTATAGCGGTCGCGTCTATTAATGACCCTGACGTTTTCAAGATTAGTTTGCTCAGGCCAATTATTGAAAAACTAGAGCAAATATCTGAAAAAAACTATGAAAGCCACACTGAAAGTATGCGTGTAATAGCAGATCACCTGAGAGCGGCTACCTTTTTAGCGGTTGATGGTGTCGTGCCCAGCAATAAAGAACAGGGTTATGTCATGCGGCGATTAGTCCGTCGAGCAATTCGCTATGCTTTTGAATTAGGAATAGAACAGAACTTTATTGAGGAAGTCACTAATACTATTGCAGACCTTTACCATTTGGACTTTCCAGAGGTATCCCAGCGTCGGGATAATATAGTCTCCGTACTAGTTAAAGAGGAGAAAGTATTTAGGCAAACTTTACGTAAGGGCCTGCATGAGTTCGAGAAAATGTGGGCAGATGGTACTCATGGTGTTGTAACTGCTTCTAGCCCTCCTGGCAAAATGATCGTGGATAATGACAATGCCAAAAAAATACTTTACGGACGTGATATTTTTACTCTTTACGATACTTACGGCTTCCCTGTTGAGTTAACAAAAGAAGAAGCGTTCAAGCAGGGTATTGAAATCGATAGCCATGCCGATGAAGAATTTGAGTATTTAATGCGGGAGCAAAGGGAGCGTAGTCGGACTGCGACTAAGGGCGAGTTTAAGGGTGGTTTGGCAGATCATAGTGAGATTACTACCAAGTACCACACCGCTACGCACCTAATGTATCGTGCTTTACGCAATGTTTTAGGTGACCATGTTATCCAAAGGGGTTCAAACATTACCACAGAAAGGCTTCGCTTTGATTTTACTCACCCTGAAAAAATGACTCCCGAGCAAATTAAAGCTGTAGAAGATATGGTAAATGAGCAAATAGACAAGGATTGGCCAATGACTTGGCGTGAAGAAAATACTAAAGAAGCCCTATCAAAAGGAGTTATGGGGGCTTTTGGTGATCGTTATGGGGAAAGTGTAAAGGTCTATACGGTGGGCGAACCGGATGGCATAAATTATTCACGAGAGATTTGTGGAGGTCCACATGTTGAACATACTGGCCAACTGGGCGAAGGCGGAAAGAAATTTAAGATTACCAAAGAGGAAAGCTCCTCCGCAGGTGTCAGGCGGATCAAGGCAATTTTAGCCTAATTTTACCCCGTTTATTAAAGATTCGGGTGGTATACTGTAGAAGTAATTATGCTTAATAAACTTAAATCGGTCGGATTAAGTTCGGCCAACAAAGCTCTATCCACATCAAAAGATAAGCTGGCGTCACTTAGGAATGCTAGACCTAAAGGACCTTCTGGGAACAATTATTTGGTTGCTCTAGATATTGGGACTGAGTTTGTAAAAGCCTTGACAGGCAAGATAAATGAGGATGGAAGCATAGATATTATCGGCGTAGGCCGTCAACACCAAAACTTGAGTGATATGCAGGCAGGTGCAATAGCAGATATAGCAGGAGTGGTAGAGAATTGCGACAAAGCATTAAACGAAGCCGAACAACAAGCAGGAGTTAGTGTACGACCCGCCATAATCGGCATTGCCGGCGAGCTTGTTAATGGAACCACTATGACCATCAAAGTACAGAGAAAAGAAGCAGATAAGACTATTGACCTCGAGGAGATGGAAAAGATCATCCGTTTGGTTCAGCAACATGCTGAAGCCAAAGCCAAGCAACAATTAGCTTGGGAAATGGGAGGTAAAGAGGTTGCCATTAGGTTAGTCAACAGTGCACTTGTCAATATAGAGATAGATGGATATCCGGTTACTAACCCAATTGGTTTCCAGGGTAAAGATGTAGTTATTCAGCTTTATACTGCTTTTGCTCCTATGATACACATTGGTGCTCTAGAAAAGACTGCAGAGGAATTAGACCTTGATTTACTTGCGGTAGCGGCAGAGCCTTTTGCTGTAGCGAGAGCTGTTATAGGAGATAAGCAGAACCAAAATTTGAGTGCCATATTGATGGATGTAGGTGGCGGCACTACAGATATAGCGGTAATTGACGATGGTGGTGTTCAGGGAACAAAAATGTTCGGCATAGGTGGCCGTGCCTATACCCATGCTATAGAGAGGGATATGAACATATCCTTTGATCAGTCAGAAACTCTAAAGTTGGCTTACGGTACTAACCAGTTACCATCCCAGAAACGACCGGTGGTTGAGAACGCATTATCTAAAACTGCTGATGTATGGGTCAGTGGCATTGAATTAGCTTTAGGAGAGTTTCCGAAGCTTGACCATTTACCTCATCGCATGTTTCTTTGTGGTGGTGGTGCAAGTTTAGATATGCTACTAAATAGACTAGAAGGCCAAGAATGGTATAAAACGCTTCCCTTCACTCGACGTCCTAGCGTTAATCTAATAAGGCCAGAGCAAGTCGTGGGAATCAAGGATACTACGGGCAAAGTTACAGATCATACGTACATAACTGCTATGGGACTTTTGAGAGTAGGCTTAGACACGCTTCAACTTAGTGGTGGCGAAAGTGGTAGCATACGTGAGAAACTGGACAGGATGTTAAGTGTATAGACATGACAGACACTAATAAAGATACAATATATGTCGACATTGATGACGAAATAACCGCCTTAATAGACAAGGTGAGGGCCAGCAATGCTAAATTAATTGCCCTTGTTCTTCCAAAACGAGCCACAGTTTTGCAGTCAATAGTCAACATGAAGTTGCTCAAACGGACTGCCGATAATGAAAAGAAAAACCTGGTATTAATAACCAATGAGTCGGGCTTAATGCCGCTAGCTGGAGCCGTTGGGTTATATGTTGCCCAATCTCTAAGTTCCAAACCCGAGGTTCCACCTATGCCAAGTATGGGTGGCTCTGTTACCGAAACGGTCGACGAAGACTTAAGTATTCCGATTGGTGGAGATGAAGAGGAACTTCCAGATTTAACTAAAAGAACAGGCAAATCTGCTTCAATTGGTTCGCTGACAGATGCCGCAAAGCATGTAGATACTCAAACTAAGGCAGATCATGCTATGGATACAATCCAACTTGATGATGAAGAGCCCGAAATTAATAGTACTGATTCCGAGGCTTTACCGCTTGAAGGGAAACCGATAGATTCGGCTCCCAAAAAAGCCGCTAAGAAAAACAAGATTAAGATACCTAACTTTGACCGTTTCAGGACATTAATTATCCTAGGAGCATTATTACTTATTGGTTTGATAGTGTTAGCAATTTTTGCATTTGTAGTCTGGCCTCATGCTTATGTTGACATTAAAACTAATGCCAGTAACGTTAACACCAATATTAACTTAACTCTAGATACCAATGCCCAATCAGTAAGCCATTCTAATGGCATTGTTCCGGCTCAAGTAGTTACCGAACAGAAAACATATTCCCAGACCGTTAATACTACTGGCCAGAAGAATGAAGGTACCGTAGCAACCGGTAGTGTTAATATGGTGGCGACGGTATGCAATAGCACTAATCCTTTTCAGACTCCGAGTGATGTTCCCGCAGGAACCGGTATTTCAGCAAATAACCTTACTTATATAACTCAAGCTGATACCTCTTTTAGCCTAGTAAATGCGTATTCCAAGGGTAGTTGCGATTACTACCCTGCTAGTTCAGCTACTGCTATATCTGCTCAAAGTGCTGGTTCAAACTATAACGTTAATAACACTTCATTCACTGTTGCCGGAAGAAGCGATGTAACCGCAAATGGATCGGCAAGTGGAGGTACCGACAATGTAGTACAGGTTGTTACTCAGACAGATGTTAGCAATGCCACTTCCAAAATTAATGCAAATAATAGTGGTGCAGTGGAGCAAACATTAAGCAATGAGCTAAAAGGACAAGGCGAGTATCCAATTAACGCAACGTTTACTAGCGGCACTCCGCAAATTTCTTCCAGTCCTAGTATCGGCAGCCAGTCTAATACTGTTACCGTAACAGAGACAGTTACTTATACAATGTTTGGCGCTAAAATGTCTGACCTTAAATCTATCGTAAATGCAAATGTTCAAAGCCAAACCGGTAAGAGTCAGAACATAATTAGTGACGGCATTAATCAGAGTGCGTTTAAGCAGGACAGCGGGAACAATACTAGAGACCATGTTACTCTTACGACTTTGGCCGAGGTAGGCCCTAACCTCTCTACTAAACAAATCAAAAAACAAGTTGTCGGAAAATCTCCCCAACAAATTATTTCACTTCTTAAACAGAATCCTGATGTAACGAATGTAACAGTTCGTCTAAGCCCATTCTGGGTATCGTCAGCACCGAATAACGGTTCGAAAATAACTGTAAAGATAGCTAAACCAAGTAATTCAACAAAATAATTTTATGGTTCAAGCAGCCTCCATATTGGGACTGGATATAGGTGACGTAAGGGTTGGCGTAGCTAAAGCTTATTGGCCAGACGGTATACCTTCACCCTTAACAGTACTGACTAATGACAAAGATTTGTCGGCTAATCTTCAAAAAATTATCGAAGACGAAAATGCTAAATATGTTATTGCTGGCTACCCGCGCTCGTTAAATGGGAACTTAACTCAACAGTCTAATAAAACTGTCAATCTAGTAAATATGCTGAAATCAAGAATAAGCGCGAGGATAATATTACAGGATGAAGCGGGAACATCCATTAAGGCTGAAAACGAGTTAAAGTCAAGGAAGCATCCATATTCTAAAGAAGATATAGATTCATTGAGTGCCGTATTTATCTTGGAGGACTTTATTAACTCTCATCCAGGAGGCGGTGGTCTTTGATAATGAAACTAATTAAACGAATACCTTTTAGGCTATGGATAATAGCGGTTGTGGCTGTAGTCTTAATCGCTGGTTCCATTGTTGGTATCCGTCAATACTATTTTGCTAATTTAAAGCCATATAGCAGTAGTAATAAGCTTGAAGACTTTACTGTGCCGAGTGGTGCTACAATTGCCCAAATCGGAAGCCTATTAAGCTCCCAAGGCTTAATCCGTTCACCTTGGGTATTTGAGTGGTATGTCCATAGCGCTAACCTTTCCAGTAAATTAGAGGCTGGAACTTTTGCTTTATCTCCAAGTTATAGCTTGCAGAAGATTGCAAATATTATTGCTTCTGGGCATGTTGCAGAGGGACTTGTTACCATCCTGCCAGGTAAAACCTTAGCTCAAATAGAAAATACTCTGATTAAGGATGGTTTCACTAAGACAGACATTAATTCAGCACTAAATCCCCAAAACTATAGTAACTTACCGATTATCGAGGACAAACCTTCAAGCGTAAACACTCTAGAGGGACTCCTTTACCCTGATACTTTCGATAAGACATCGACTACTACTGCTCAAAAGATTTTTAGAGAATCGCTTATGGAAATGGGTAAGGCAATAACTCCATCTATGCAAGCGGCGTTTGCCAACGAAGGCCTAAGTGTTTATCAAGCAATAACGATGGCATCAATAATCCAACAGGAAGTATCTAGGCCGTCAGATATGTCACAAGTGGCACAGGTATTCCTGTCCAGACTTAAGCAAGGCATGCCCTTAGGTAGCGATGTTACTGCCAATTACGGTGCGGTAATTAATGGCCAGGCTCCTTCACTTTCTTACGATTCTCCATATAACACATTGATTCATCAAGGACTTCCACCCACTCCAATCGGAACAATTAGTCCCCAATCACTTAAAGCTGTAGCTCATCCGTCCAATACTAATTGGCTCTACTTTGTGACGGGAGATAACGGTGTTACCTACTTTGAGCAGACACTTCAGCAACACAACTCTGATGTGTCGCAATATTGCCATAAGCTTTGCAAACAGCCATAACTTCTTAGGGGTATGGTTAACTATTGCCGCTTTTGCTAAAATTATATTGCCACTACCGGGAGCACAACTTTAACCATACCGGTCGGTGGTAGGAGTAGTTGGCAATTAATAGGACTATTTCGCGTAGCCTTGAGATTGGCGCTTGGCCACTGAAGGCAGATAAACCTAAAAGATACTTAACTATATTCAAACACCGCTTGGCTAAGCGCCAAATGGTGAAGATTGTGTTGGCTATTGTTAATGCGGTTATTTTGATTGCTGTAGTTACTTTTATTTTTACTAACAATAGCTCTGCACAAACCCAGCTTGCAGTAACTACTACAAGTGGTAGCGCTAGCTCTGTTAATCCTATCGATCAACTTGCTTCAGCGTCTATAGCTCTAACCGTGGCTCGTTTGGATAATTTGCCCGAAACAACTGCCATTTCAAATCAAGCCGATAGTGAACAAGCGCTACTTTCTATTGCTCCTGCAAATAACAGTGTTACGACAAAACCTGAGGTAGTGGCAACAGACTATGTCTCCAATAAAGATATTAAGACATATGTAGTGCAGCGTGGGGACACCATTGACTCAATTGCCCAAAAGTTTAACGTTTCTGCAAATAGCATTTTATGGTCGAATAATATTTCTGGAAACTACGTTACCCCGGGAGTTAAGCTACTTATTCCACCAGTTAGCGGCATAGTATATACCGTTAAATCCGGTGACACTCCTGCTTCTCTGGCCAAAAAGTATGACTCGAATGAGTCACTATTAATTGCGTATAACGATGCAGAATTAAAAGGCATCTATGCTGGTGAAAAAATTATTATACCGAACGGAACCAAACCTCTTCCTGTTGCTTCTATATATAGCGCTACTTATGGGTGGGGATCGCAGGCTTCGTATGGATATAACGGATATGATTTCGGCTATTGTACCTGGTGGGTAGCTAAATTAAGAGCTGATGCAGGCGATCCGTTACCAGATAATCTAGGTAATGCTGCGACTTGGGCTCTTAGGGCACAGCAATTTGGCATACCAGTAGGTACTACCCCAGCAGTAGGTGCTGCAGTGGTTACGTCAACTACAGCTGACTATGGTCAGGGTCATGTTGCTTATGTAACTGCTGTCCATTCTAACGGGACGATTACCATTAGCGAGATGAATAGATTGGGATGGGACATACCCGACACGAGAGTCATACCTTCAACAGGATACGAATATATTTATTGATGCTAGCTCTTATTTCTGGCATAATATATCCCTTAACTTACCGGAGCATTAAGTGAATTTTATTGACCAAGCTAGCGTGAGCATACAGGCTGGAGATGGCGGAGACGGGCGAGTCAGTTTTCGTCACGAAAAATTTGTTTCAAGGGGCGGTCCTGACGGCGGTGACGGCGGTGACGGCGGTGACGTTATCTTCAAAGCAACCAATAACTCCAATAGTCTGGCTTTTTTCCGTTACAGCAAGCAGTTGAAGGCTGAATCTGGCCAACCGGGGGGCAATAAGAGGAAGCATGGTAAAAGTGGTAAAGATTTAATTATTGTTGTACCTGTAGGCACAGAAGCCAAAGATCCAAATGGTAACGTTGTTGCTGACCTTATTGAAGATGGCCAAACTGATGTCGTTGCGTTAGGGGGGAAAGGCGGGTTCGGTAACGCTCATTTCGTAAGCTCAAGACGCCAGGCTCCAAATTTTGCTGAAAAAGGGGAGCCAGGTGAGATTAAAGAGCTTGAGCTGGAGTTAAAGATGTTAGCTGATGTGGGCCTTGTAGGACTACCGAATGCAGGCAAATCTACTCTCCTAGGTGCTATAAGTGCAGCAAAGCCAAAAATAGGCGACTACCCATTCACTACCATTAACCCTTCGGTTGGAGTAGTTGACGTGGACAAAAACAGTAGTTTACTGTTTGCGGACATACCTGGGCTTATTGAAGGTGCTGCCGAAGGCAAGGGATTAGGGCATGACTTTTTGCGTCACATTGAGCGTACTTCAGTAATAGTCCATGTTATAGATGCCTATAATACTGATATAACGAGCTCTTATTTAACTATTCGCAATGAACTTAAAGCTTACAGTAAGGAGCTCGCTAAACGACCTGAGGTCGTGGCTATTAATAAGGTAGAGGGTTTGGATGGGGAAATTACCGGTGATCTTGTGGCTAGCCTAAAGCGGGTAGTTAAGCCAAAATCTACACCCGTTATCCTTATATCTGCTAAAAGTGGTTTAGGGTTGAAACAACTTGTTAATGAATCTCAGTTAATGAGAGATAAAATACTTAGCAAAAACCCAAAGCTAAATAAGAAAGAAATCTACCAGTTCCAGTTACCAGAAAACAGTGGCGCTTGGAATATTGAGCAGACAAGTGATAATAAGTTTGAGGTTAGTGGTGAAGTCATTGAGCGCTTTGCAAAACGCACAGACTTTAGTAACGACCAAGCCGTAGGCCGTCTAGTAGATATTTTGAGAAAGCGTGGCGTTATGCATGCTCTTCTTAAGAAAGGCATAAAATCCGGGGACAAGATAAAAATAAAGGGTAGTGGGGAAATAACTTTTTAATGGAAGAAACGTTATTTTTTTATGACCTTGAGACAACCGGAATTTATCCCGATTCGGATAGGATCTTGCAATTTGCTGGGCAGCGTACGAATATTGACCTCAAACCTCTTGGTGAACCAATAAATTACCTAATCCAATTAAATGAAGATATTCTTCCAGATCCGTCGGCAATATTGATTCATGGCATATCTCCACAACAGGCAAAACTGGAAGGATTGACTGAAGCAGAATTCCTTAAAATCTTTTATGAAAAGATTGCAATACCTAAAACAACATTCGTTGGCTTTAATAACATTCGCTTTGATGATGAATTCTTGCGTTATTTAAATTACAGGAATCTATACGATCCATATGCATGGAGCTATGAAAATAACAGCTCAAAGTGGGATATCCTTGATTTGGCTAGAATTACTCGTGCACTTAGGCCGGATGGCATTAACTGGCCAGTCGACAAGACTACGGGAGCTAATCTTAATAAGCTGGAACTACTCACTAAAGCTAATGGCCTTAGTCATGAGTCTGCACACGACGCATTATCTGATGTTCTAGCAACTATAGAAGTCGCACGAATGATAAAGAGTTCGCAGCCCAAGCTTTATGAATACCTTTATAGACTTCGTTTAAAGTCTAACTCCAACAAGTTAGTTAGCTCTGGATCACCTTTTGTATATACCTCCTCTCATTATCCTTCGTCACTGTTGCACACTACGGTTGTGACTAAAGTATCGGATCATCCTAACGATAACTGTATCTTGGTTTATGACCTTAGATATGACCCAACCATATGGCTTCATAAAAGCACTAAAGAACTTGTTGAGAGTTGGCGCTACGTTAAGGATAGGCCAGTCGATGACTCGCCGTTACCAGTTAAGACTTTACGTCTCAACCGTTGCCCGGCCATCGCACCCATTAACGTGCTAGAAGGTGATCAAGAAGCTCTGGCTCGTTTGTCATTAGATATGGGAGCGGTTAAAGAACACCAGAAGATTATTGCTAGCGAAGGCGGTAATTTTTCAAAGAATCTATTCTCTGCTGTAGAAATACTTAATCAGAAACAAGATGAGCGTCAGCGTAATTACCGACGCCCAGTTGATGCCAGATTATATGACGGCTTTTATCCAGATACAGACAAAAAACTACTTATTGGTATACATAAAGACGAAAATCCTGAAGTAGTAAGAGAAACCCGAAAAATGTTTAAGGATAAAAGATTGCAACAATTATGCAGTTTTTATCTAGCCAGGAATTTCAAGAAGCAGTTAAATAACGACGAGCAAAGCAAATGGGACGAATACCTCCAAAGACGTTTGTTTGGAGGCGGAGACAGTAGCCAACTATCGGTCTATTTTCAGCGTATTTCGCAACTTGCTAAGGAACGCACGGACTCGCGCAGTCAGGTTTTGCTCGAAGATCTCAAATTGTATGGAGAATCCCTGGTACCCAGTTATGCCGGTGAATAGTGATCTACCTAGTAATTGGTCTCGTTTGATTCCGACTCTAACGACTAGATTGTCAACATAGGTTTTAAAATGACGACTGTGCCTATATGCTATTACTGCAATAATGAGCATAGACAATAAACACCAGCCTGGAAAACTGATTGCAGTACCAATAACTAAAGCCAATTGAATAGCTGTGTTCATAATAAAACACCCCGCTTAAATGAACAGTTTGCTAACATCATACAACTAAATTGCTAGAAAGTCAATATAATTGAGTATTTCATTGTTTACTCAGTTAGAAATATTAAAGTATGCATCATAATAGCTTTAACAGTAGTCAAAAAAGGTGTTTTCGGCTATAATAGCTGGGTTTATTTCTAGATTAAGGGAGAGTTATGCCCGATTCAATTACGGTTCTTGGTGCACGTGAACATAACCTTAAAAATATATCTTTAAGTATACCCAGAAACGAGCTGGTAGTAATTACTGGATTGTCTGGTTCTGGCAAATCTTCTTTGGCCTTCGACACTATATATGCAGAAGGCCAACGGCGATATGTTGAAAGCTTAAGTTCTTACGCACGACAATTTTTGGGTTTAATGGAGAAGCCAGATGTTGATCAAATTGATGGCCTAAGCCCTGCTATATCCATAGACCAGAAGTCGACTAGTCGCAACCCACGCTCAACCGTAGCCACAGTTACCGAAATATATGACTATCTTCGTTTGCTTTATGCTCGAATTGGCATCCCTCATTGTCCAATTGATGGCGTTACCGTCGAGAGAAGAACTATAGAAGGCATTATTGAGCAGATTGAAAATGAGTTTAAGACTAAGCGCCTAGTAGTATTGGCGCCAGTTGTTATAGATAAAAAAGGAGCCTTTGAACACATTTCAGAACAATACAGTAGGGCAGGTTTTGCTCGTGCTAGGGTAGATGGTGTTATTTACGCTTTGGACGAATTTCCTGAGTTAGATAAAAATATTCGGCACAGTATTGAAATAGTCGTAGATCGACTAGTTTTTGACGAAGACAATAGGGGTAGGTTGGTCCAGAGCGTAGAACAAGCTCTTGATATAACCGAAGGTAGTGTATACTTGCTTGACGCTGACGGAGGGAGCCTTAAAACATATAGCTTACGCTACGCTTGCCCAAACCACCCAGACGTTGTAATACCTGACCTTGAGCCAAGAACGTTTAGCTTCAACAGTCCCCACGGGGCTTGCCCAGTTTGTACAGGTATTGGTTCAAGGCTTGAGGTTGACCCTGAACTGGTAATTCCAAATGGCCGTTTAACAATCGCCGAAGGTGCAATTAGGCCCTATAACAGGATTAATGTCGATAACTGGTACATGAAGAAGTTGGCAGCAGTGGCCGAACGCTACAAATTTTCTTTACACGTACCAACTAGCGAACTGACAGAAAAACAGATAAATATAATTCTTTATGGCACTGGTAACGAAACATATAGGATAAGTCTGTCTGCAGGAAGAAGCTTTGATACTCCTTACGAAGGAGTTATACCAAATCTAGAAAGACGACACAGGGAGACCGATAGCGATTTTGTCCGCCGAGACATAGAGCGCTTTATGCAAGAGAGGCCTTGTTATAAGTGCCATGGCTTACGTCTAAAGCCCGAAGTCCTTGCGATAACCGTAAATGATTTTTCGATCATGGATGTTTGTCAATTATCTATTACCGATGCAAATAACTGGACCAATTCCTTGAGCCTAAACAAAACTGAAGCCCACATTGCCAAACTTATTATTAAGGAAATATCTGCTCGTTTGCAGTTTTTAGTTGACGTTGGCTTGGACTATCTGACTCTCCTCAGGAGTGCAACTACTCTTTCTGGAGGAGAGGCTCAGCGGATACGGCTTGCAACCCAAATTGGTTCTGGTCTTATGGGAGTTCTTTATGTACTCGATGAACCTAGCATCGGCTTACATCAACGAGATAACGGGCGTCTTATTGAGACATTAAAGAGGTTGAGAGATATTGGCAACTCAGTAATTGTTGTAGAGCATGATGAGGATACTATTAAGAGCGCCGATTATCTCATAGATATTGGTCCAGGTGCCGGCATCCATGGCGGAGAGGTTGTTGCAGCTGGTTCACCACAGGAAGTTGCTAAGATTAAAACTAGTATAACGGCACAGTACCTGTCTGGAAAAAAAGTTATAGGTGTGCCTAAAAAACGTCGTAGCGGAAACGGTAACGAACTAATTATTAGAGGTGCCAAAGAAAATAATCTTAAAAACATCGATGTCACTATACCATTAGGCAAGCTAGTGGTTGTAAGTGGCGTAAGCGGATCCGGGAAGTCAAGCCTTATTAACGATATCCTTGCCAAAGAACTTTTAGCAAGACTAAACCGTGCCAACACTGTTTCTGGACGTCATGAGGATATTGAGGGCATTAAACATCTAGATAAAGCTATAATTATTGATCAGAGCCCAATTGGGCGCACCCCAAGATCTAATCCGGCTACTTATACTGGGCTTTTTGGGCCTATAAGGGACTTGTTTGCTTCGGTTCCAGAATCCAAACTACGTGGATACGCGGCAGGTCGTTTTAGCTTTAATGTTCGAGGTGGACGCTGCGAGAACTGCCGTGGAGACGGGATTATTAGGATAGAAATGCATTTTCTTCCAGATGTCTATGTTCCATGCGAAGTTTGTCATGGTAAGCGTTACAACCGTGAAGCTCTCGAGATTCACTACAGAGGAAAGAATATTAGTGATGTTCTTGAGATGACTTGCGAGCAAGCGCTGGACTTTTTTGCTAATATTCCGGCTATTGCACGAAAGCTTCAAACACTAGTGGATGTTGGGTTAGGATATATTACTCTAGGACAACCAGCCACAACTTTGAGCGGTGGAGAAGCTCAAAGGATTAAATTAGCCAGTGAGCTTAGTCGAAGGGCTACTGGAAGAACGCTATATATTCTTGATGAGCCGACAACTGGTCTGCATATAGCCGATGTTGAGAAGCTACTTAGTATGCTTCATGCGCTTGTAGATGCGGGAAACAGCATGATAGTTATCGAGCACAATCTTGATGTCATAAAAAGCGCAGATCATTTAATTGACATGGGTCCTGATGGAGGTGACTCTGGGGGTACAGTTATAGCCTACGGAACACCAGAAGAAGTAGCAGCGGTAAAGAAAAGTTATACCGGACAATTCTTACGAAATATTCTATACAACAGCCCAAAGACTGCTATAATATCTAAAGAGTAATAACACCTAGGGAATAAAGGAAGAGTTCTTTTAGCTATGGCTCAGGAAACAATTAGTCTGACGCTTGAACCGCGTACTATCACAGGCAAGGCAGTTAAGCATTTACGTAAAGCCGGCAAGGTACCAGCCGTAATTCACGACCATGGACGGCCATCAATTAATGTTGAAGGTGATAAATTAACAATACAGCGCATCTATCAGCAGGCAGGAAAACACCATCCAATCGTATTAACGGCTGGTGGAAAAACTTATACTGCCATGATTAAAACAGTAGAGTTTGAACCTAGAAAGAACCAACTCAATCATGTTGTATTTAACGCTGTTGCAGCTGACCAGAAGGTAGAGGCTGAAGTTCCGGTTGAGCCACAATATCCCGAAGGTACTGAGGCGTCACCCGCAGAGAAAAGCGGCCTTATAGTGCTAAACAACCTTGAAGCGGTTGAAGTTGAGGCGTTACCTAAAGATTTACCAGACGTCATTTACTATGACGCTGAAAAACTCGCCGAAATTGGAGATCACATCTCTGTATCAGATTTAATCGTACCCCCCGATGTGATCATAAAGACTGAGGCGGGTCATGCGGTAGCTACGGTTTACGAACCAAGCGCGTTAGCTGCAGCTAACGAGTCGGCCGGTGGCACATCTGAAGAAGAAACTCCTGCCGAGGAGGCCGAGACTGAACTAGGCGATAATGCTACTGAAGCTACCCAAGAAGCTAAAGAACAGTAAACGCTTTTTAAGATTAATAATTGCTAGTGCTTTTAAAAGCATCGTATACTTAGGTGTTAATTATTGTTAATTGTCATGGAAGAACAACCCTTATTCTCAGCTCCCGAATCTGAAGACGATGGCGATGAAGAGGAAGAGAACATCAAAAAAGCCCCATCCTTAGCAGAGTTGTTTTCTAAAGATAAAAAAAGAAGCTCTAAAGACATTGGTCAGTCAATATTCGGCATAAATCTCGAGGATAAAGATCAACAAGAAGGGAAAAATAAAGAGCAATCGGAACATAGTCTTGAAAGCCCTGCCGAGAATATCGATGGTCACCTAACTAAAGAAGAGGAAGACTATGTAAATCGCACAATAGCTGAGGATCATTTAGAGCATCCCGTAGTAGAAGACGAACCACTTCCATTAGTTACAGATTTTTTGGATCGTGTAGTTGAAGGAGAAAAACCAGATAATGCTTACAAGACAACCTTAAGAGATAACAGACTTGAAGGTGTTGAAGTATCCGACCAACAAGTTGTCAGAGAATATTCACCAGATGATGTAAGGCGGGAGATAGAAGGTGATCAACAAGCGCAAGCTGAAGATAGGGAGCTTGTTGCATCTCCCCGGTCAGAGGAGAACTTAACTAGAGCAACTACAGCATACAGAGAAAATGTGCGTTCCGTATCTCCGCCTACAGTAAGACCAAACTCAAACAACAGAGAGACAAGGCCAAGCGCACAGACATCTTTCCTCGCTGGTGAGTTAGCAGGTTATGTCTTGGGTCATCGGCGCGGCAGCAAGACGTCTAAAGAAAAAGTCGCCCAAGAACGAAAAAAGTTTGAGCAAAAAGTGACCGAAATGGAGGCTAAATTAACTAAACAGGAAGAAACTATTCAGCTGCTTAGCCAAGAAAAGAGAGTTCGCGACCGCACAACTTCACCGCTTGAGAGGATGCAGCCAGGAAGAAGAGAAAGCCGAATCGGTTTGAGTAAACCCGAAAAGGCAGGTCATATTGGGAAAGTTCTAATCAACAAAGAGAAAACTGCCAAGCCTAGAGATAGGGAAAGGCAACGAATGCGCTCTATACGTCCCGAAGAGGCTAGAACAATGCGTAGGGAAGACCTAATTAAACTTAGTAGCAAGATAAACGTAGAGGGTGCTTCACTTAAAAACATGTTTGAAAATAATCTATTCGGCGAGGGTGCGCTCAGGCGGCTGGTAGAGGCTTATTTAGGCGGCAAGGAGTTAATGCCTATACTCAAACGTGAGATCCTTGAAAAGCAAATAGACTATGAACGTGATCCGTTGTTTAGGGACAGGGGGAGCCAACGGGAAAGAGAGACTAGTTCAAGCTTGTTTGATCGTATCTTGGACCACACGTCTGTGGGCACAGAAGCAAAAAACCAAAGCGAAACTACTACTAACCAAATAGACAAAATTACCTCTCAGTCTAAGCAAAAGCAACAACCGGGAAGCTCCAAAGAACTATCAAAACGGTTCAGTATTATTGGTGCAGCTATAACCGTCACTATAGTAGTATTAATAGGTTTAATCATCTATCTGATAGCAAACTAATTTTAGTCTTTTCTGTTCTTTTTCGGATACTTAAACCTAAAGGTCTAGAATAGGGAATAATAATGAAGGATAAATTACAGGATAAATTGGCGGCTTTACCGTCCAGTCCAGGGGTGTACTTTTACCGGGATAAAGACGGTGAAATTATATATATTGGTAAGGCTGCGAAACTTAAAAACAGGGTACGACAATATTTCCAGCGTAGCCGATACCGAGACCCCAAGACAGATGCCTTAGTCAGAGAAATTGCCGATATCGACTGGATGGTAGTTGATAGCGAGCTAGATGCCTTGTTTCTGGAAGCCGAACTCATTCGTCGTTATCTTCCTCGATATAACATTCTACTTCGGGACGATAAATCTCTTGCATATATTCGGATTGACTATGATAGCGACTACCCAACAGTCAGCTTTACGCGTAGACCTCTTGACGATGGGGCGAGATACTTTGGACCATACACATCTATTGCCGCTATAAGACAGGCCATGAAACTACTTAGAAGAGTCTTTCCTTATGCTACTAAACGACAACCCAACCAAAAACGAGCTAGTCTGCATTACCACTTAGGTCTAGACCCTGGTTTGGAAGATGGGCGCACATCACTTGATGAATACAGGGCCAATTTGAGACGATTAATGGCATATATTAGCGGAAAACGCGTAAGCATTGTTCACGAGCTTGAGCGGGAAATGAAAAGTGCAGCCAAGGAACAAAACTACGAGCGAGCAGCGAAAATTAGAGATCAGCTGGAAAGCTTGAAACGGCTAGGTCAGCAAATTGTTTTTAGCGATAAAGATTTTTTGGATTTGGGTAAAGACCAAGGTCTAAATGACCTTAAGATTTTATTAGGCTTAAATAAGGATCCAAAACGAATCGAAGGCTATGACATTAGCCACATGCAGGGAACTGACGTAGTTGCGAGCATGGTCGTATTTAGTAATGGTGTTAGCAACAAGACTCAATATCGAAAGTTCAAGACTAAATATGATATAAATAACGACTTCTATAATATGCACGAAACAATTAAAAGGAGATTTAATCCTAAGCACCTAAGAGATTGGGGGGTTCCCGATCTGGTGTTAATTGATGGAGGTAAGGGGCAGCTAGAGGCAGCATTGGATGCACGTGACTTATCTAAAGAGGCTTCAGATATTGCCTTTATTGGGTTGGCTAAAAGAGAAGAACAAATCGTAATAGACGTTGAGCGTAGCAATGTTAACTTAAACCATTTAATGTTACCTAAATTACATGGTCACGCCGTTGCTAGTAATCAATTTATATTGGTTACTATTCCTAAAAGTTCAGATATTGTTAAGTTATTGCAACGCGTAAGGGATGAAAGTCACCGTTTTGCCGTCAGTTACCATTCGACTCTTAAGACAAAACGAGTTACAACTTCTTCTCTTGATGACATTCCTGGAATTGGTCCAGCAACAAAGATAAAGCTTCTTAAAAAATATGGTTCAGTTAAGGGAATTAGTAATGCAGACATAAATGATTTAACTCAAACCGTAGGCAAAACTAAAGCAGAGAGCATACGTCTCTATCTCCAATCTGGTAAGCTACAATAATGGTCATGCCCAAATTTAATTCAGATTTTTTTAAAGGTAATAGAAAATCATTAAAGCGTATGGTTGGCGATACGCCAATTGCCGTAACTGCTAACGGTCTAATTCAAAGAGGTGCAGATAGCAGTTACCAATTTAGCCAAGATGCTAATTTCTGGTACTTAACTGGCATTAATAATCCGGATGTAATACTAGTAATGGACGGAGGGCGGGAGTTTTTGATCGTGCCTATTCGTGAAGGTTCACGAGTTACTTTTGACGGGCAAATTGACCAAAAACAATTGAGCTCCATCTCCGGTATCGAAGATATAGTCAATGAGGTTACGGGATGGAAGAGGCTTGACTCTTTGCTAGAGAAAAATAAGCAATTAGCAACCTTAGCACCGGCGCCATTGTACATAGAGCAGTATGGCATGTATTCCAATCCTGCAAGAGCGCGTTTCATTGAACGTCTCAGCAAGCATGTTAGTGAGTTAGAGCTTATTGACATCAGGCCAGAGCTAGCGCGTTTGAGGATGATCAAGCAGGGGCCTGAAATAGCCGCCATTAAGTCTGCTGTTTCGATTACCACTGAAACAATTAAGGATATAATTGCTAAGCCTTATGGAAGTTATGGGTTCGAGTACCAAATTGAAGCCGATATTACTCAAGGTTTTCGTTACCGCGGTGCACTGGGTCACGCATTTGAGCCTATTGTAGCTAGTGGTGATAGAGCCTGCGTGTTGCATAACGTTACTAATTCGGGTCGCCTTGATGTTTCAGAGTTGGTCGTGATAGACGTAGGGGCAAACGTTAATGGATATTCAGCCGACATTACACGTACAATTCCGACCAGTTCTCCTACTAAGCGTCAAAAAGATATTTTTGCCGCAGTCAAAGAAACCCAAAGCTACGCTTTTGAGCAACTTAAACCAGGTATACATTTAAAGACGTTTGAACAAAAAATAGTTAAGTTTATTGGTAACAAGTTAAAAGAACTTAAAGTAACAAAAGATCTTAAAGAATCAACGGTAAGGCAGTACTTCCCGCACGCCACAAGTCATTTTCTAGGACTCAACGTCCATGACGTAGGCGATTACCAGAAGCCATTGACAAAAGGAATAGTCCTAACGGTTGAGCCGGGTATATATATTCCAGAAGAGCGAATTGGCGTAAGGATCGAGGATGATGTCCTTGTAACCGAGAATGGCATAGAAATATTAAGCCGGAACTTACCTACACGGCTCTAACTTGGAGTAAAATTATTTTCGATGTTGTCGACTCCCATTGCACGCTTTATAGTCCGCTGGCTAGTATGTGCCCTAGGTCTTTGGATTGCTGCAAACATCTTATCTAATAACATTCACTATAGTAGTATTTACGTAATAATTATTGCTGGCCTGGTGCTTGCTTTAGTGAACACTTTTATTAAACCGATCCTGATAATAATGTCACTTCCAGCGATTGTCTTTACCCTTGGTATCTTTACGGTAATCATTAATGGCTTTACTGTCTTTCTAGCTAGCGAGTTATATGAACAGCTGCATATTACTAATTTCTTGGCAGCTATATTTGCTGGTATGGTTATAGGACTGGTAAACTATTTAGTGAGCACAATAATAGATAGGGACATATGAATACTTACGACTACATCGCATTCGGCTCAATGCTACTTATGGTACTACTAATTTTAGTTCAGACTCGTGGTGCTTCACTTGGAGCAGGTCTTGGAGGTGCCGGAGAAGTAAATACGACAAGACGGGGAACTGAAAAGACCATCTTTCAATTAACCATAGTATGTGCGGTGGTTTTTACTCTCTCTTTGCTTTTTAGTGCTATCGGATAGAGGAGCGTAATGCGTTACAAAGAAGTACGCAAAGCGTTGGATAAACGCCAAAAGAAAGCTATTGAAGTTTCTCGTCGAGCTGAGATAAGCATCGACAAAAATATATTTAGCCGGTTCGACCACCTTTTAGACATTAAGAGGTTTGTGGGTGGCTGGTTGCTCTTTTGGTTTTTGCTTGTCGGTATTACTGCTTGGCAAATGACTGCATTAGCAGGATATTTCCAGACATTAAGGCCAGTACCCGGTGGCATATACAACGAGGGTATATTGGGTACATTGACTAACGCTAACCCAATTTATGCAACGAGTGAAGTCGATAGTTCTCTTTCGCGTTTAATTTTTGCCGGCTTACTAACATATAACAGCCAAAACCAGCTAGTTGATTGCCTTGCAAGAAATTACAGTGTAAGTAATTCAGGGAAGGTATATACCATCAATCTTAAGCCTAACTTAAAGTGGCAAGACGGAAAGCCTCTTACTGCTTCTGATGTCATATATACAATTAATATGATCCAAAATCCCAGTGCCCAATCACCTCTTTATTCCAGTTGGCAGGGTATAAAAGTAAAGAAAATTAATTCGCTTACCTTGACCTTTTCCTTGCCTAACCCTCTAGCGTCATTTCCATATTTGTTAACTGTAGGCATTCTGCCGCAGCATATCCTAGGTAGAATTCCAGCTGCAAGTCTAAGGTCGGCTACCTTTAACACCGACAATCCGATAGGCGCTGGACCGTTTAGTTGGCATGAAATTCAAGTTAATGGTAATACTCCAAGCGATGCCATAGAGCAAATTGCACTATTGCCTTTTGACCATTACACCCTTGGCAAGCCCAAACTTAGCGAGTTCATAATTCATGCCTACGCTAACAGAAATCAACTGGTACATGCGTTTACATCAGGGCAACTAACTGCTGTTGCCGGACTGGATAAAATCCCGAAGCAGATAAAATCAATGCAAGGGGTTAAGATACATAGTCTGATCCTTACTGCTGGCGACTATGTGTTCTTTAAGACACAAAATGACCTTCTAAGTGACGTTAATATCAGACGAGCATTAGTGCTGGCTTCTAATCCTCAAGCAATAATTTCTAAACTTGGCTATACTACCCTTCCAGTAAACGAGCCGCTTCTAATTGGGCAATTAGCATATAACTCTAAGTATGCTCAAATTACCAATAACCTATCTGAGGCAAAGTCTATACTCCAGAAAGATGGTTGGAACACCGGCAAAGACGGCATAAGGACAAAAAACGGCCAAAGCCTATCCCTAAATCTTGTTACTACCAATACGCCAGAAAACCATCTGGTAGTTAGAATACTTGAACAACAGTGGCATGTCCTAGGGGTGCATTTAATGCCAGTATTTGAGTCGGCCGATACTTACTCCACCACGCTTCAAGACCATAACTATGACATGACTTTAGACGGCATATCCATAGGCATTGACCCCGATGTCTTTGTTTATTGGGATAGTAGCCAATATGACCCAAGGTCTACTGACCTTAATCTGTCCGAATATAATAGCTCGACGGCAGACTCTGCTCTTGAGGCAGGCAGGACAAGGCTTAATCCTGCACTAAGGGTTATAAAGTACCAGCCTTTTTTGTCTTCTTGGCAATCAGATGAACCTGCGCTAGGTCTTTACCAGCCAAGAAGCTTATATATAACTCGTCAAAGTGTATATGGATTAAGAGATTATGAGATTAACAACCAACAGGGTAGGTATAACAATGTTCAAAATTGGGAAATATTGACAGCTGGGGTAACCGATTCCAAGCCTTGAGTTTTAAGGCTAAAACAACTAATATATCCAGGCATAAATTAGCTTCATTTGCGGATGTGGCGGAATGGTAGACGCGCTAGCTTCAGGAGCTAGTGGGCTTTATGCTCGTGGAGGTTCAAGTCCTCTCATCCGCACCACTTAATGGGCAAGCGTTTTGTTTCCCGTTGTGCTATTATCTAGACCTAGAGAAAGATGAAAACGGAGCATAGCACTAATTAGTAATGAATAAGGTGGCGCACTACTTACAAGAGCATGTTGCCGGTGAAGTTATGACCAGCAATGATGCTCGTGGATATTTTTCTACGGACAACAGTATTTTTTCCATTACGCCAAGCGTAATAGTTTACCCTAAAAACGAAAGTGATGTTCGCAAGACTGCTAGATTTGCCTGGCAACTAGCGGAAAGGGGAAGGATATTACCCCTAACTGCTAGGGGCAACGGTACAGATTTGACAGGTGCAGCTATTGGCCATGGGGTTATATTGGCTTTCCCGGCTCATCTTAACAAGGTTAAATACTTTGACCAGAAAGATTCAAAGATCACTGTTGAGGCAGGGATTAATTTTGGAAAATTGCAACAATTGTTAATGTCTTATTACAGGTTCATTCCAGCTGCTCCGGCAAGTTTTGAATATTCTACTATTGGTGGAGCAGTCGGCAATAATGCTTCTAGTATGCGTTCCTTGAAATATGGCGATATGCGATCCTATGTATCTGGCTTAAGAGTCGTTTTGGCAAATGGAGAAGTCATAGAAACCCAACGTTTGAACAAAAAGGAGCTGAATAAAAAGTTAGGGCTAGCTACCTTCGAGGGTGAGGTTTACCGATCCTTGGATAAACTACTTGAAGAGAACAGAGAGTTGGTTGAAAAAAGTGTTATTAACATAACCAAGAATGCTGCAGGTTATGACTTAAAAGATGTAAAGCTTGATGATGGATCGTTTGACCTTACTCCCCTGTTTGTTGGTAGCCAAGGTACTTTAGGGCTAGTTTCTGAAGTAACCCTAACTAGCCAACCTCTAAAATCGGAACCAACTCTAATAACTGCTTATTTTGACAGTTCTAACGATTTACAGTCGGCAGTACTTGATCTTCGATCCCTACCAGATATGCCAAGTGCTATGGAGCTTGTTGACTCACAACTGCTAAGCATGGTTTCAGAGATCAATGGCAATTACCTTAAAGATGTTATTACCCCACCGTTTCCAAAGTTTGTGCTGTTGGTAGAAATAGATAACGAAAGCGAACATAAAAAGAATAAAGAAGTTAAAAAAGCGGAAAAAATTTTAAATAAGTATGCCCAGAACTTGCATATAGAAGATAATCCCGAACGCCAGCAATTAATTTGGAAAGTCAGGGAAGCTTCTGCATTGCTTAGTTCGCATAATGATGGAAACCTTAATCCTCTTCCTCTTGTAGACGACGGAATAGTTCCCGTGGACCAGCTAGCTGCATTTATAAACTCTATCTATTCACTATTTAGTCGAGAGCATCTGAAAGTGGCAATTTGGGGGCATGCCGGAGATGCAAATTTGCATGTACAGCCTTACCTTAATATAGGCCAAGTAGGTGACCGCCAAAAAGCTTTCCGAATGATGGAGGAATTTTGCAAGACTGTACGAGAACTCGGTGGCTCTACCACCGCACAATACAATGAAGGACGCTTAAGGGGACCATATTCATCGAAGCTATTTACTCAAGACGTATATGATCTATTTACTAAGGTAAAAAATATTTTTGATCCATATGACATACTCAACCCTGGAGTCAAAATAAACGTCAGTATTGACGAAGTCAAACCTATTCTTAGGCATAAATATAGCTTAGATCATGTGTATGACCACCTACCACTCTCTTAAACCGGCAACAGTTCTATAGCTTCCTTAAGCAGTAAGCCATGTGACCCATGAAGATTTTATTCAGACTATCTATATTTTGAAGAAGGAACCAGTCTATATCTTGGGTGTCGTCAACGGCTTTTGGCATAGGCATTTCTTGAATTTGGAAAGTAGGGCAATTGTGTTCACCCAATCGTAGGCAGTTGTACGGATATTCGCAACTGGGATCGAGTAGACTTTTTTAGGCTCTATAGCTCTGTCAGTAAGTATATTGAGAGTAGAAAACTGTATGACAGTCAAATCTCTGTTTATCCGGTTTTAGAAACTTTGGCATAAGATGCTAAAATAGCATAGCCATTGCCCGCGCGAGTGCTGGAATCGGTAGACAGGCCAGCTTGAGGTGCTGGTGTCCGTATGGACGTGGAGGTTCAAGTCCTCTCTCGCGCACCAAATACATGGGTGCTTAGCTCAGCTGGCTAGAGCGCTTCGTTTACACCGAAGAAGTCGGGGGTTCGAGTCCCTCAGCACCCACCATTATTTATAAGCAAGACCCTATATTATTTGCCAGGGATGCAATATTCGCCAATACCACGTAGGGCTTGATGTCGAATCCAGCGTCACGACAGGCACACTTATTGATTTGTCTAATTGGCTTTGGTGAGCGGTTATTGTACCTATATACGTACCAGCTGTTGATGGTATATGTAAATGGTTAATACCTAGATTGGCTTTAACTTGTTGTCCTTGCAGTAGATATTCTACTAGATTTTTTGATGCACCTATCTGTACTACTCCTCCCCACGGTTCTTTGAATTCACCCAAAACCTCACCTTTACTGACTAAGATAGTTTGGTTAAAATCGTTTTCAAGAGAGATGACTAAAGGTACCGTGTCTTTAAGTGCATCCGACAGATGCGGGGCTCCCATTATTGCTGTTAAAACTGTTACTTTTTGAGATCCAACTGTTGCTATGGCGGCCCCCAAAAAGACACCGCCCGCCTGGTTGGAGTTTCCTGTTTTGATTCCTATGATCGCGTTTTGTCCAAGTATATTGTCATAATTGTCCATTACGCCAACATTAGGCACTACAACAGTTTTCTTAGCTACAATGTGTGCAATAACGGTGTTTTCCATTGCTAAGCTCCCTAGCTTAATCATGTCGTCTGCAGTTGATGTCGTAGACGGCAAAAAGCCACTGGCATCTCCACCGATAGTAGTACTATCTAGGCCTAATTGTTTGACATAGTTATTGGCAAATGAATCGTAGGAAGATAAGGATCCGTATGCCCAGCTAGCCAGAGCATCGGCAATATTATTGCCTGATGGAATTAACATAGCTTCGAGCATCTGGTATTCACTGAGCTGTTCACCTTGATAAACAGGCACAACTGATCCTTGTTCTGCTACGTAATTAACATAGTAGTTATAATCTGTTTGAGTGATCGTTATCATTGGGCCCTGTTCCCCGAGGCTTAATGGGTATTTTTTGAGTACCGATAAGGCTGTAACAAGTTTAGCAACACTAGCTGTGGGTTTTGGAGTTTGCGATCCGTGTGATTGTATTACACCTTCTCCAACTATGCCTACTGCCGATTCACCGTAATTTGGCCAAGGCAAATTACCTACGGGTGTGTTAATTTTAAGAGCTGAAGTATTTGCAAGTGCACGTAGAGACTTAATTGGCAAAAGAAGACATAAGGCTACATATAGAGCTATTAGGCAAAGTATAAAAGCCGAAGTGTATACTCGGCGCTTAGTGTGTTTAGGTTTAGATGATGTCACTATTATTTATGATACACGATCTACCTGAAGCTAATGTATAATAAAAATAAGAGTAATTAAGGAGTAATTGATGGTCGCTCTAATTGTAGTAATAGTGATCGTTCTGCTTTTGATAGTATTTGTATTTACGTCATACAACGGGCTTGTACGCTTAAACCAGCAGGTAGATGAAGCTTGGAGTGATATTACAGTACAGCTTAAAAGGCGTTACGACCTTATTCCAAACTTAGTTAATGCGGTTAAGGGTTATGCTGCTCACGAAAAAAGTGTATTTGAAGATGTTACTTCAGCCAGGTCAAAAGCTTTAAGTGCCAATGGCGTAGCTGAAACCACTAAAGCAGAAAACCAGTTTCAGTCGACACTAAAAAGCTTATTTGCGGTAGCGGAGAATTATCCAGACCTAAAAGCTACTCAAAACTTTCAGGAACTTCAGGCCGAATTAGTTGACACGGAAGACAAGATTCAAGCTTCACGCAGGTTTTATAACGGAATGGTCCGTGACTTCAATACTAAACGAAGGACTTTCCCGACTAAATTATTTGCGAGCATGGCGGGGTATAAGCAGGATAAGGAGTACTTTGAGCTGGACGAAGCCCAAGAAGCCCAGGTTGAACAGCCAGTTAATGTGAACTTCTAAAGCTCTAAACCGTATAATCATGTATTCGGAGATTGCCCACAATAAACGCAAGTCTATTTTAATCATGGCGGTCTTTGTCCTGATTATTGCAGGACTTGCGGACGCTATTGACTATGCTTATGCCGGAGGTAGTCCAGCGGTCTTAATAGGAGTTGTCGTTGGCGCCCTTATCTATTCCCTAATTAGTTATTTTATGGGTATGCGTTTAAGCCTGGCAGTTAACGGAGCCCGTGAGATCACGAAAAAGGACAACCCAAGGCTATGGAAAACTGTTGAAAATTTAAGTATTACGGATGGTCTTCCGATGCCAAGGGTTTATATCATGGATGATCCGGCTCCTAACGCTTTTGCCACGGGTCGTGATCCTAAGCATGCAGCAGTTTGTGCTACCTCTGGTTTGCTAGATATTATGAGTGATGACGAACTTACAGGGGTATTCGCTCATGAAATGGGCCACGTCAAGAACTATGATAGTCGCGTTAGCATGATCGCTTTTGCGCTTACTGCCGCAATAGCCCTAATTGCGGACATCCTACTAAGAATGAGTATCTTCAGAGGAGGGGATAATAGCGAGGAGGATCAAATAGCCTTATTTATTGGCATTGCCGCAGCAATCTTAGCACCTGTCGTTGCATTCTTAATTCAAATGGCAGTATCTAGGCAAAGAGAGTATTTGGCTGATGCGACCGGTGCTTTAACGACACGCTATCCCGAAGCTTTAGCTTCTGCCCTTAAGAAGATAGAGAATACAGGAAGTACCCTAAAACGCCAGAATACAGCTACCGCCCACTTCTTTTTCACGAACCCCCTAAAAGCACACTCCCTAACTAATCTCTTCAGCACACATCCTCCTATTGAAGAGAGAATTAAAAGACTCGAGAATATGGATACTCATGCCTAGGGCAACTACATTACAAAAAAAACCGATTCCTAAGAAAGCTATAACGAGAAAGCCTATAGTTAAGACAATTCCTAGGACACAGATGCCAAGTGTTTGGGAGCTTACAAAAAAATGTATATCTGTACTTTGGCCAGAACGGTGGCTGTTCTTGGGGATAATAGGTACATTTGGTCTTGTAGACCTTGTTCTAGCTAAGGGATTTACGATTGGCGCTAGTTCAAGTAGCCAGTTAATCAGCGGCAGCGTTCCTAAACTAGGCGTTGGTTTAATCACTTACGCTCAGATGTTGGCAACAATAGGAAATGGTAGTAGTGGCGGTGGATTCGGGTTTTCTTTAGTTCTGACAATTTTCGCTAGTCTTGCAATAATATGGTCACTAAGAAATAGTAGCAATAAAGTAAAAGTCGGATTACGCGATGCCTACTATAGGGGGATGTACCCACTAATACCCTTCGTGATAATTCTATCGATTATTGGCCTTGAACTTCTGCCTTTGATCGGTGGGTTAACTGTGTATATTACGGCTATGAATAGTTCAATTGCCCTAGATTCGATAGAAAAGCTGGTTTTTTTAGTTTTACTTTTCGTCCTAGCGGTTATTACGATGTTCTGGCTGAGTAGTTCCGTGTTTGCGCTATATATTTCAACTTTGCCCGATATGACACCCATAAAAGCACTTCGATCAGCTAAAGTTCTAGTGAAAAAGCGACGTTTAGCAGTAATTTTAAGGATATTGTTTTTACCCTTTGTTTTGCTTTTAGTTTCCTTGGCTATTATGCTTCCAATAATTATCTTTGTTCCTGTAATGGCATCTTGGGTATTTTTTGTTTTATCACTTTTAATGTTATTGGTGTTCCATAGCTATATGTATAACTTTTATAGGGAGCTTATAGCGTGAACCACACTCAAGCAAAAGAGCGTGTAGCTAAACTCAAGGATTTAATAAACGATTATCGCTACCACTATCACGTACTAAACGAATCAATAATGAGCGAAGAGGCTGCCGACAGTCTAAAGCATGAACTGTCAAAGCTTGAAGAACAGTATCCAGACTTGGTAACTCCAGACAGTCCAACTCAAAGAGTCGCCGGAGCAGTATTACCCGGATTTGCCCAAGTTGAGCATTCTAAGAGGATGCTTAGTTTAAGCGATGTATTTAGCGAAGGGGAGATCGAGGCTTGGGTAAAACGCATAGATAAGGCGGCCCCTGGAAGAAAACTTGAATTCTTTACAGACATAAAAATGGATGGATTAGCTTGTGCTTTAATTTACCGGGATGGTTTATTAGACCGCGGGGTTACTCGGGGTGACGGATTTGTTGGCGAAGACGTGACAGCAAATGTTCGAACTATAGAGTCTGTTCCTCTTTCACTGCGAAAAACAAATAAGTATGCAGAGTTTTTGCAAGGCAAGACTGAGATCAGGGGAGAAATCGTTATGTATAAAAAGGATTTCAGGAGGCTTAACTTAAAACGCAAAAAGGCAAATCAGCCTTTGTTTGCTAATCCCAGAAACACTGCTGCTGGAACCATCCGACAACTAGATCCTTCACTTGTTGCCTCTAGGCCACTCCATTTTCGGGCATATGATCTTTTGCGCGAAAAAGAGAGTGAAGTGTCTACATATAGCTTTGCCTACGATGTTTTAAGTGAGCTGGGCTTTAGTACAAACCAGGCTGCAACTGTGCTTAATAGTGTTAAGGAAATAATGAATTTTGCAAATGAATGGGAAACCAGGCGTTTAGGCTTAGAGTTTAATACCGATGGGCTTGTCGTAAAAGTTAATGACCGAGAACTATATGAAAGCTTGGGAGTGGCCGGAAAGGCACCACGAGGAGCCATTGCATTTAAATATGCTGCTGAACAGGCAACAACGGTAGTCAAAGACATCTTTGTATCCATTGGTAGAACCGGAACTGCAACTCCAGTAGCAATGTTGGAACCTGTTGTGATAGCTGGGAGTACTGTGCAGATGGCTACTCTCCACAACGAAAGCGAAGTACATCGAAAAGATATAAGAATAGGCGACAGTGTAATTGTTCATAAGGCCGGCGACATTATTCCCGAAGTTGTAGAGCCGCTTCCAAGTCTCCGAACCGGCAAAGAAAAAATCTTTAAAATGCCTATCAACTGTCCCGATTGTGGCAGTAAACTTATTAAGTTAAAGGTCGAAGATGTGGCCTGGCGCTGCCCAAACACGTCATGTCCTTCTAGGTCTTGGAAGCAAATTCAGCACTTTGCCTCCAAAGAAGCTTTAGATATTGAGGGACTTGGAGAGAAGAATGTCATCTTGCTCCTGGAATCAGGACTAATTAAGGATGCGGCAGATATTTATACCTTGAAACCAGAAAACTTAATACGTCTAGATAGGTTTGCAGAGATTTCCGCGAACAAGCTTGTAAAAGCAATAAAGGAAAAAACACACCCATCGCTCCCACGCTTTCTTTATGGCCTAGGGATCAGGCATATTGGATCCCAAACAGCAATTGATCTATCTAATTATTTCAAAAACATTGAGGTTATCATGAATGCAAGCGTAGATGAGTTGGCATCCATAGAAGGCATTGGTGAAATAGTTGCAGAAGCAGTCGTTGAATACTTCTCTGAGCCAAAACACCAAAAGCTGCTGTCTAAATTTAAAGGTCTAGGGGTATGGCCAGTAGAGGACGAACACGTAAGTAGCAAGTTGGAAGGAAATAATTTTGTAATAACCGGTACTCTTGAGGGCATGTCTAGAGAAGATGCCGCAGATAAAGTACGCAAGCTCGGCGGTCGGTTCCAGAGTAGTGTTGCCCAAGACACGGACTATTTGGTTATAGGCAGTAAACCAGGTGGCAATAAAATATCTAAAGCTAAAACATTTGGCACCAAAACTCTAAATGAGGAAGAGTTTCTAGCTCTACTTGACTCATAGTCAAGAACGGCTATGCTTATATTGGAAGGTTTTGCGTGCGCAACGGCTCTTAATAGTCACTAAAAAACAAAAACTTAGTTAAAACGAAAAGAGCCCCGGGTGGGCGCGCACGCTGCCCCGTGTGCCGGCGTTGCCGGTTTTTTGTTTCTCTTTGAGCTATTCCTATGAACTGGTATTATCTAATATGACAATCAGGGGCTGTAGCTCAGTTGATTAGAGCGCTACACTGGCAGTGTAGAGGTCGAGGGTTTGAGTCCCTCTAGCTCCACCAAAAGTTCATTAACAAATATGGCGCTTTAGCTCAGTTGGTAGAGCAGAGGCCTGAAGAGCCTTGTGTCCCCAGTTCGAGTCTGGGAGGCGCCACCATATCATATCCATAGTCTGTTTGCTAGAATAGATAGCAAATCATGCGAGTGTAGCTCAGTTGTTTAGAGCGCTTCCTTGCCAAGGAAGAGGTCGAGAGTTAGAGTCTCTTCACTCGCACCATATGTTTGGATTTTGGCTCGTAAGAGCCTTTTTCTTTGTTTCAACTATAGTCCTAAAGGGTTCGTTTAGTATATAGGACAACTTTTTGTCATTTAGTTCAATGTTTGAAAGTACATAATCTAATAGTTTTTGCTGCAAGGCTTCGTCGCTCTCTTTGAACAGTTTTTCGGCACGCTGAGCTAAGTCTAACAGATAAGATGCGGTCACTTGGAAGCTCTTATTGTCACTTGTTAGCATCTTGAGCCGATCGTTAAGTTCCTGCTGCCTTCCTTCAAGTTCATTCGCAATTTCGTCATGAAAAGTCTGAGTAATACGCCCTTCTAGCAGGTCATAGTACAATTTACGCATTTTTTCTTTGATTTTGTCGTATTCAGTACGGGCTGTTTCAATGTTCTGAGTGAAGTATAGCTGCTGGTTGTCGTGGCGTTTACGTAACTCAGCAATAACTTGATCAATCCAATTTTCAGGCACGTCTACATCGCATACGTCATTTGTCACGCCATCTATTATAAGCGACACAGCCGTGTTTGGATTAGTGCAATGGTTGCTAGCACATCTCAAGTAAACTGTATTGCGAGCCTGAAATGGCGATACTGATCGTCCACATTTGCCACATTTTACGATTTTCTTAAAAGCATAGTCTTTACTGTCGTACTTGGTTTTTTCATGCTTGCGGTGCTCTTTAATCCGTTGACATTCTCTAAAGAGCGCTTGGCTAATGATTGGCGGGTACTGGTGGCCATACTCTCTACCGCCATGAACCATCTTGCCATAGTAAAACTTATTGCTCAGTGTTCTTTCAATATAGCTTCTGGTCGCTTTTTTGCCCTTATTGGTTCTGAAACCATCTTCATTTAGTTGCTTAGCAATTATCTCGTATGGCGTACCGAGTGCTCGCATTTCAAAGGCTTTTACAATATGCGGTGCTTGTACTGTGTCTACTTCAATGCCCTTAATAGGTTTTTGAGGCGTACCGCCCACGATAACATTTTTATAGCCAATAGGGGCACGATGTACCCAAATACCGTCGTTTAGCATTTGCTCAAATCGGCGTTTTACATTATCCCGACTGGAGTCGGAGTAGTATTTTGCCAATAACATGCCTATCCCAAGTCTGAACAAATCGGTTGCAGGCGAGTTTTTGGTAATGAACAGGTTGTCGGACGGGAAGTGTATTTCAATACTGCCTTTTTCAACCAAGTTACTCATTATCCGCACTTCACGCTGGGATGCATCACGAGTAAAACGGTCAATCTTGTCAAATACGATGATGGCGGGTTGCTTCAAAGATTGGATTTTGTCCTCAATCAGTGATGCAAACTTTTGCCTGTCGTCTTTATAGGCACTTTCATCAAACTGATAGTATTTGTACGCCTTCTTTAGTTCTTGTTTGGCATAGTTTTCAAGTCTTAGTTTTTGAGCGGGCAACGCTTTACGTTGCTCTTTATCTGAAACTCTGGAGATTAAGATTACTTTAGTTTCCATAATTGTTACTCCTTATTAACTTAACATAAGTTACTAGTTTATTCAATATATTTTAGATACTCACTCATACGGGTGGGTGTGAATTGTTTTAGTGCTTCATCTACGTGTTGAAAGTGCGTAAAGCGGTTTGGCTGCGGTGTTTTTAGTAATTTTTTGATGCGATACCAAGCATCTGGGCTGTAACGAGCCTCAAGTAGATTACGCAAGTTCCGAACACCCTCTTGCCCGTTTATCAGCAAAGCTGCTACCGCCGCCAATGATGCTTGTGGTGTTGCGTCAGGATTGTCAATTAGGTAGTTTTGAAACAGCTCGTACGGACGCCGCTCATCAAGTGAAAGCATATCTACTGAGCTAGTCAGTTTATCCCAGTGTTCAAGCAGTATGTCTTGGTTGAGCTGCTTCTTAAACAATGCCTCAAAGGTTTGATGTTTAATATCTGGGAATGCACGCTTAACAGCATTTCTACCAACAAAGCGAACTTCATACCGCAATACTTCAATTGGGCTAATTTCTTGTAATGGATCAAACAAGCTCAGCTGAATAGCATTATCTTTTTCAAATGCACGTTTTTCACTTACTTTGGCACGACGTAAATCAGCCATCTTGTCGTAAAAAGCAATATCTAGTGAATTGCAGTGTATGTGTATGACATGCCCATCACGGAAGTTGGTACGCTGTAAATCATAGGTACGGCTAATATCTAATTTGCCTATGGTGTTCAGCACAGTCTGGCATGAGGTATAGTCTAGAAACACAATGTTCTTGGACGGATGCCAAGAGCCAACATCAGCATTAGCTAACTGCTGAGGAAAAAACTGGTGCCCAGTCAGTTCGTGCAATGCTTCTCGTAGAGCCGTTAGCAATGCTCGAAAATCGGCTTCGGTCAACTCATCAAAGTTTTGCTTGAATAGCATCTTTGGAGCTGAAAACTCAACAGCTAACTGATAGCTAATGCCTATCGTCTTATTTGGTCGTCTATGTAGTGTCAATCTTGGCATATACTTACCCATCTTGGCGTAGGTAGGCGAGGGGTTAAGATATGTTCTATTTGTACCCCGTGAGCCTGCTAACTGTCCCACTGTTAGCGGTGCAAATGCCATCCCATTGCTCAATATCATCGGGTCATTGATTGGAATGAGTAGTTTTACGGTGTCTACCATAATCTTCATCACTACTTTCAAACAGTTCAACACATTTGGCGGCTATGGCCTGCTCAATAACCATGCCAGCCTCTTTAGTTACTGGATGAAAGTAGTTGAGCTGCCGTAAGCCAACTTTTTTAGTCGGGTACGTTATACGGTAACCTGTGCCATCCAGCCTTTGATGTACACCGATCGAACCAAGATACAACTGGCCGTTAATTACACAACTTGCAAAAGCAACAAGCCCGCCAGTCGGTTTGACTGGCGTTATGTTTACTTCGCTAACGGTCATATTTCTTATGCGCCTCAGCCGCTTTTTCATGTTCGTTTGCCCATAGCCAGAATGTCATAAGCCAATCAATGCCCTTACGCAAACTTTTTTGCAGCACCTTGTAAAGCGGCCTCATTTCTTGCTCCGCAGCTCGTCACAGGCTTTTTGGCATTCATCGGTCTTACAAGGCGTGTTGTTAAGCAGAAAATCAACCTGCTCCTTCATATCCCACAACCAGCAATGTGGTAGGTTTTCCAAGCTTGCTCGCAGTGCTTTATGCCATTCATTTGCACCAACTTTGCCAGGCAGTGTATCCAAAGCTACGGCAATGATTTCTTCTAGCTGTTCTGCGTCGTCAATGTTCCAAATGACAAACTTCACAGCATATAGGCGGCAATGTTCGCACCAATCACTTAGTTTGTCCGCTATCCTGATTTGCGTCTCGTCGTCCATCTTCTTTACTCCTTATTTCATTACGTACTTTCTGTGCTAAGTCCATCTGAATGAGCACATCAAACCAACCAGCTAAGTTGTGCAGTGCCTCAGCACTCAACTCAGCAGTCACGCCTTTTTTTGCGGCTTGCTTATGTGGTTCTGCTGGTTGCGGTTGGTTTTTTATGGACATTGATTTCCTTCCTGCAACCACTCACAGGCAAGAAAAAAGCCCGCTTCATGTTTGCGGGCAAAGTTTATACACGAGGGGTGTACTGAAAATATTTTTCAGTACTTTAACAGATACGATTTATCCACATAAATCTTTTCCTTGTGCGAAAAAATCAGTCTTTTAGGGCCTCCTACCCCGTAAACCTTTTTGTTAATTTCATCAATCGTGTTTCTGATTTTTTTGATATGTTTTTTGTTATTTTTATCATACTTTACTTTTAAAAACGTACTGAAAGTTATTCCATTATTCAAGCTATTGACGTTTCTGAAAAGTGCTTCTACGAGCCAACACTGGGCGTACTTTATTTTGCCGCCTGGCCTTTTTGTTTTTCCACGTATAGCAATCTCAACGTCAACAGTAGGTGACAATGTGAGTGTGCCTTTCCTATTACTATAATGCTTTGATTCAAGCGGATGCAGATCAATTTTTTTCGGTGAGGGTTTTGAAGGTTCGTCGACGCTGTCCGTTGCTTCCCCTTGTTTTTTGCTGGGTTCGCTATTCATCCCAGACATTTTTGGGGCTTCCTGCTCTAGACGTTTAATAAAGTTACCATTAGCCTGTTTTTTTCGGGCAGTATGTTCCTTTATTGCTTCATCGGTTAAGTCAAGTAGTTTCTGCTCGTCTTTGTTTAGCTTAAACTCGCCTATAGCTTCCTTGAGCCACATCTTTTCTAGCTTACCGAGAAAGCCAAATAACTCTGGTCGCATAAATTCCCAAGCCATATCAAGTTCTTCAAAACTACCAAGAAGACTGTCGTAAATCTCAGGCATTTCATTGCGTAATTCCGCAAAGTCTTCTTTAGCAAGTATTTCTTCTAGGCGAAGCGTCAAGTACGTGTAGTAGCGATTGAGCTGACCGTCTTCAAAACCCATATAACCACCAGCAATGGCGTCGTAAATGCTGCAAACCTTGCCGAAGTAGACAATGAGCATTTGCATATCTCGCTTATGCCCCAGCATATTTTTCATTGATTTTTCGGCTTCTTTTTGATGCTCGGTCAGAGCCAACTCGTAATGAGCTTTATCTTTAGAACTAGCAGGGCGTTTGATAACCTCAAGGACGTTGCTTGCGATGAACTGGTCAATAACTTCATTAACCTTTTTGAAAGTTAAGCCGTATTCTGCAAATACACTCTGTGGGATACCGACTGGCTTCTGTTTGGTCTGTGTAAACCCCTCTGTGATAATTGAGAGAATTTGCATAGTTTCATCGTCATAATTCATCACGTCACTCATTTATCATCTCACTAGTAAGTGTTGTATAGTTATAGTATGACACAATCTGGGAAAAAAGAACCGAAGCTGCTCACGCTCAAACAGGCGTGCGAATTACTAAATTGTCATCCAAACACATTGAGGGCATGGGACAAGAATGGTTATCTAGTCGCCGTTCGTTTTGGTACACGTGGCGATAGAAGATACAGGCGAGAAGATATAATGAGACTTTTGGAGCGTAAAGGTGGCAAAGCCGGTTGATGCTGACGGGGACATCTTCCTACGAGCCATGCTTATTTTCAAGCTTAAAATGTAATACCTGTAATTAGAACTATAGAAGCAAAACAATAGAGCTAACAATTTAATAGTATTGTCTTCCGTATGCCATAATTAGCCTAGTGAAAAGCAACTCTACGCCACTGGCTAAAGCGGCACTACGATTTGTCGTACTTATAGGTATTACCAGTCTGTTTGCCGACTTTACTTATGAAGCCGCTCGCAGTATTAACGGACAATACCTAGAAATGCTAGGTGCTTCGGCTACGGTCGTCGGTTTTACCGCTGGCTTTGGCGAGTTAGTTGGCTATGGACTACGTTCAGTTTTTGGGTTCTTTGCTGACCGTACAGGGCGGTACTGGCTTACTACTATTGTAGGATATGTTATTAACCTTATGGCTGTACCTGCCTTAGCCTTAGCGGGTAACTGGCAAGTGGCAGCCGTGCTAGTAATCACTGAGCGAGCTGGACGAGCCATGCGTAAGCCGCCAGTTGAGGCTATGCTGTCATCAGCTGGCAGTCAAATTGGGCAAGGTTGGGCTTTTGGGTTAAATGAAGCGTTAGACCAGTTAGGCGCAACGCTAGGGCCTCTAGTGATGGCCCTGGTACTGCTTCTGCGTGGCAGCTATAAGACTGGGTATACGTTACTACTGGTTTCTGCATTACTTGCTCTGGCTAGTGTGTTAGTGGCTCGCTATTACTTTCCGAAACCGCATGACTTAGAGAAAACTGCTCCTTTGCAAACTAAAGGCTTTGGCAAGCCCTACTGGTGGTACATGATAGCTGCTGGCTTCATTGCAATTGGCTTTGCTGACTTTGCCCTGATTGGCTACCACTTACAGAAAAGCCATGTCGTTTCACCAACCATCATACCTGTATATTATGCAGTCGCTATGGGCGTTGGAGCAATTGGCGCACTGGTTCTCGGTAGGTTGTTTGATAAAAACGGCATTAAGACGCTGTTGATTACCTTTTTTGTCTCGGCTTTCTTTGCGCCAATGGTGTTTCTTGGTGGAGCTGTCGTCGTCTTTTTCGGCATGATACTTTGGGGCATCGGTATGGCCACTCAGGAAAGTCTGCTTAAACCGCTGATTGCCCTCGCTCTAAAGACGTCTAAGAAAGCTACAGCCTTCGGGGTGTTTGACGCTGGTTTTGGCGTGGCTTGGTTTATGGGCAGCTGGTTTATGGGTTACCTCTATACTAGGTCAATCCACGAACTTGTAATCTTTTCAGTAGTCATTCAACTGGTAGCCTTACCTGTATTTTGGTACGCACATCGTAGTTCTGGCGTTACTGATACACATGAATAAGTACTACAACATAGCCGAAACTATTTTGATAAATCTTTCTTTAGCTGCTCGAATTCGTCTTTTTTAATCTCACTCTTGGCATAGCATTCTTTAGCTATATAACAGGTCTGTACTGCGGTTATGGTCGGTGTATCACTCCTTTAGACTAGCTGACTATTATCTTACCGTACATACCCATCTGGGCATGGCCGGGTACGGGGCATAGATATGTATAACTTCCTGACGCAGAAGCAGATATGGTTGTGCTTGAAGAATCATAACTATTAGTGTTCGTGCCCCATATGGGCATGATGAATGAGTTAAACATAGCATTATTAACCATCATCGGGTAGCGGCTAAATGGAGGCTGGGCATTGACTATCTCAAAGCCATGTAGTTCTTTGTCTTCGTTAACCAGCGTGAGGTTTATAGTGGTACCAGCTTTGACGATCAATGTCGGATTAATCAGGTTATCTATCTCAAAATACTCGCCTGAGCGTCCCGGGGGCGATGCTAGCACTACAAGATTAACCGTATTTTGCGTGAAGCTAATGCTGTTTTCACCTTTGTTTATAGTCCCAGTGGTTGCTTTTTGCTGCAACGAACTAACACTGCTATTTGTCAGTGTCTCGCCATTGCCGTTCATCATATCGCCCATGCCGCCCATCATCGAAATCATGCCCATGAAATTGTTACCAGTAGCAGAACTTGAGAATGAAAATCCAAGGATTAACGAGCCAACCAAGCCTATTACGCTCAGGCCAACGGCCAGCAAGAGAAGCTTAGAGTTTTTCACTTTGATACACTCCTCATTTTTTCATCAAATTCAGCCTTGTCTATCTCACCCTTGGCGTAACGGGCTTTTAAGATATCGGCAGCTGAAGAGCTTGGCGTATCACGAGCACCAGACTGTCTTACCAGCCAGACTATAAAAAGCACTATACCAGCGATTAAAGCCAGCATGAATAAGAAGCCTAGTATCATGAAGCCAATACCATACGTCGCACCGTTACCGTTCCAATTCATCCCCATCATAATTTTAACCTCCTTCTTTATTATCTACCTTTTGTAAGTCAGTGTTAAGCTTTTTAAGCACCGCCACAGCAGTCCACTCGCAGTACTGCAGTACTCTACAGATGTTTGCCGTAGTAGTACCAGAAGTGCTTGAGAATTAAAGCAATGGCAACAAAGAACCAGGCAATGAGCAAATCAAGATGGTGTTTTCGTACCCACTTATAAACCGACTTAGCCCTGGCTGACTTTAGTACAATGACTTTATTATCTATGTTATATAAGGTCGTATACCAAAACAGTGTGGTGGTAGCAACGTCAACTGACAAACAAAACGGACAGAGCGCATGAATTTTATATACGCTTTTCAGTAAAAGCACATAAGCACCAATAGTGCCTAGCGTAATAAATACCTGAAAGGTTATCCAATACCACCGCTTATATACTGCTCCAGCTAAGATACCAGCACCTGTACCTATTAACAGGGCGAATGCTCCTATGCCGTAATAGGGATAGGGTAAACCGAGAATTTTATCGCCGGGGGCGTTAATAACACTGCCACAACTAAGCACTGGGTTCAAATTGCATGCTGGCACATAATGTGAGTTTTGGCTAACAGCCAAGGTATCATGAGACAATATCAAGGCTGTTATTAAGCCGATTATGCCACAAACAATTAAGATATATGGAAAGGTTTGCTTTAAGGACGGTTTTTGTAATGTTAGCTTCATGGTTTGACCCCTTCTTTATCGGCTATTAGTTTCTGCTTCACATGCTCGTACTGTTCTTCGCTAATCTCGTCCTTAGCGTAGCGTTGTTTGAGGATGGTTAGCCCATCTGGCGGCGTATCATTGCCATTATGGCTCTTGCCCATCATCAACATCATAACGACCATCGACACGGGACAAGCTAAGACTGCGAGTGGCAGTAAAACACTGCTCATTATGCACCTCCGCAACAATCTTCAAGGTTAGTTACTGCTACTATCTGTTGAGTAGTGAAGTCGTGTTGGGTAATGAGGTACTTGGCTAGCCTAGCATGTGTGTACCATGCCCAGCACTTACAGCAACACCAACCATGGTCGGCAGTCATTTTTTGAGCTTGGTCATAGATGCTTTGCTGAGCAGGTGTTAGCTGTATATTGTTGTAAAAGCCTAACATTTGCTCGGCACTGGCTTTGGACACGTCATACGGATTAGTAGGTATCTCAGGAATGTTGGCATATGCCCTCAAGCTGTTTATCTGACTGACGTAATGTTTTATATCCATTGGCGAACAGCATGAGCCTTGCAGCCGAGAACCACTAGGCAGTGAGGCCATGTACTTCTCAATAGCAGGTAAATCTCCTATGTCTCGACAAACGTCAGTGTGGGCGTTGCTTAGTTTCGTAAAAGACGTTTTCAGAGCTGTATCAACCATAGGCATTGTGTCTAGTTGCGTATGGTGCTGAGACACTACACTACCTTTACTTAGAAACGCTATGGTTAGTAAGCTCACTACGCCAATAATGACAAGTAAGGATATAGTTTTTAGTAGTCGGCTCAGTTTTCGTGATTTTAATGCTAATTTCATTTATAAGCCCCTAAAGCCCCGACGGGAAGTTGTAGCTCTTCGGAATTGACGGAAGCTGACTAGCAGTACCGTAGGTTACAACTATTTCGTGGTGCTTTCTAAGAGCTAGATTAACAGGATCGTTAACTTTCTTACCGTTATCGTAGACGACTAGCGTATCAGAGCTATTGTCAGCGTAGCTGCCAATGCTGTTGTCAGTTAGCTTCACACCCCATATATCAAAGAACTGACCAAGTGTGTAGGTAGCATTGGCGTCAGGCGATTCAATATGGATAATTCCCGAGGCGTCATGCGTGTGAACAGGCGTAATACCGTTATATATTCCAATGTCAGCAGGTACTTGAACCGGCTGGCCGTTAATAACGATATCCAAGTGGGCATGTATGTGTTGGGCAGAACCCTCAGCTCCCAGCAAGGGAATATCTATGGCTTTCAACCTATCAGCTAGACGTTGGTATTCGGCTGGCCACGGCGCAGGCCCGGTGTTCAGACTGCTTAAACTGGCTACAACCTTAGGCGGTGGCGGCGTGTTTGATTTGCGTGTTCCGATAAACACCCCGACCACAATTAACACTACTACGATTAATCCCCAAAATACTTTATTAGACATACTTTCTCCAAAGTTAATTGATAAATGGAAGGTATGTCTGTTCTAGAAGCGATAGTTTGCGTAGAGTTTAACTAAATCCGGCGGTCGCCAACACAAGCGCCGTAGAATGTAAGCTACAAAGGCAGTCAGTATGAGTGACCAACCAGCTCCTGTAAAAGCCATATAGTATGGCTCGGCCGGTTGAGGAGTGTCTTCTTTGTCTTTTTCCTGTTTATTTTCGTAGAGCGTAGCCGCAATCGTATGCTGTTGTGTAGTACAAGAGCTTTGGCATTGGCTTTGGCTCATTTGCTTGCCCATGCCGGGCATATTATTAGCTATAAGCGGCTGGATTGATCCAACACCAAGTAGTAGCGTGATAAATGTTGCTATACCAACTACGGAAGTTAAAAAGCCTCGTCTCATAAGTACTATAAATTATACCGTATGTGGCTTTTGTTGATTTTCAACGGCGTACTTCGTAATCTCTAAATTACAACTCTTATATTCGCTGCACCACGCCTCACACTGTTCAGCGGTTGCTTGGTCGGTATAGTGCAGTCCACATTCAGGACATTGGTATAGTTTTGGCTCAGTGTTCATGATGATGTGCTTCGTCGGGTTTCATATTCATCATCTTCAACATCATCGGACCACCTGTTCGCAAGAAACGCCAGACTAAAGCTCCTGCAATAACCAGGAATACAATATTCAGCACGGTCGTGTAGTTAAACGTAACGCTGGCTTCAAGCACTTTAGCGTTTCGTATTGTTGGAGTCAGATGAAGGACTGCAAATATTCCCTCAACCAAATATCCTGCTAAGGCCATAGCGATATAGAACATACCGAAGATAAAGGCAGCCATTTTTAAGCCGTAATACTTTTTGTAAATCCGAAGTATCGGGAACACAATCAGATCGGCAAAGATAAAGACTACCACTCCACCGAAACTGATACCACCATTCCACAGAACAGCAGCCAAAGGTACGTTACCAACGCTACAAACAAAAGATAGAACAGCGATAAGCGGCGCAATTAACGGCCCCCAAATCAGGGCTAGGGTGTGGTTATTAGTAAAGAACAAGGCTCTCCACCAAGACTGCGGTATCCAGGCTGCTAATGCACCTGCGATCAGCAAACCTAGAACAATATCTGTCCAAATACTCGCCCAGTCCATAATAAAAAAGTGACTGGTAGCCGTTTTGCCTTCAGGTGAGCGCAGCTTTTGCCAAATCGAAGCATCTCCTTTGACTGCCATATCGTCCATAGACGCATGACCCTCCATGCGACCAGATAAACCTTTTTCAGCCTGTTTACGTGCCGTATTAACTAACTTGGGCGTAAGAAACAAGCGAAACAGTATAGCGAGTATCAGAATCATCAGTGGACCGCCGACAAACTCGGCTGCGGTAAACTGCCAGCCAAGCAGGACAGCCATAATAATGCCTAACTCAATTACTAAATTGGTCGAAGCTATTTCAAATGCCATCGCTGCGGTAAAGTCAGCACCTTTACGAAAGATTGACCTCGCCAGAGCTACAGCAGCGTAGGAACACGACGAAGAAGCAGCACCGAGTCCGGCAGCTTTTAATAGAGTCTTGGGCTTATCATCCGGCAACAGTCTGCTCATCTGCTTATGCGATACGACAGCTTGAATAGCTCCTGACAAACCAAAACCAAGTATTAACGGCCACAATATCTCCCAACCCATCGCAAAAGAAGTAGACAGGGCATGGGTTAAAGCGTGAATCAGCATGGTCTTATAGTATCAAAACAGAGGTGTAATGTTAGTGCCTGTAATTATAGTTATTGACGGTAACCTGTTAAAAACGATGTAAAACGAGTGCCAGAAAGTCAGATATATCTTAAAAACAAAGATAATGTTTTTGTGCTAGTCATGACTAGCGATTTTGCTAGACACATTCGGTAGTTATCTGAACCCCCCTGAACACATTCAGTGGCCTTACTGAATCCTTGTCTGAAACGTTCAGCGTATTCCTTCATTTGACTAGCAAAAATGTGTCACTGTACAGCAAGTATCCAGAAGTCTTAGCAAAATATGAGCCATAACAGGGGTAGACAATCGTATCTTGTCGTATCTGTTAGCGCAGCAACCTCTTCAAATGGCAGGTTCATAGCAGATCTCACCACTGTGAGCATACCGGAGGTAACTTTAATATGTACCTATCATGTAAAGCAGCCGTGCTTCTCATTCTGCTTTACACCCTCAGACATTCCGGCAGTAATTTTTTCAGGTGCTAGTCATGGCAAGCGGTTTTGCTGTTTATTCCCTAGTCAGTACCTCAAGTTTCCTAAAAATGAGTAGCGCTTTCGCTAGTCATTTACAGTATTGGCTGGGGTATGGCAAGCATGTGAGCAGGGAGTGGCTAGGACATGGCAAGCATGTGACTAGCACTTGAACTGCAATAACTTTGATTTGCAGTGTTTTGCTTGAGGCTCAAGGTATAATAGGTTGACGTCGCTGAAAGCCTTTATATAGCCCTTGTAATCGCTCTCCATTAGCACGGCATCATTATAAATCTGCACCATCTCTAAGCTCCTGTGCCTGGAGAACTGAGCAACCTTCGTAATATCGCCGTTGAACTGTTTAACAAGCCTGGTAACGAAGGTATGTCTTAGCGAGTGTACCTGTTTTTCAATACCTTGCTCCTCAAAAGCGGTGTTCACGATATACCTAAGCCCTCTGATCGTAATCCTGCCTGATTCGCTTGGGATGCTTCGGCTTTTGAACATTGCGCCTGTTGGCTTATTCCCCATAGGCTCATAGTATTGCGTGAGGTCGTAATACCTTTTGAGGGCTTTGACAGTAACCGGATGCAGAAAAATTGTTTCTTTGTCGTCTCGGCCTTTGCCTTTGATAAGCATCTGGTTGCTTTTCCAGAGGACGTCCTCCCAATTTAAGCCGCTAACCTCGCCGATACGCAGACCTTGATAGTACAGAATACAGATAACAGCTACCTCTCTAGGCTTGAGTACACTGTAGCGTTGGCACCACTCTTCTAGCAACTCGACTTCACGTTCATTGAGTCCGCTAACCTTATGACGCTTGTCGAGCCTAAAGTTTCGAATATTATGCGTGATGTCAGTGGGTAACATGCCTCTCCTGTGCAGCTCTTTCAAAAATATCCTCGCTACTACCAGGTACTTATTTTTACTAGAGGCTGATAAATCAGTCCGACCCCTCAGCTCTCTCTTAAACTCCAGAAACGTATTCAAGTTGAACTGGTTGTCCTCTATGAAACTAAGGAAAGGCCACAGCCTCGCCACATAATCCGCTCTAGTAGCTTCTGACACATCTAGCGAGTCAAAGACTTCATAAGCATTGTCTCTACTATACCGCTTTGCGAGTATTAGGTCTGTGGTCATTATATTTTCTCCCCTTGCTTACGGATAAGCCACCGGCTGATATTGTCTGTTTCCTCTTTAATTTCAGATGCTATATGCTTATACACCGGCCACGCTTCTTCGGGGATCGAATCAGCCCATAGCCAACTTACCGGCTTATCCTTGCCGACCTGGGTTTCCCAAACATTTTTCTTCTTATTTATACTTGATCTCGTAGTCCACATGATCTGTTCTAGCAGATTATGGTCGCTCATATCCGAGCCTAGCCAATCCCTCTTATTGAACGGTATTTCTTTTCTCAACAGATACTTTATCCAATCTATCTTTAGCAGCATGTACAGTATTCCTGAGCAATGAAAATCTACGCTTTCAATTAGAATATCGTCTACTGTGGCGTAGGGAACTTCACCCCACTTTATTGTTTTGCCTGAAAAGTACGACTTCAGTTTTTCAATATCCCATGTCTTTTCACTAAACCGCTTATTCCAGACTCTAGCCATCTGATTTAGCATAGGCACATCCCAACGACTGCCTCCAGCTCTAGCCCTGTAAAGCAGGGCATCAATCAAACTGTTTTCTTTATTGCCCTGAACCGATTGCATTGCGTAATTACTTCCGGTGTCATCAGGATTATTAACATCCAAATCACGCCATTCACATCTGGCTACATCAGCGATTATTGACAACGCTATAGTCTTATCTGCCTCAGTCAACGGCTCACTGCCTTTTGCACTGACCTTCATAAGCATGGCTGCTAACTTATCGTAATCAGGCGGTAATATGCAGTCTTCGATTGGAATAATCATCAGCCTACGTATTGCATCTACTTCGTTTAATTGAATAAGGCTCTTGGCTGCTCTTACTGCTTTGTCTACATCGCATCTACGTACTGACTTCTGGATTGCCGATTTTAACAATGACGGTGAAAACGGCACCTGAGCCTTAATTTCTTCCTTTGATATTTTTTGCTCCATTTGGTTGCCTCCAAAATTATTGTTATGTAATTTAAGTATGACTTTGTACATACTTACGTCAAGGGGTTTTTACAGGGGTCAGTACCAGCTTTTAGCTACATTAACTAACTACATTACAAATTGAAAAAGCCAGTAAGCACTGCCGCTACTGGTTTCTTTAATTCAGGTTCAGACTGACAAACTGAACGATTTTTAGCTAATAAAACTAAAGACGTATCAGGCTTCAACCTCGCTTAAAGCCATTTTCTTACGAGACTTGCCTGATACCAGTACGAGTATCGAAAACACAAGAATTGCCACAGCCGATCCCATTGCCAAATAGTTCCCAATACCGATAGACACGAATCCATTAGTGCTGAAATTGAAGTTGCTATTCGCAAAGCTGTTTATAGAGTTCATACCACCTTTGTCATTAAAGTAAAGTATCAGGGACATACCTGCTATAACTAATGCCGCTATAATACCTATAACGCCGCTCAGTATGCGTGTCGCCTTATTATGCTTGAATATGTTCAAGACTGTGGCAGCTAGAATTACACCTGAAGCAATTAGCAATGCTTCCGGCGTACCACTGAAGTAACTGTCGTATGAATTAGTGCCGCTACCTCCAGCACTCACCCAGGGCAAAAAAGTGCTTACGATACACAGAACGGCGGATGATGCCAAACCCACGTTGGCTACTATTGCTTTATTAGTCATATCCTTCACTTTATTTTTCTCCTTGAATTATTTGCATTGAGTTAATTTTTGCAGATAAACAGATGAAATACAAATAAAAAGAACCTGTCAGGGTGTAGCCTCATCCGGTGCTGTTTGCCATCGTATCAGTAATGGCACGAACTAGCACCCGACAAAAATTAGCAAAAGGCGTTAAGCACTACCGCAAGGCAGCCGGCCTGTCCCAAGAAAAACTCGGCATTAACTCTGGACTAGGCAGAAGCTACATCTCAGGCGTAGAACGCTGTGAACGCAATCCGTCGCTGGAAAGCCTTGAGAAGATCGCTAAAGCGTTGAAGGTCAAAGTTTCAGACTTAACGAACCTCTAGACTTCAGTTAGTTATTAGCTTCTGAAAATGCTGGTGCTTCTGTAGGCTCAAATGTAAAGACCCTTATAATAAACCTCCCATAACATTCGAAAAGTGATGCCTGGAACTAATTACTTGCTCTTATCAATAATGCCTCTAATAACTGCATCAACTTCGGCTGGCAAGTTGCCAAGGTCTGCCTGAGGGAAGAACTGCGAAAGCACAATTGGCCTCATACCTGAAATGTAGGTCTGCCCGTCCTTTTTATAAACATTGACCTTGCAGGGTAAGCATAACCCAATCTTAATATCAGCCTGAAGAACTGTGTAAGCACTTTTGGCGTTACATATCTCTATGATTTTAAACGGTTCAATGGTAAGACCTTTTTCTTGCAAAGTAGCGGTAACATCATGAATGTAAAGCACCCTAAACTTAGCACTTTTTGTCTCTTGCTCAACCGCATTAACAGCTTCGTCAAAAGATTTGCTAGTAGTAATAGTGTAATCGAAGTCCATGTCTACCATTTTAATCGACTAGGGTATAGTTCACCAACATAAAATGAGTAAACGACCAGTATTTTCCAAGAATACCTGGCTTGTTATAGCTAGCTACCAAAGTAAATGTAGACCAGACCAGAACTAGGGATAACTACCACCACAAGAACCGTCAGATTAAGGCACCGCTGCTATGTCTAATTAACTTTACTGCGGGTTAATAAACATCAGGTAACTAACTGGCCATAAATTGTACATAAAATGCCCGGACTCGTCTTCATTCATGCTTGCCACCAGTACGTAGCCGTCGGGTACATACTGCCCGCCAAAGGTTTGACCTGGAAGGGCTTTTACAATCATGACATGACCGTAAAAACCACCATGTAAACTCGGAACCGGCGCATTGAGTGAGCTTGAGGGTTCTATACCTAATGCCCCGACTTTTACGGTGCCTTGGCTCCAGGTGAAAGCTGTATAGTTACTTGTTTCCCACCACCAGCCAGCGTTACCACTAACTGTGAAGCCAGTCTGCCCCTCAACTGATGTAAAGTACCAATCGGCAAAAGACGTACATTCACGGTTAGGAAAGCCATTTGCGTCAGTGACGCTATCTTGTGAGGCGTTGCACCAGCTCATGGGATAGCCGCCGTTACCTTGTCCAATATCGCAATCCCCACCAGACCCGCCACTGGCTCCCACGACATGCGCCGCCCGGCCGATTGAAGCGTTGGCTGCAGCCTGAGCCGCCCGCAATCTACTAATCTGGGCATTATTGCCAGCAATCTTCTGATTATACTGATCCTGCTGTTGCTGGTTCATAGCTAACAGCTGATTTTGCTGGGTTTGCTCGCTACTTAGTTGGTTTTGCTGGAGGGTCTGGGTAGATAATAGCTGCTCTACTTCAACCTTTTGACTTTGCAGTTGTATCTGTAGGCTTGTAACTTCTTTTAATGTAGTTTGGATTGAATCAGCGACGGCCGAGCGGTACGCCTCGGCGTCAACAAAATCGCTTAAGCTCTTACTGGTGGCCAATTCTTCAATCGTTGACATCTGGCCACTGGTATACATTGTTCTAATGTCATCGCCAAGTACTTGTTTCTCTTGAGCAATTTTAGCCTGATCGGCTACAATCTGTTGTTGCAAATCAGCCTGTCTAGCTTGATTAGCCTGGATAGCGGCTTGGAGGGTATTAATTTGCGTCTGTATTTGTGCGATTTGGTCTTGGTAGCTGGTGGCCTGCAAACCGAGAGAGCTTAAGTTGCCTTGAGCTTGAGAGTTCTGGGCATTTAGGGTGTTGATCTGCTGCTGGTAGCTATCAGCACGGACGAGCGGTATGGCTAAGCCGCCCAACAAAAGAAAACTAGCTACGAGTAATAGGGGCGCACTTTTAAGGCCACAGAACAACCTCGTGTGTTTGGTTTTCCTTATTGTATTTTTTGTTTTTTGAAAGTATTTTATGAATACCATAACCGTTGTTTGAGTATATCATAAACAATCCCTATGCAGCCACCGTTAAGAGCTAGTGAACAGCGAGTGCTTGTATGTTGCTAATGCTGGTATAATAAAATGCGTAAAGCAGGGTTCAAGGAATCACTTTACACTTGGCCTATCGTCAGGCCAACAGGGTTAGATTTTTCAGCTGAAGTCTTTGTCAAACAGGGAGTTTTTTATTCGTTCACTCGCACTAGAAACAACCACAAAACGTGACTTATCCGTACGGCGCACCAAAACGTTGTTTATGGACAAAGTCAAAAAACGGACGAAACGTCGCCTGGTTCGCTACAGCATACTGGCTAGTAATGTACTGCTACTGATGGTAGTTGTAGTGTTTATGATAAACCAACATTCCAGTGCCACTTCAGCCAGCGGTATATCCTTAAGTTCTTCATCTGATGCTACTGCAGCCAACCCCTTAGATATCGTGTCGTCCTCTGCTATTGCCGCAACCGTTGCCCATATAACAAATCTACCAGAAGCAACAGCGGTCCAAGACCAAGCCAATAGTGATGCGGTTAATACAGCTTGGAGCCAATCTGTGGCGAGTGGTTCCGGAATAATCCAGAAACCGCAAGTGGTTTCAACGGCGCTGAAGTCCGATGCGGACATTCAGTACTATACGGTTCATGCTGGCGATACCCTGAGCAGCCTGGCCGTAAAGTTCGGTGTTACCTCTGATAGTATCCGTTGGTCAAATGGCCTAAGCGCCTTCGCAGATAGCCTCACGCCGGGTACAAAGCTAACCATTCCGCCCGTTAACGGCATTGCCTATACCGTTAAGCCCGGCGATACTGCTGAATCACTAGCTCAAAAATATTACGCTAATGCCCAGGCTATTACATCATTTAATGACGCCGAGTTGAGCGGTTTAAAAGTCGGAAAAGTAATAGTTATCCCAAATGGCCGGATACAATCCCTCTATACGGCCAGCTACAATAATTACGGTGGTTTTGCTTTCGGGTCGAGTGCTATTTATGGCTACAACGGTTACGACGCAGGCAACTGTACTTGGTACGCTGCTAATATGCGGGCTAAAATTGGACGACCTATTCCTGCCAATTTGGGCAACGCCATTACGTGGGTAAAGGCAGCACAGCTGGCTGGCATACCGACAGGTAATAGTCCCCAAACTGGGGCAGTCTATTGGGTACCGCCTAATATGTTGAGTGGGTACCTTGCTTCTTACGGTCATGTCGGTTTTGTTAATCAGGTGTTACCTGACGGCAGCGTGCAAATTTCCTCAATGAATGTAGACGGGCTTTATAGCATGGAGACTAAAACACTCACTCCCGCCCAAGCCGCTCAATACACTTATATTTATTAACGATCCGGGGGCAATCAGTTCTAGGGAGACAGCCGAAGCTTCGTGCTCACAGAAGCAGACATTACTAAACATCAAAAGCTGTACAAAACTCAGTTCGGTAAGAACATTGATAATTACCCACGTGAGCAGTTATCAAAGCTAGTCCTACAGATGGAAATCATCTATCAACAATCATCGTGCATGACCTGGAAGTAATGATTATCGAAGATGTGAAAAAAGGCGTAATGAACGTATCGGCCGTGCGAATGTTAGTCGAACACAACAAAAAGTAAGCGCTGAAGTATAAACACAAGAAGTCATAGCTGTTTCTTCGTTATCACCCTATATTTTCGTCTGTACTGCGTTTTTAACACCAAGATGTATGAATTTGGTCATTGCTTAATAAAACCATTTAACTGCGTAAAAAGACTTTACTGGGCTATAACTTTGTCATAGGCGCTTTGTGGTACATAATTACCAACAAGACAATTATGAGACGGGACAGAGACAACTACTTATTTACTACACACGACCTACATGCGGTCATTGATGCTCAAGGACGAGCGTTATCGGAGGAAATTGGCAACTTGGCGAATGGCGTTATTCAGGGAACCGAAGAGGCTGAGCTTATCCGGTCATTACACGATAAGTATAGGCTTGAGTCGTTAAGTATTAATGAAGCAAGCATCGAGGTCGAACAGGCTGACACCGAGATTGACGTTTCGCACGACCCAATGCGTCTCTTCGCCACACCTGGACCACACTATATTAAGGGCTTCAAGTTTACATATTACATACCTTTTTCAGGTGATCCCGACCTTTTTAAGTGTCGGCCATCGACTTATAGTCTAATGCTGCCATACGCCGAAATTCGGGGCAACAATCTGATTATTGAAGTTGATGTCGAAAACCCAGAAACTACCAATCCTGACAATCAAATGCAAGGCGAATTAAATCGAATTAAACAATCCTCAGATCAGGTCAACGAAGATATAGCGCCGTTTAATAGTGGGCTTGAAGATCGAATTATTTCTGAGCTTAAAACACGTAAAGACAAATTACAGCAGGTTAACCAGGCCATTGCTGGCAGTAAATACAGGATGAGAACCAGCGAGGGTTCGCCTACGACCTATCCGACTACGTCTATCGAGAGGAAAACAACGCTGGATGTAATTATCAGCACTGCACCTGGAACAAAACCTGTACCGGTACTTACCGAAAAACAGTATGAACACATACTCGGTGTCATTAAAAATACAGCCAATTCATTTGAGCGTAGCCCAAGCACTTACCGGAACATGGGCGAAGAAGAACTCAGGGATGTGCTTTTATCGCAACTCAACGGACATTATCAGGGCAAAGCTATGGCTGAGGCATTTAACGCTTCTGGTAAGACCGATATTTTAGTTCGTGATCAGGACAAGAACATTTTTATAGCTGAATGCAAAATATGGGCTGGTGCAAAGGTATTCACGGAAGCCATTGATCAATTACTTGGCTACACATCGTGGCGTGATACTAAAACAGCCCTTATCATATTCAACCGCAATAAAGACCTAAGCTCCGTATTGAGCCAAATCCCCGATCTTGTAAAAAACCACGCCAACTTTAAGCGAGAACTTGAACGGGTTGACGATACCGACTTCAGGTACGTGTTGCATCATAACGACGACAAAGCACGAGAACTGAGCATGGCCGTGCTCGTTGTTGAACTTCCAAGCTAGTATAGACAGCTGAAATGTTAGTCTGAGCCTTCTATACTCATCTGTACTGCGTTTTTAAGCTCAGGATGTATATTTTATTGTTGGCAACACAAGAATCGTTTAACTGAGCTTAGAACTTTAATACACTTGAGCTAATACTTTTTCTACATTGTCTTTTAACGCCTGTACGTTCGGCCAGTTATCTAAATCTTCCAGATCATGTGCCAGCGAGTAAAAATCCAGCCTTCGCTCAAGTTGCTTAAAATCGAATAGCTCCGGATAGTACTCCTTGTACCAATCTAATAACTGAGCATAATCCTCATCTTTGGCGAACTGTTCGGCGTACTTGGACATATATTTCTTAGGGAACTCAACCATACGCTTAACGATGTAGAGCATGAAGTCGAGTGAAGCCAGTTCAGTACGCTCAAAATCGAGAAGGCCGACAATTCTGCCATCCTTAACCAATATATTGTCAAAGTGAGCGTCCCAATACACTAAAGCTATCTGTTGTTCATCTAGGCAATCACTGAACTCAGAACAAAACTGCTCTATCTTTGGAACTTGTAAGGCTGTCAATGTACCTGCTTTGGCACAAACTGCTGTATATTTCTTAATGCGTCCTAAGATAACCCTCTTCCAGCTAACGACAGGTTTGAGGAACTCAGCCAGGCTCTCGGTGTCTGTTTCGGCAACATGGCGAAGCATACCGCATAGTTGTCAATAATGGCTTTTCGGGTTTCATCGGTGTACGTATGCCAGACGTTATACAGGTTTTCACCTTCTATCATGGGGTAAAGCAGGTACATGTTCGGCAAAACCGACTTGCTGGCATCAAAAGCTAATAGTTGCGGCACAGGCAGTTCGTCCTTAAACCGGTCGTACAACTTGGCCTCTAGTGAAAAGGGCTTTTCGTTATCGGCATCGTCGCAAACCTTCAGAATGAACTTTTCATCGACAACATAAACACTATTCGTAAACCCGACATTGATCTTCCGAAACGACTGTGGCTCCAGCAAATCATTTACATCAAAGATTTTCCTTATTGTCTCTAGGTTCATATCAGGCCTCATTATACGTTAAGCTATACTGTTATCTCTACGCCAACAAACCATCTGATAAATTGAATACTTTGACGAGGTGTTTTAGCTTATAATCATTGATGGCCTCTATTGCAGATGTTTGCAATGTGTCAGCTATGCCGCACCAAGCATAAGCATAATGACCTCAGTTTCAATGAGGTCTTTTTTGTTGTAATTTAATATTATTTATCATAAGCTTAAGATATGAATAAACTCTCTAAAAACGAAAATGGCTTTGGTGCAGTAGAACTAATATTGATTATCGTAATAGTAGCCTTAATAGGTGTAGTTGGTTGGTTGGTATATAGGGACCGCAATAAGACAACCAATAGCACCTTAACTACTTCGACCACTTCAAGTAACAATACGACAACTAATAAGACGTCTATACCATCCAGCACTATTACAAGTGGGCCGCAAAGTGGCTGGTCAACATATACAAATAATACTGCAGGCTTCTCTATATCTTATCCAAATATTGTCGAAGGCGATAGCGGATGTGCAACTCCTAGTACCGTTAGCACTGGTGCAGTGCCTACAACATTGATAGACAGCGGTTCTAACTATTACATAGCTGCTAAAAACTCAATTAGGTTTAACCTATCATGGGGGGCCAACCAAACATATAATACGAGTAATTGTACTCAGGTTTCTACTGATGTAACCAGTGTCCAGGCACAGAATAGCCAAATAAAGACAGGAGCACAGTACGAATACTCAGTTGTTAATTTACCCTTTTTCGTCAAGAAAGTTAGTAGTGAAAATGCCGTTCAAACGGAGCTACAAAGTTACTGGAACGATTCCACCATCAAGATAAGTGGTTGGAAAAATAGCTCAACAGGTAGTTATGAAGTGCCAACTGCAATAAGCTGCGCACCTTCTGAAATGGGCATGAGTAATAACTGTGGGCCAATTGCCTCTAACCATGATTTACGTTATTACCCGGCACAAAAAATAATGTTCTATTTGATTTATGGACAGGCTGCACATCTCGTATTACCAAATGGTCCTTCAGTAGACGGACAAGTTGCTAGTAGTTTCAAGGTCTTAAATTAGTTAAATTTGGCTGGACCATTATTCCCTCGGTACTCATAATATAAAGACAACTAGATAATTTAGACATTCCATACTTCATGTGGGCTAGACTGTCCAAAGACGCCCTCTAGCATATTTATTGCTAGATCTAGTTCTTTAGATATTCTCACAATTGATACATAGGATTTCATTCGAAATATGCCTAATAAGTGGCACCACTTGTACGCTGTTGAATGATTTCCGAATATCTTAAGAGATGACAGCTAATCTATCTTCAGTAAATTTTGTGTTACCCCAAAAACTTCATCTGAGATTTTAGTCTCGTATGCATACACGTTTTTAATGAGTAGATAGCAACCAAATAAAGTATTACTATATAATACAGTAATACGTTGACATAAAGTATTACGCTTGATATAATGCTAAATATGACGTTTTATTCAACTGTTACTTCAAAGGGTCAAATAACTTTGCCGGCTAGTATTCGTGAGAAAATGAATTTAAAAGCTGGCCAGAAAGTTAGTATTACTCAAGAAGATAATGGCAAAGTCAATATTCAGGCATCACCATCAATTGAAGATATACGATCTCAATTGCAAGTTAACCTACGCAAAAAAGGTTTCACTCCGGAAAAGTTAAGAAAAATGGCGGAAGAGTATAGAAGCGGAGACGGTTTTGCCGCCTATGTTGAGGAAAAGTATAGTGAAAACCGCTAGTCTTGATGCCTGTTGTATTTTACGGTGGTTGTTGCAGGATATTCCCGAGCAAGCACAGGCTGTGCATGATCTGTTAAGCAATCCTGGAAGTTACCATATTGCCGATACAACACTGATGGAAGTAGTTTATGTACTCGAAAGAATTTATAAGCAGGAAAGATATTTTATTGCTTCCTGCCTCAACCTGATTTGTTCATTGAATCAAATTAAATGCAGTAGACAACTTATTAAGTCGGTAATTCCTATTTATGCGGAAAACCCAGCGTTATCTTTTGCTGACTGTTGGGCTGCAGTATGTGCCGAACTAAATAAGGCACAGCCCCTACTGACTTTTGATAAAAAATTGGCTTCAAAATTACCCCAGGCTGAACTTTTGGTAGTATAGGCCCTAACTAGGCTCAAGCAAGCCATTACCCGAAAAATACCTTCCAAGTATATTTCTAGCTAATCCTATTTCTCTAGATAAACTAACGACTGATCTACATGATTCCATTCGGAATATGCCTAATAAGTGGCACCGCTCGTTCAGGCACAGAGGTCAAAATAAGACCTCTTTTTTATTTTGCTTAATAATAAAGAGATGATACCTATAGAGTTCCGCTAGAGTTTTATGCCCAAGATATCCTAGAGTAGTACGTAATATTACGGGAATATTTGTTAAAAATCTGTATAACCTATGATCGTTAATATTAGAAGGCCATATGAATAACTATCGCACTAGAAATCTAAGGATCTGGAATTTTGTAGTTGGGCTTGTATTGGCTATTGAAGCACTGCTAATCGGTTTACTTACAAATAACTTTGCCCTACCAGTTACCGCAACATACATGTCCGGACCGCCCGGAACTAAAGCACAGTCAGTGCATTTACTCCAACTTTCTCTTGGGTGGGGCGTTTTTTCGTTTGTACTGATCTCATCAATTGCTTTGTTTGCCGTAACATTACCTAGGGTTTTTAAGTGGTATATTGCAAATTTGGAAAATAACAGAAACTACGCACGATGGATTGAGTACTTCTTTAGCTCCAGCATAATGATAGTACTTATCACCATGCTAACGGGCGTTAGTGATATAGCGGCACTTATTGCAATCTTTGGTGTGAATGCCTGTATGATTTTATTTGGTTTGCTCATAGAAATGTATGAAACACCGGGTAAAACTAAATGGTTAAGTTATTATTTTGGTTGCTTTGCAGGCATAATCCCTTGGTTAATCGTAGCTATTTATGTTTTTACTCCTGGTTTTCACGGACCATCACCTCCAGGTTTCGTGTATGGAATCATAGCTTCTGAATTCGTTCTTTTTAATATATTTGCATTAAATATGTGGTTACAATATAAGCAAATTGGTAAGTGGCGTGACTATGTTTACGGGGAAAAAGCCTACATTATGTTGAGCCTGACAGCCAAGTCGCTGTTGGCGTGGTGGGTATTTGCCGCAGTGTTAATTAAATAAGATTAAATCTACATATCTAGGCATAATTGGGGTATAAGTAAAGTTAATAAACATACTGCATTACCCGAAATACTTCTCTAGCACATTTCTGGCCATACCTATATCTTTAGATATATTTACGACTGATCTATAAGATTCCATTCGTAACATGCCTAATAAGTGGCACCACTTGTACGCTGTTGAATGTTTTCCGAATATCAAGAAGAGCATTTACTTCAGACGTCATACCTATGTGCATAGATAAAGAATTGACCCAGTTGCTTAAAAAACTAAGAGTTGAGAATACACTTGCAATAATGTTAGTATTAGTTCATGAATAGGCCTAGGCAGCTCGTACTCATTAGGCATGCTGAGTCTTTGCGTAATCAAGTCAAAAAGGGAAACATATACTTTACCGACAATGATACTAGACGTTCTATAGCTGGTATACCTGATCATGAGATTCCATTAACTGATAGAGGTAGAGAGCAGGCTAGACAAACGGGCCATGTACTTAGAGAGCGTTACGGAGTGTTTGATTACCTTTATCACTCTGGCTATAAGCGGACAATCGATACCGCAACTCATTTGCTAGAGGCGTATTCAGAGGAAGAGCGACAAGCTATACAAGTTCGCCAAAACTCATTTATACGTGAACGTGATCCAGGCTACGCATATGATATGACTACCGAGGAAGCTGAGAACGCTTTTCCTTGGCTTAAAGAATACTGGCAAACTTTTGGTGGATTCATGGCAAGACCTCCAGGTGGTGAAAGCTTAGCAGATACTGCAAACAGGGTGTATACATTTATCGGTTCTTTATTTAGAGACAGGGTGGGACAAAATGTTGCTGTAGTAACGCACGGCGGAACATTGAGATGCTTCAGATATCTACTAGAGCGATGGGATTATGATCAGGCAACTACTTGGAATGGTGAACAAAACCCAGAAAATTGTGGGACTACGGTCTATCAATATGATGATGAGTTAGGAAGGTTAGCTCTTAGGTCGTATAACGAGGTTCATTGGTCTGTTGACTAATTTGTCTAGGAATACTCCCCCAGCATATTGTTAGCTAATGCAATTTCTTTAGATAAACTTACGACTGATCTATATGATTCCATTCGGAATATGCCTAATAAGTGGCACCAAATCTTTAGAAGATTAACTATTTCTTAATTATTAATTCTATTCCATCTAAGTATACGAACATTCTGTGCTAGTATAATTGTTATTATGACAGTGAAAACTAGCACTAGCTTCGATGGACGCTTTGATAAGATCGAAGAACAGATTCAGTCTATGGGCGTTGCTTTTGATAAGCAAATAGATCAACTAACATCTACTATGCTGGAAGGTTTTAGTAGAATAGATAAAGAACTGGAGAAAAAGGCTAGCAAAGAAGATATAAATAGACTTTTCAATCTCATGGATAAAATAGCCAAACAGCAAGAAATAGATGACGATGAACGTTTAGTTATGGGCCATCAACTTGAACGACTTGATCGTTGGGTTCATGAAGTTGCAGATAAAATTGGTTATAAACTATCAATTTAACTACTTTAGAGAAACCTTACCCGAAAAATACCCCCAAGCACATTTCTAGCCAATCCTATTTCTCTAGATAAACTAACGACTGATCTACATGATTCCATTCGGAATATGCCTAATAAGTGGCACCGCTCGTTCAGGCACAGAGGTCATATTTCATTCATATTTTGTTAGCCTAAACTAACTTCTTAAAACCTATCAGAGTCTTTTAAGTACAAGGACATAAATTATCTTGATAGCCATATAAAATTATGTATAATAATACATATGGATTTTGAATGGCATGAGGGCAAAAATAGCCTAAATATTGCTAAACATGGCATTTCATTCCATGAGGCAAAACATGTATTCTCCGATAGAAACAGAGTAATAATCTTAGACAAGAAACACTCTTCTAGCGAGAAAAGATATTTTTGCATCGGCAAAACTAGAAGCGGTGAAATCGCTACTGTAAGATTCACCATAAGAAAGAGCCATATCCGCATTATTGGAGCTGGATATTGGCGGGAAGGAAAGAAAATTTATGAGCAACGTTAATTACACGGACGCACCAGATGATGTTCAGGAATCATTAGAGAATCCTATTTTTGTTAATGATGACTTATTGCCTTCGCCTGAAGAATTTGTACGCAAGACTAAAAAGGAAAAGATCACCATAGCAATAGATAAAGATAGCCTGGATCTTTATAAGAAGTATGCTAAGAAGCATAACGCCAAGTACCAGTCCATGATAAACGGTGTACTGAGCTCATATGCCGATAAGTTTTTAAGCAAATAGCCATTAACCGACTAGGGCGCACTAAACTTTCCCGAAAAATACCCCCCTAGCACATTTCTAGATAAACCTTTTCTTTAGATAAACTAACGACTGATTAGTAACTTTTCATTCGGAATATGCCTAAAAAGTTGAACCGAGCAAAAGCATCATGTACTTTTTTAGTTCTTTTTTAACTTTTTATACTAAACTTCAAAATTGTTCAAACAATCTAAAACGAAAAATGCTTTGGTGAGATATAAAACATATTAATTATAGTTATAGTGGCATTAATATATGTAGTTGGCTTGTTTGTATATATGGATGCACATAAGTCTAGGTGGTCTCGTCAATAGCTCCGTTAACAACATGAAAGATTATAACAACACCGCCTAAAGCTTCTACACTGGCTCATGCTCTGATAAAACGGCCAACTCAGAAGTATCCTGCGATTTCATAAACAGTAATAAAATACGACTAAGCACTGGAATAAATGATCTAATTTATACTTATTACACCTATAGCGTAAATCCTATTTTGTTCTTTTCAACTATTATCCTTGACTCTGCCGGCATAGAATTCACTATAACCAAATCCGTTAATTTATTTATACCATTAGTGAAGGTTAATAGATCAACTAACCCTTATACGGGATCTAAGGATGGTTGGTTCAATGGGCATACTAATACACTTTATAATATATCGACAAACTCATGCGAATGGCGGACAATCAAGCCAAACATCCATACATAACTATCCTGCAATCTTATATTTTAATCGCTTTGTTAGTCTAACTTAATTTATCGAAGCAACATGAGCTAATACGTTTTTGGTGTGAGGAGTTTTTTTAGTTTTCCTATCGATTACAAGGTAGCCAAGTAATTTGACACGATCAGTTATCAAGAACCAGATTAGAGCGTAACCCCAAACAAAAGCGACTAACGACCAGCTAAGCGGAGTCATTAGAATTCCAAAACCAGATAAAAGAGTTGCTACTGTCTCGGCTCCTAATACTGCAAAAAGTAGAATTCTTTTTGGTTTAATAGACCAAAACGGACCTCGGGTTCTGGTTAAGAAGATTGTAAGTGAACCGGCTACAGACAACATTAGGTACATCATTGTCTGTAAATGTGCGTGGTTCAAATGCAAGTAATGAACCCCTATGTAGAACAACCCGAATGCTGCTATAGGCCCAATTAAACCGAGTATACTTGCAATTCCTATCACTCTTTTCATATTCCATGCTTCAGGCTCTGGGCTTTCAAGCACATTGTCATAAGCAATTGAGAGAATCGAGCCATCATTCAATAAAGCCAACACGACTATCATTATTGCTGTTACGGGGAAGAAGTTAAAAACAAGTATGGCTAAGGTTACAAATACTAACACCCGTAACGTCTCGGCAATCCTATAAATTGCATAACTATTCATGCGTTCTACGATCTTACGGCTTTCTTTAACGGCATCTATTATTACTGAGAGGCCTGGATTAGTTAGAATGATTGAGGCTGCTTCTCTAGCAGCGTCAGTTGCCCCCGCGACAGCAATACCGCAATTGGCTTTTTTTAAAGCTGGTGCATCATTAACTCCATCTCCGGTCATACCGACATAATGTCCTTTTTTCTGCAATAAGCTTATAATTCGATACTTATGTTCTGGGAATACTTGAGCAAATCCGTCAGCACCCTCAATCTCATTCACTTCTTCAGTACTAGCTTTAAGATCGTTTCTATCTAAACTTGATGCATCTACTATGGAATTGCCAAGGCCAAGGTTCTTAGCCATTTCTTTTGCGATAGCTAATGCATCACCTGTAACCATTTTTATTAAGACGCCCATATTTTTAGCTGATCTTATAGTTGCTTTTGCATCTTCGCGTGGCGGATCAAACATTGGTAGTATACCCAAAAATTCCCATTCACCATGACTGTTAGACTTAGCAACTCCGAGAGCTCTATAACCTCGCTTAGCAAAATCGTTTACTGCACCATTGACGGATTCCTTTATGCTATTAGCATTAGAACAGAGCGACAAAATGACTTGTGGTGCTCCTTTTGTGACCTTAAACTCCGCTTGGTTGTGAATGTTTTTGACGATAGCCTCAGTTCGCTTACTCACGGGATCAAATGGCTTAAACTTTGATACCGTATATTCATTAAGTAGGTTTTCGTTTTTTAAGGAATTTAATACAGCTAAATCAATTGTGTCGTTATCTTCTTTTCTCGAAGCCAGAGAAGCATAAAGCACAATATCATCCGATGAAGTTCCCTCTATGGTAAAGGGCTTGCCTAAAGTAAGTTCATTTTTAGTCAACGTTCCAGTTTTATCTGAACAAAGTACATCTACTCCAGCAAGCTCTTCAATAGCAACTAGGCGACTAACTATAGCTCCCTTTTTTGCAAGTAAACGTGCACCAACTGCCATTGTTACCGACAATACTGTCGGCATAGCTACTGGTATAGCTGCAATTGTGAGAATTAACACAAATTGAAGTGTTGAAAGTAATGATTCATGTCTAATAACAGAGGTAATAACTATTATTAACACAAGTGCAAGTGCTAATAATATAAGGTATCTACCAATTTGAAGGACGGATTTTTGAAAATGACTTACGGTCTTAGTATTGACTACAAGTTCAGCTGTTTTTCCGAAATATGTATGGTGACCCGTAGCGTACACTACGGCATTAATTTCCCCCTGTCTAACTACTGATCCAGAATATACAGATGATCCAGACTTACGTGTTACTGGCAAAGATTCTCCAGTTAGAGCCGACTCATCACATTCAATAGGATCACCCTCTAACAGTTTCACATCGGCAGGCACAATATCTCCAAGTCGTATTCTTATAACATCTCCTGGTACCAATTCACGGGCTGCGCAAGTGATCCATGCACTGTCTCTTAAAACCTTAGCTTTAATTGCAAGCTGGGCCTTAAGTGCGTCTATTGCTTTACCTGCAGAGTGTTCCTCGAGGTAGCCTATTAGCGCATTGGCTAACAATAAAACAGAAATAATTATTAAATCAGGCCAATGCTTTAAAATGCCAGACAGTATAATAGCAATCTCTATCATCCAAGGAATTGGACCCCAGAAATATGATAAGAACTTTAATAGGGGGTTGGTCTTCTTGCTGTTAATTTCGTTGTATCCGTAAACTGATATACGTTTATTAGCTTCATCATGACTTAAACCTTTAGATGAAGTTTTCAGTTGTTTTTGCAATACACTTAGAGGCAACGAAGCCAATTCGTTAGTATTTTTGACTTGGTGCTGTTGAGAGTGCTGTTTGTCTTTAACTATCATTTACCTTTTTATTATTCTATACCCTTATAACGTATATTGTTTATACGAACCTTAAGATCCTTTGATAAGTTTATAAGATTTTGCCTTGCAAAGACTGTGATTTCAATCATAGATCTATACCCCCATGGGGTATATCATACAATGATGATTAAAGATATAAAACGACGTGCACTTCATCGTACTAAGATCCTGCAAGGTCAACTTAAGGGTATAGAAAAAATGATTGATAACGAAGATTATTGCAAGGGTATCATTATTCAGTCCTTGGCTGTGCAAAAGTCACTTAGTTCACTCAACAAATTGATATTAGAGAATCACTTAAAAACCCACATAAAGGATAAGCTTACTTCGGGTGAAGACGAGCAAGAAACAGCCGCTATAAAAGAATTGCTTGATCTTTATGAATTATCAAATATTAGAGTTAATCATAACTAAGGATGTGACTTATGAAACATTTTGAATATCTATTAATATTTTTTAGTATCCCAATATTGAAGTTTCAAGAAGTCGCTATGCTAAAGGTAAGATTGATAAAAGTGAATAAGAAGAAAGGGTGAAAAGTCTTAAAGACTAAATCATAAATATAGACATTTATGGAATATAAGAAAACTATTAAAGACAATAATCGTTAAAGAACGATCCCAATGTCGTGAGAGTGGGGTTAATTATTTGTATAAGGTTATGGTTGTAAGTAATAAATCTATGTGTAGTAAATACAAATTTCGCAACTTAGATATCACTGAACTGTTTATGGAAGCAAAAACAAAGATATGATCATTCATGCCATAGCCCATGCGTTATATACTTCCTTTTCTATGGGTTGGGAGATACTCTGGCCCTTGATACTTGGTTTTGGATTATCCGGTGCCGTTCAAGCTGTTGTATCTCATAGACAGATGAGCAGGATCTTGCCAGACGATAAACCTAGAACTATAGCTATTGCCAGCGGTCTAGGAGCAGCTTCATCGTCATGCTCTTATGCGGCAGTGGCATTAGCCCGCTCCCTGTTTAGGAAGGGAGCTAATTTTACTACTGCTATGGTCTTTGAAATTGCCTCAACTAATCTTGTGATTGAGCTAGGTATCATAATGGCTGTTCTACTAGGATGGCGATTTACATTGGCTGAGTTCATCGGCGGCCCTTTAATTATTATTATTTTAGTCATTTTATTTAGGATGTTTCTGACTCCTAAACTCGTTAAGGCTGCACGAAAGCAGGCCGAAAAAGGGGTTTCTGGAAGAATGGAGGGCCATGCAGCTATGCATGATATGTCGGTTGAAGGTAATAGTTCGATCTGGGAAAAACTAAAATCGGATAAAGGAAAGACTGCCACAAGTCATTACTTTATGATGGATTGGGTCAGTATATGGACAGATATTGTGCTGGGATTGCTTGTTGCTGGAGCCTTAGCAGCCTGGGTGCCAAAGTCTTGGTGGGGAACACTTTTTTTTACTCATAACCATGCTTTATCTGTAATCTGGGGACCTCTAGTTGGGCCTCTCATAGCAATTATTTCCTTCGTATGTAGCGTGGGTAATGTGCCTTTAGCTGCTGTACTTTGGAACGGAGGTATTAGCTTCGGGGGTGTAGTTAGTTTTATATTTGCAGATTTAATAATCTTCCCGATACTTAAAATTTACAAGAAATACTATGGTATTAAAATGGCTACTTTTATTTTTGCTATGTTCTATATTGCAATGGTATCAGCAGGTTATTTAGTGGAGGGAGTTTTTGCCGTTTTTCGTCTCACACCAACTCCAAGACATGCCAGTGTAATTTCTACACACATAAGTTTTAATTATACGACCATACTAAATATAATATTTTTGGTAGTTGCTACTGCTCTAATCTATAGATTTTTTCGGACAGGAGGCCCAATGATGCTCAAAATGATGAAGAAGCCTCAAGATGATCATAAAAAGTAATATGAAAAATTTTCATATAAAAACAAAACATAAATTAAGTAAGCCGACCCCTTCGTTTAAAAAAATAAATTGGTTTAGTAGTTTATCTTTAATACTTATCTTGGTACTAATTGGGATCGCAGCGGTATCTTATGTCTATGCCAGCAAATCAAAAGCCACAAATATTATTCTTGACGGTAAGCGGATAGGAGCTACTTTTGACGGTATTGGTGCTATTTCTGGGGGAAGTGGTAATTCAAGGCTCCTAATAGACTATCCAAAGCCAGAGCGAAGCCAGATCTTAAATTACCTATTTAAACCTAATTACGGTGCCAATCTACAGATCTTAAAGTTGGAGATTGGAGGAGACGCGGCAGCAACCGATGGTTCGGAACCGTCGATTGAGCATAGCCAAGGTCACATAAATTGTAATTCTGGATATGAATGGTGGATTGCCGAGCAGGCGATTGCTCGGAATCCCAATATTAAATTGTTCGGGTTACAGTGGACTGCTCCTGGGTGGACGGGTAAAGGACCGTATGATCTTTGGACTAATAAAAATATTAAATATGTCATCGACTGGATGAATTGCGCCAAGTCCCATGGGCTTAAAATTGACTATATTGGTGGTTGGGATGAAGAAGGAATTAATACTAAATGGTACGAGTCTCTGCGTAGTGCTTTAAATAATAGCGGGTTTATAAATACCAAAATTGTTGCTGCGGATAGTGTAGTGAGACCTTGGCAAGTAGCAGACAAAGCATCGAGTGATACAAATTTCAAAAAAGCAGTTAGTGTTATTGGAGTACATGACACTTGCCCAAGTAACCCCACAACAGGATATAGCTGTCACTCCACTTTTACTGCCCGAAAACTTGGTATACCGTTATGGGAAAGTGAAATGGGAGGGATGCTAGGTGAGAGTAATGCAGCAGCTATGGTACGAGCGGTCAATAACGGTTACATACAAGCTGGAATTACCGGTTTTTTAGAGTGGCCACTTCTAGATTCTATATCACCGGGATTGGCATTTGAAAGGCGCGGGCTTATTACTGCAGACCAGCCCTGGTCTGGCAACTATGAAGTAAATCTTATGACTTGGGCCATTGCCCAAACCACACAGTTTACTAAAGTTGGTTGGTTTCATATTGCGGGTGCAAACGCCGCTATTGGTAATAGCGGTACATATAATGCGTATGAGTCTCCTAATCATTCATCTTGGACTCTAGTTACAGAAAATACAGGTGATTATTATAAACAAGACGTAAAACCACAAGTCATACACGTAAAAATAGCACACTTGAATAGTAGGTTAATACAAGTTTGGCAAACCGATCTTTGGTCTAAAAATGATTCTAAGTGGTTCGTGAAAGAACCGAATCTTTATCCCAAACATAACGAGTTTACATATACTCTTCTTCCTGGTACGGTAGTTACCTTTACTACGGATAAAGGAAAGAAGGGAATAAATAAGATCCCGCCCCCTCAAAATCTATCTTTACCATACATAAACACTCTAAGTTCCAATGATGGCAGCAATGAACCACCACTTCTCTCTCCGCAAGACGGATCGTTTGAACTATACCCTTGTCTAGGCAGCTTAAAGGGTAACTGTACGCAACAAATGACACCAAGCCTTCCGGTTCTTTGGCTTAATGGATATAAGTCTGTAAGTTATCCTTACGCAATTATTGGTGATAATTGGTCAAATTATACAGTTAGCGTTAGGGTTTTATTTCAAAATACCAATAGTTCAGGTGGCGTTATTGGTCGTTTTGACAAGCGGGCAGGAGATATTGGGAATTTTAATGGGTATATACTGCATGTAACAGAGACTGGTTCATGGCAAATTTTAAAAAATCAGAATTCTAACCTTCCTTCTAAGCCAACTATTCTTGCTTCTGGATCAGTTGGTTCATTTGGTTTAGATAAATGGCACAGAATTGCTTTAAGTATGGATGGTCTTAAATTGACTGCTATTATTGATGGCAAAAAAATAGGCTCTGCAATTGATTCTTCATACAGTTCAGGATTAGCGGGTATTGAGGCAGACGCGTTTACAACCAACTGGTCCAATAATCAATATCAAGATCTTTCAATTACTCCAGTTAATATAAAGGCCAGTAAAAAGGTGGACTCATTCAAGATAAAATCAGGATTATCATCAAACCTATGTGTCGATGATTATCACAATGCAACTGGTCATATTGGTCGACCCAACAAGGTAGATATTTGGAGTTGTAACAGTTCTAAAGCTCAGAACTGGATATTTGCTAGCGGAGGAACCATTCAGATAAACAGACAATGCCTAGGCACATATAAACTTGGCAAGCATGTTGGGGATAAAGTTGATTTAAATAGTTGCACTGGAAGTTCTAATCAGGTTTGGAAAATGCAAGGGAGTGAGTTGGTTAATTCTTACTCGGGTAAATGTCTTGATGCTCCATATAGAGTGGGGGGTGTCCAGTTGCGAGTAAGCCAATGTAGCGGTAATAAAAACCAGGAATGGATAAAAGTATCGAACACGTAATTTTAAAAAGAACCGAATAGTCTTAATAATGTTTTGGTTCTTATTCTTTAACAAGAAAGTAGAAACTAATTTTAAATTTTAAAAAATAAAAATAAGTTCGCAAATTATAGGCAAGGACAGATGTTGTCCTCAATTTTAACTCATGACTGTTGTCAATTAAGGACGGCTTAAGCAAATTGAGCGTGATAATATTATGGTAATGGTTATTTTTATACTCTTGTTGTTGGGGTTGATTTTAGGTAGTTTCGTAAATGCCTTCGTTTGGCGACTACACGAGGGAAAAGACTGGTTAAAGGGTCGGTCTGAATGTCCAAATTGCCATCATCAGTTGGCTGCCAAAGACCTCTTGCCCTTAGTTAGCTGGCTTTTTTTAAAAGGAAAATGTAGATACTGCCAAAAGCCTATATCCCTACAATATCCATTAGTTGAATTTTTAACTGCGGTCCTGTTCGCTCTCTCTTATATTTATTGGCCTAGCTCATTGCAAGGTATTGAAATTGCTATTTTCTGCATATGGTTAGTTATGGTTGTTGTTTTGTTGGCACTCGCAGTTTACGATGCTCGTTGGCGACTATTGCCAGATTATTTAGTACTTACTTTAGGAATATTCGTTGTTATTAGTTTAATCTTAGAGTCGATTAAATCGGGTGGAAACGTATTATTAGGAGCTCTTTGGGGAATATTGATTATTGGCGGATTATTCTATGTTCTGTACCAGGTTTCTGGTGGCAAATGGATTGGTGGGGGAGATGTTAAGCTGGGTGTTGCCCTAGGGGCATTAGTGGGAGGACCGCTAGCTAGTGTACTGCTTTTATTGATGGCTTCAACATCAGGAACTATCTATTCGTTACCATTTGTGGCTACTGGTAAAGCTAAACGAAATACACAAGTTCCGTTCGGGCCATTCTTGATATTGGCAGTTATTTTAACTCGTATTTTTGGACATATAATAATTAGCTGGTACAAACACCTTTATTAAATCACTGTTGTAAAAAGGTTATGCTATATTAATGTTGTGACGAGCGTGTTTAGGAAACTATACTTTGACCTTAACTTATGATAGCCCCGCTGGTACTCCCTCAAAAGGAGTACTTACGGTTGATGCTCCGATTCCAAAATACTCTAACTATAATGTCGGTTCTGC
>JAJZMX010000005.1 GCA_021848145.1 bacterium
AACGACGTACGAATAATATTTCGCCATCTTTAACGACAGCAACACCAGTAGATATATGAGTTATGCCTTCTTTAGCTGCCTTATCTCTTATGGCGTTTTCATCTAGCATATGCCCATATGGTACTTTATATACTCTACCTCTGTAAAACAAAAAGTCACAAAGTTCGTGACTTTAGTTTTTATCTGTAAGAAGTGTCTTGGAGAGCCATCGTGAACGATGTAGCAACTGCAATTAAGCGAAATACCTACACTATTACCATTCTTTGCGGGCTCTAAGGTAGCAAAGGGTAACTATTAGCAAAATTCCAGTGGCAATTGCAGCAGCGTAATACATTTTGAAATTAGCGGTATATGCTCTGTGCCAGTTTTGTATAAGGTTTACTAATGTATTCCAAAAAGCGTAAGCGGCAACGCTAGCGACCAAACTTTGATAAATACCCAATAACCTTAGTTGTTTTCTTGAGTTGATTATGTAGCTGACGACAAAGTATTCAACTGGAATGAGGTACAGCAACAGCAGCTCAATAAATTTCCTAGATTCGTTAGCTAGTGAATGTAACTGGAGAAATGCGTCAATCAGATACGTGGCAGTCAGGACTACTATGAATATTTTTTGTAAAAGTTTTGCGTCCAATAGTGACTTATCATGTTGCTGTTCAGTCATGGTGTTATTGTATATCTACCATTGCAAATAAAAAAATGACTTCTATGATAAGGGCAAAGACACTTATAGCTTGGAGGGCCGTATGTATCGCTGTTGCAACTGAATTACGACAAACAAGTTTAACGATTGTAAAACTAGGATGAATAAGCCTATAAGCTTGTTTTAGTTGGTGTAAGCTAAAAGCATATGACCGGGCTTGAATATATTACTTTCGCCGATACAAAGGGGCTTGAAACCCTAAATGATGGCGCGCATGCTCTTGTTCATGGGCTAGTTAAAAATGGCAATATTGCTGCTGCAAAGTCTGGTGAGCAAGTAGAAGAATTATATATTATGAGTGCTCTCATAAAACCAAAAGACTTTAATAAATACCTAAAAAACAAGGAATTCTATAACTATCCTTTTAATCAACTAGGCAATCCCGGGATATGGGCGGAAGGAGAGAGCGACAAGATACAATTTACTCTTGGACAAACCAGAGATGATAATCAGATTAAAGCCCATTATTTTGTTAGAAGTTATAACCCCCACGGCGTCAATGAGCGGAGGTATCTTATAGCACAATCCTTTATTTTTTATCACGAACTCACAGAACGCTCACGGAAGTATAGCCATATATACGTTGATGAACTCAATGATCAAGAGGTCATTTGCGAAGAGTTAAACCCAGCCGCTGACGATGGGCAATTTAGAGTAAAGATAAACCGCCATTATCTACGAGAATATTTAGGCGCTAGGAAGATGGGCTTAGCTGTTTGGATTAGCATTAGAAGATATGCTGAACTTGAAAATGACATCGACCAGATAGATAAGGCGGATGGCAATAGATTATTAACGGTTCGTAAAGCGGATTGGATGAGTAATAGTAAACACAAAATCTATACAGGAGAATTGGTTATAAAAACAGTTATAAGGCCCTATTCAAACATAAGTTGGAGCGAAAAGAATTGGAGCCATACTCGTAATAAGCAAAAAGTACCGATGATTATAGGCATTGACGAGAAGACCGGAGAGCTTATTTTATCAGACAATTCAACAACCTTCCTTAAGTCAGTCTTCTTCAAAAAAGAAGTTTTGACTAAGTATATTGATGATGAGCGTTCATCCGTTGGCACGTCCTCTCAAAGCCTTGGCAATATAAAATACCTTGATCAGTGGCATATGGTTTATGGATTAAACGAATATAACAGAGTCGTTGTATGGCTAGGAGACTTGCAAGAACGATCCTATGAAGAACAGACCTATTGGAGACACTTTAACATCCCTCCTGAAGGCAGCATCGGAGACGATTTTTATAAGACTCAGATTATGGGGCAATGGGCTGAAGGCTCAGAGTCACTTGAGACTAAGGTTTTAGTTCTTAGGAGCGATATTAACAAGATTACAGTCAAGCTATACGGGAAACTACTATATAAAACTACAAGCGATGACGAAGAATTCGAGAAGCAGCTACACACAGCAATTAAATCGGGCTCAAAGGCTCTTAAGCCTCAAATAAATGGCTTGGCTAGACTTTTTGTTGATGCATTAGATAAAAAGCTGCTCGCTCGTTTAATCACGGATAAAACCAAGCTATTAACTGATAAAGGTAAACCTATAGGCTCTATAAATCTTTTACAGGTTTTGTACTCTCAAGAGACCGGTAATACATTAAGCATATGCGATACATTACATCTTATTTGGAAAATCAGAGGGCTGTATAGCCATGTTTTTGATGAGCAAAAGTATATTAAAGTTATTGATAGTTACGATGATCGATTAGATCCATTAGACCCATCTACACTATACCCATACATAATGATACGGTTAATTCGTGAGCTTACATGGTTTAAGATGATCTGGGACAAAGAAGATTAATAAGTTCTCAAGATTGATTGAAGTTTACTACCAATATTCGTGAAACCAGACTCTAACACCACCGGATCTTTTACGCCAGTCGGCTGTTCATCATATTCTTTTAGTACAGGTATCCTGCTCACAGTCCTGTCAATTGCTGCTTTAATGGCTTGATTAACATCTTCTACTCGCATGGGCTTTTTTATGCCTACACTCTCGAGGTTAACGTCATTCCAGCTAGGTCTTTGTTCATCATTAGCTAGAGCAGTTAAATCGCCAGTGTATGCTTTGTCGATAATCTCGCACAGCTCAATAAGCTCAGCGGTGGATAAATCGTCTTCATGCATATAAGCACGCACTACCTTGCCAACCATAGCAGCTTTTTGGGCATTAGTTATTTTATCGATTATATCTAGTATAGTTGCTCCTGCTTTTTTAGCTTCTTCCGGATTACTGTCGAGTTTAGCGCGGAACTTTTGCCTATCTTTATCACTTGCTTCGCATGTTTCAGCTAGGAACATTAAGAGTTTACGGACATAAAGTTTATCCCTAATGCTATAGCCACTCTTCAAGGCTGCAGCTAGCCAGCCAATTATAGGGAGTTTAGCTAGGACATCGCTCTTAAATAATTCACCACCAATATCTCCTAGCAAAGAGTCACCTAACTCAATAAGAGCCTCTCTGGAATAACTGTTATCAATAGATTGAAGCAAAGACTCGGGTAAATTTACTTGATCATCCACCTAATGATTTTATCACTGGCTTATACATTTGGGCCTATCAGATAAGAGAACCTTTAGTTACAATATAATCCAAGTGGCAGCGCCACTAAGACCTAAACCGCTTTAGATTTAAGCGGCATGGTTATCAAAATCCAACGCGAATAAAAGTCCGTCGTCAGGACTAATTCGCGTTGGTCGTAATCCGAAAGGGTTACGGGGCTTAAACCCACTGGCGGCGGGCTTTTTAGTTCTCCGCTCAATCCAAATGTAGGAGAAGGGCAATGACACACTTAGAAGGACGAATTATATGGGATACATTATTGGGTATAGCTGTACTGTTTATTATCGACATAGTATTCAGGGCAGCTCAAAGGGATTGGATAAATCGTAAGTCTCGGTGGGATTTTTATGAAAAAGTTAAAGATTTGCCGAAGACTAAATATGAAAAATACAGTTATCTAGATAAAGCAATAATGCACTTTTTACCTACGCGTGAACTAATAAGACCATGGGAACGCGACGATAGATTAAATATATTCCTGAATACGGACGTTAAGCTATCAGCTGTCTATTACAAAGTTTATAAACAGCATTTTGTAGTTGTCGGTTTCGAGGAGTAGTTAAGCCTTAATGTGCGCGCGTACACGCATGAAAAAACTCGTACGCGCGCGTACGCGGCGAAAAACTCAGGTCATATCACTCCAGACTGATATCATTACATTATGGATGAGGATGAAATACGAAAGTTAATAGCTAAGTGCAAATCTATTATTGATGAACTACTTGAGATTACTCATCCATTAGCTCAACAGGTTCCTGGTGGTAAGTCACATTTTTTGAAAGTCTTTGAAGGCACATATAGAAGGGCTAATCATACCCTACAAGCAATTCGTAGTCTGGCTGAAGAGGATCACTTGGCCGGAGGGGCATACATTTTAACCCGATCATTGATTGAGGACGTAGTATCCCTTGAATACATGCGCATCAACGATGCAGAAGTGAAAGCAATTAAGTTCCAGGATTTTGAATGGATACAGTCCCTTGATGATGCTACATACTTTCAAGAGCATGGACTTGACGAAGACCCACAGGTAAAGCTTGGAATAAAAAAGGTGCGCGATGAAGCTGAAAAAGTTAAGGACAAATTTGTCTACAATAAAAAGTCCGGAGAATTAAATAAATCTTGGGATGGGGTATCTGTTGAAATAATGCTTAATAAGATAGCTGAAGCTAATCCCAAAGACTTCGGTAAACGAGATAGGAGGCTCACCAGAAGAGCTTACTTGCTCGGTAACCGCAAGACACACTTTAATCCAATAGATATCAAGACTTATCTTAATCAGAGCTTTATGGATATGGATTATCTGCAATCTATGCAGGAAGCTCTAATTATGGCTATATCAAGCTACGTTAGGTTAACTACGAGATATAGAGATGCAATATCACACGATGCAGACGAGAATCTATTTGATGATATCGCTAAACATTCCAAAGCTTTGTTGCTCTCGCTAGATAGTTAAGATCAATCAAACTATTATTTTACTAATTGCAGGTTAAGTCTATTGGGCTAGAACCTGATAAGCTATAGTCTGTGAAGCTGCCGACTTGGCTGGCTGTGCCAGATAAATTCTCGCTTAAAGAGCCGCTGCAATATGTTGAACCCGAAGAGCCACTATTGACACTCAGCTCATTAACTTTAGTTGACAAGGACTCTAGAGAGCTCTGGATAGATGTTAATTGAGAACTATAGTCGGTTGATGATGTGGACAGTGGCGACGTAGATGTTGAGCTATTGGAGCCGTTTGTAGAAGAGCTTGTAGGGCTTGAGGTCAGTTGGGCAACATTAGAGTTTAAGCTATTTACCTTCTTGCTTAAGGATAATACATCAGCTAACAAGGTTATTAGTAAAATAATGCATACTACAAGGCCCAAAAACATAATCCTAAGCAAAGTTTTGTAATCTTGAGATTTCATAGCCTCAAACCACTGAGTACATTTATTGTAGCACTCTTAGCAACACTCTGTTGTTGACGAGTTTTACGTATGCTACCTAATTTAGGGGCTATAAGTTATGCAAGTTCTATAATAAGGGCAATGGCTAACTCCAAAGTGTATGGTTATCAAAAGAGACGATGGCGCACGTTCCTTACGATCTATCAAGGGACTAGCGTTCAGAATAACCTAAACAAAATTTGTAATAAATATGAGGGCAAAAAACTCAATGAGATGCTACGACAGATAAGTATAGATCACGGCATACCGGTGGAGTGCATACCTGCCATAAAGGAATACATTAAAAATCCAGATCTGGATGATGATACTTACATTAAACTTGTCTCACCTCCCATAGATATTATTGAAACCGACAGCAAAGTTCTTATAGACATACATCCCGGAGTTAATAAAACCGATCTAAAGGAAGCAATCAACGTATCCATGCCAATACTTGATAAGTTACTGAAGACCAAATACAAACATTCGCGTCTGGGTAAAAGAGTTGACAAGCCGGCAACAAGGGTCGAAAGAGATCGATACATATTTATTAAGTTTATGGATTTACTCGGTTATAAGACTCCATTTATTCAGAAGAGTGTTAAGGATGCGGGTTATGGATATGTCGAGCAGCCTAATATCAGGAAGCTTTTGTCGCGGAGTAAGTATGACCCTACAAAACTTAAAAAGCCGATAAAGTACGATTAGTGTGACTCACTAATTACATTAGTTGTATGCTTTATAAAACCTAAGTAAGAGTTAGGGTTAGTAAGACATTTAGTCTGAGCTAACTCCACAATAAGCTCCCGTCGATTGGAGTTAGCCGACGGGGGCTTTTTGTAAACCTTTAAAGCAAACCATGAAATTAACTAACTCTGACATTCGACAATTCCAGGATCTATATGCCAAACATTTTGGCATAGAACTCAATAAACATGAAGCGAGTCTAAAGCTATCTTTACTCGTCAAACAACTGGAAGTTATTTACCGACCTATAACTAAAGGGCAATTTGATAACTTGCTTTGTGGAGATCGAAATGGCTCGAGAACACCAAAAACAGATAGATAAGTTTTTTGATCGACGCCCAATACTTTATCAGCCCGGGCTAGCTATTGTGCTAGAGTCTGTAAATGCCGCAATAATCCTTTATCAACTCTTGTATTGGCACCAAAAAGGCAAAAGAGAAGATGGGTTTATATTCAAGACATCTGAGGAGCTACGACGCGAAACTGGGCTATCAAGAACGCAACAAGATAATGGGATTAGAAGGCTTATTAGTTTAGGGATAGTAGACAAAAAGCTTGCTCAAATTCCGGCCAAACGACACTTTAGGGTGAATTTTGTTGAGCTACAGAAGCGTCTACCTGGTTTGAAGCAAACATACAAACTTACATACATGAACCCGCCAATCTATGTCGACGATAACCTACAGCCTATAACAAAGAGTACACAAAAGACTACTACAAATAATACTAACAATCCTCCTTGATATTTAATTAGGTCGATAGGGTTTATAATAACAATTGTTCACCCAGTAAAAGCCCAAAGTTTTTTTATGCACTTCTGCCTTTTAGGGGCGGTCTGCCAGAAGCCTTTGGGTGACTGGGTGAACCAGACCGTCCCTTTTGGGATCTAAGGAGGCACAGCATGAAACCATCCATTAAAAATCTAAAGTATATTGCGTATATAAGACGATCTGAAGTTCGTGAAGATAGGCAAGTATTATCTTTGCCTGCTCAGCGCAAAAAGATAAAGGAACAATTCCCCGACTTGCATATTGTGTTTCGCGAGGAGAAGCGTAGTGCATTTACGCCCGGACGACCGGTTTATGGTCAAATACTAGAAGATATTAAAGAAGGTAACGCACAAGGCATAATAGCCTGGCATCCCAATAGGCTATCTCGAAATGAGTTAGACAGCGCAGCATTGACGTACCTATTGCGCGGTCCTCTTAAAGATCTGAAATTCTGCACTTATAACTTCGATAACTCTGCAGAGGGTATCATGATGCTTCAAATGATAATGAACCAATCACAATATGAAAGCTCAAAACAGGGACGTGATGTTAAGCGTGGCATGGAGCAAAAAGCGAGCAATGGCGAAAAGCCAGGACGGGTTCCTCCAGGATATCAAAAAATACCTAAGCTTGATGCCGGCGGGAATGTTATGATCCGCGCTAAGGACAATAAAGTTGTTACTGAAACTGGTAAAGATCCCGAGCGATATGATGATGTAAAACGAATGTGGACGATGTTGTTGTCGGGAAGTTATACGCCTAACCAGATTTGGAAGATTGCAGTATGGGAATGGGGCTTTACGACACCTAAGACTACAAAAACAGGAGGTGGTCCATTGCCTAAGAGCGGCATTTATCGGATCTTTACTAATCCGTTTTATGCTGGGTACATCACGCATAACGGATTGATGTATAAAGGCAAGTACGAGCCTATGGTAACGTGGCAGGAGTTTCAGACAGTGCAGCAGATCCTTGGAAGCAGAGGCAATCATAGAGTTGGAACGTTTGAGTATGCATTTAACGGAATGATCCGATGTGGCGTATGTAACTGCAGTGTTGTAGCTAGGCATGTAACAAAGTTCGTTAAGGCTACTAATAAATACCAAACCTATGTGTACTATTACTGTTCACGCAGAAGCCTTAAAAGGCCCTGCAATCAGAGCAAGTACACCTTAGTTGAAGATGTCGAACGAGACATAGATGAAGAACTTAGTAAATACACCATAATACCCGAGTTTAAAGACTTGGCGCTTAAAGTATTAAGGCGTAATCACAAGCTTGAGGTAAAGGATAGGGAGAGGATATATATAAAACTACAGAAGCGACGCAATAATCTTCAGTCTGAAATGGATAGTTTAATTGGCTATCTACATCGAGAGCTTCTTGATGAAGACGAATATAAAAGAAGGCGCAATCAACTTAAAGTTGAGATTGACGAAGCTGATAATGAGTTACGCAGTGTTGAAAAACGTGCTGATGATTGGCTAAAACTAAGCGAAAATGCATTCAATTTTGCCGTATATGCACGTGCACACTTCAAGAACGGGGACGTTAGAACTAAGCGCGACATCCTACGGACATTGGGTGAAAGCCTTGTTCTTAAGGATAATAAACTTTATATAGAGCCTCAAAAGTGGTTGGTCCCTATTGGCGAAAGCTATCCGGATATCTACAGAGAGTATATTAAGGTTCGAACTAATAAAAAGGCCACCGCTAAAGAGTTAGATGAAGCGATGGTATCAATTTTTGAACTTTGGAGGGCCCAGTGGGACTCGAACCCACGACACCCTGCTTAAAAGGCAGGTGCTCTAACCGGCTGAGCTATGGGCCCATGATCTAGCTTTGAAGGTTAAATTTACTCCTTACATTATCCGTTTTAAATAGTAATTGTCAATCGTTGCGAAAGATGACCCTATAAGGATATATATGTTAAAATAACAGATAAGAAAGGTGATCTAGAAAGGAATTGAGCCATGAGCGGACACAGCAAATGGTCGACTATAAAGAGGCAAAAAGGAGCAAAGGATGCTGCACGTGGTGCTGTATTTACAAAACTCGGTAACACAATTGCTGTTGCCGCAAGGAGCGGTACTGATCCGGAGACCAATTTTGCATTAAGACTGGCAATAGATAAAGCCAAGTCTGCAAACATGCCTATGGCTAATATACAGCGGGCAATAGACCGCCAAAAAGACAAGGATGCCGCTCAATTACAGGAAGTAATTTATGAAGGTTATGGCCCGGGTGGTGTTGCAATTATGGTTGAATGCACTACAGATAACATTAACCGTACATACCCAGACGTTAGACTAGCCTTTACTCGTCACGGGGGCAGCTTAGCCGAAAAGGGAAGCGTTGCCTTTCAGTTTGTGCACAGAGGAATGATTAGGGTCGAAGAAAAAGGCGATGATGTACTTGAAGCATTAATTAATGCTGGGGCCGAAGACTATGTGGACGAGAATGATGGTACTACCATCTACACAGACCCTAAGGACTTAAACCAAGTCCGCACGTCTCTAAGTGAATCAGGACTCAAAATTCTTGATGCTGAGTTAACTTATGTTCCGCAAAATACCGTCGAAATTGATGATGTGGTTACGGCAGGCAAGATTCTTCGACTAATGGATGCACTAGAAGAATTAGAAGATGTAAACAATACCTTCGTAAACTTTGATATTTCTGAATCGGTTCTAGCGCAGGTTGCTTAAAGTCGTTAGACTTATAAGCAAATGAAAATACTTGGCATAGATCCAGGGACAGGAATTGTTGGCTTCGGCTTTATAGAATCTTCTAAAGGATCTCTAAAACTTGTTGATGCAGGAGTTATTAGAACGCCAGCGAAGCAGGCTGCAGAAAAAAGACTACTTACAATTTATGATGAAGTTAGTGGATTAATTAAAGAACAAAGACCCGACTGGATAAGCATAGAGAAACTTTTTTTTGCTCGTAATGTAACGACAGCCATGAGTGTATCGCAAGCTAGAGGAGTAGTACTTTTAGCTGCCGTTCAATCCAATCTAAAGATTGCGGAATATACGCCACTTCAAATTAAAATGGCCATAACCGGCTACGGACGGGCAGATAAAAAACAAATGCAAGAAATGGTTAGGCTTTTATTAAAACTAGAGCATATACCCAAGCCCGATGATGCTGCTGATGCATTGGCAGCTGCAATAACCCATTCACAATTCCTGCACTAATATAACCTGTGACATAATAAGTTTAATGATTGCAACATTAGAAGGCTTAGTTGAAGCTAAAGAGCTAGACCGATTAATTATTAATATCCAAGGAATTGGCTACGAGGTGTTTGCCAGTAACAATACCCTGTACTCAATAGATGGTGGTAAAACTGCGAAAATATATATATATGAACAAATAAAAGAAGATTCGCATGATCTATTTGGATTTTTAGAAAAAGAGGAAAAACGGCTATTTGAAAGTCTCCTTTCAGTTAAAAATGTTGGTCCTAGGGTGGCTATGTCGGTGCTAAATTTGGGTAGCGCCACTAAAGTAAAAGGGGCTATTGCCGGTGGTGATGCTAAATTGCTTCAAAGCGCTAAGGGTGTTGGCCGAAGAGCTGCCGAACAGATAATTGTAGAGTTGAGAGATAAAGTCGGGCTTGCTAGTAGTACGACTGCCGAAGCTATTGTTACCCGTAGTGGTGAGTCTGAAAAGGATGATGCAATAGAGGCCTTAATTAGCTTAGGTTTCAGTATTTATGATGCTCAGGCTGCGTTGTCTGACATTGATAAAGACCTGCCTTTAGAGGACAGAATTAAGCTAGCACTGAAAACTGACAAGTAGCCTGTTAAAATATGGTATAGCATGATAGATCGTATCCTAATGGCTTCCACAGACGAAACAGAAGCTGATGATCCAGAAATAGAAATTTCTTTAAGGCCAAAAGATTTTGATAGTTATATTGGTCAAGATCGATTAAAAGCTAATCTTAAACTAGCAATTGCAGCAGCTAAAAAAAGAGACGAACCTTTAGACCATATATTACTTCATGGGCCTCCAGGCTTAGGAAAGACTACTATGGCTACGGTCATAGCCAACGAGATGAATGCCCAAATTCGAGTAACAAGTGGTCCTGCCATAGAAAGAGCGGGAGACTTGGCTAGTTTGCTCACCAATTTAAATGATAATGACATTCTTTTTATTGACGAGATTCATAGGCTTCATCGTACCGTGGAAGAAGTCCTATACACCGCCATGGAGGATTTTAAGTTAGATATTATGATCGGTAAGGGACCTTCGGCAAGAAGCTTAAGGCTTGATTTAGCACGGTTTACTATCATTGGTGCTACAACTAGAACCGGATCAATTGCCGCTCCCCTAAGAGATCGTTTTGGAATGGTACACCGCTTGGATTTTTACAGCACTGATCAGATTGAATCAATATTAAAAAGAGCAGCTAAGATACTCAAGGTTAAAATAGACTTTGAGGCTGCCAATATCTTAGCAACGCGCTCACGTCTAACTCCTAGGATTGCTAATAGATTATTGAAGCGAGTTCGGGACTATGCAGATATTAACGGTGACGGCATTATTGACCAAAAAACAGCAATTAAAGCTCTAGAATTATTAGATATTGATGAATTAGGTTTGGATCCTATAGATAGATTGCTTCTAACAACTATTATCGACAACTACAACGGTGGTCCAGTAGGAGTAGAGACTTTAGCAGCAATTACTGCCGAAGAACGTGCAACGATCGAAGACATGATTGAACCGTACCTTTTACAGATTGGTCTACTTGAACGTACGCCGAGAGGAAGAAAGACTACTCCTAAAAGCTATTCTCATCTAGGGAAAAACAGAAAAAAATAAAGATAATCAATCCAGATTAGTTTAGGGTTTACTGAATTTGTATTAGCTTAAGCTAATTCTAAGTGATCGTTGTATAAAATTATTTCTACTAATGGATCCCTTTAAGCGCGGAGTAAAAAATGTTTTACGAAACTCCACTCGTTCTGTTGCTGTCATTATTATCCTTAGCTTAGCTGTTGGTCTAAGTCTTGTTATGGTTGTTGCTCGCCAGTCGGTTGACCAAAAAATATCATCAATAAAAAGTTCAGTTGGAAACACTATAACGATTGCTCCGGCCGGTTTTAGCAACTTTAGCTCCTTAAACAATGATCTTACTACGTCACAACTAAGCAAAATAAAAAATGTCGATCACGTTACTAGTCTGAGCGAGTCTTTAAGTGATCGCTTAACCACAATTGGCTCTAGCCAACCAAGCTTTGGCTTTAATTCCAATTCTTCAAACAGCACTAACCAGACTAGCTTAACGTCTCCGGTAACTATAAACCTTAATAATGTAAGAAGACATTTCTTTAACGCTAGTGGATCTTCTGCTCCAACTAATTTCAGCTTACCTATAACAATTATTGGAACTAATAATCCATACCAGGTGAACCAATCTACTATATCTATTACTGAGGGTAAAATAATTAATGGTAGCAGCGACAATAATAATGTGATTGTCAGCACATCCATGGCGAGCAAAAACAGCTTAAAGGTAGGCTCAAATTTCAAGGCTTTCAATTCAACACTAAATGTAGTTGGCATATTTAAAACCACCACAAAGGCTCTGGGAAACACCATAGTAGTTCCTCTGTCGACACTTGAACGTTTAACAAGCCAGAGTGGTGCTGTAACCTCAGCAATAGCGACCGTTGATACGTCGAACAACCTAAGCTCGACGACTTCGGCAATTAAAAAAATACTAGGTTCAAATGCGGATGTTCAAAACTCACAACAACAGGCAAATGCGACAATCCAACCTTTGCAAAGCGTTAAAACTATTGCTGTAACTAGTTTGATCGGATCCTTAATTGCGGGTGCAATAATTATCTTTCTTATAATGCTGTTGTTAGTGAGAGAACGAAAGCGCGAAATTGGTGTATTGAAAGCTCTTGGCGCTAGTAACGTTAAGGTTATAAAACAATTTACATCAGAGGCAACAACCCTAACCTTACTTGCTGCAATACTAGGAATTATTATTGGTGGATTAGCTGCTGGGCCAATAACCAGCACTTTGATAAACAACACAAGAAGCAATAATTCTTCCCCGACATCATTTGTCCAAAGAGGCGCTTTAACTAGACAAGCAGGCGGGGGATTTGCTGGTCCTAGATTCTTCAGTGGTCGAGGCTTCGGCGGATCCTTGAGGGCTAATTTACTAAATGTACATGCTGAAGTGGGTTGGAGTATTATCTTGTACGGGCTTGCAGTGGCAATAATTATAGCCTTTATTGGCAGCAGCCTTGCCTCTTATCTCATTGCTAATGTTAGACCAGCGGAAGTCTTAAGATCGGAGTAAAAATGCTTAAAGTAGAAAATCTTACAAAAACATTTAAGCAGGGAGAAAGCAATATAACTGCCGTATCTAAGATTGGTTTTAGTATTAAGGACGGACAGTTTGTTTCTATAATCGGTAAAAGCGGAAGCGGTAAAAGCACATTATTGTCTTTATTGGGAACTCTTGAAAAACCCAGTAGTGGGAGCATAGTAATTGACGGCGAAGACGTTACCAAAATGAGCGAGCATGAGTTAACGAATTATCGATGTAAATCTATAGGTTTTGTTTTCCAAAGCTATAATCTAATTCCCAATCTAACGGCAATTGAGAACGTAATGCTTCCATTGGAATTTGCTGGATTAGGGAAGGGCAAACGGTTTGAAAGAGCCAAGCAATTACTTGACCAGGTTGAAATAGTTGAAGACAAACAAACCAGAAGGCCAACCCGTTTAAGTGGCGGGGAACAGCAGCGCGTTGCTATAGCCCGAGCTCTAGCAAATAAGCCGAAATTAATATTAGCCGATGAACCAACCGGGAATCTAGATAGCCAAACTGGCAAAAAGATCTTTGACTTACTACATAATTTAGCTCGTAGCGAGAATACGACGATAGTTGCTGTTACTCACGACCTATCCATTGCAGGAAAAACTGATAAAGTATTTAAGATAACAGACGGTAAACTAAAGGCCTAATGGTTTTACTGGAATGGGTTAGATCGAGCTTTATTGAATAGGGCCTGGACGTTTACTGAGTTGTTCTTTAGTTGTTCTAATTTACTAACTACATTCTGATTTATTGCGGGTAGGGTAGTTGTCTTTAGGTTGTTAGAAACTTGTGTAGGCGTTGGTTTAACTTCAGTAAAACTATTTATCTGAAGTATTGTATAGCCATAAAGGATAATAAAGAAAAATAAGAGCACTAGCCAAAAATATTTATGCTCTTTATTTACGGCATCTTTGATGCCTTGAAGGTTCAATTTGGCTTTTTTAGTCTCGTCGCTCATTTTGGCTTTATATACTCGTTAATTGTTAAGCTGAATGTAATTAATCCGCCTGGCAAAGGTTTTATACTAAGACCAGTAACCAAGCATGTCCTCCTGTTTTGCTCTAGATCGGTCAAGAAGTTATAAAAATGAGTATAGCTTACGGCGTCCGAAGTTTGGTCATCTTGTACTTGTATAGGCAAAACGTAAACCCCGGGAATTCCTTTTACGGGGGTAAGTTGGGAAAGAGATATACTTGAAGTTGCTGCTTTTGGCGCAGTAGTAGTTGGTGCTCCTAGAGAAGACGAGGGAAAACCAATGTTAGTTAATGTTATATTGTTTTGCTGGGCCAGATTGACAATTTCACGTACTGTCTGGGCCTGATCCTTATCTTGAGGGACTATAGTTTCTGCGATTTGTTGAAGGGGCGAGTATTTCTTGACCTCTTTTTCGGCACTGACTAGGTACGTTTTTTCTTGCTGCAGAGCTTGGCTTTTAGCCTTTAAGCTAACAAGCTTATTAGAGTTATTTCCCAGAAGGGACAATATACCTTTGGTACTCCCAAGAGCTAATACAAAGAGAAGTCCAATCAAGATAAGTAATAGTCGGTTTATTAAGAAGCTGTTTAAGGTTAGTTTATGTTTCATTACTCAGACGCCCTTTTTCTGGTTGATAAACAAAAATTGGTTGTTTTTAGCAAATTGCGCTCTCAGGGATACCGAGCAAGGGTAATTTTTATCTGGAGTACTATTAGGGCTACAATCAATATTCACTAGGTCAGATTTAGAGAAGATGCCATTTGACGGGTCGGATAGATTTACTTGTACCTGGGTCGCGGTTGTGTAGTTGCTGGCTTCTGCTGTTATATCTAATCCTGATCCACCGGCCGTGGTAGTTATATTAAGTCGCGTAAGGTTAGCGCCTTGGGGCATGGCTGCGGCCATGTGCGATAGAAGCTTAGAAAACAACACCTCTTGAGATAACACCTTCACTACAAGAGTAAAGTCGTTAGCAATTGCTTGTATGTTGGCTTCAGAAGCTGCCAAATGGTTTGCCGCTAGATTTTGCTGTAATGAAACCACTTGACGGCTACTAGTTGAAACCGCCCTATGCACGCTAATCCACCCGTACGTACCAATAGCTCCAAGTCCTAATACGCCAATAACCAAAGCTGTTACCCATTTCAATAGCTTTTGATTTATGAGGGCATAATGGTATGCGCGTTTTGTTTCAGGTGGAAGCAGGTTGATCATGAGTCAAAAACCTCATGAGGGTTTACCATAGATAACCCTGCTGCAGTAGCATACATTTGTTTATCTGCGTGAGTCGGCAGCTTCAGTTTATTAACTTCCAGGTACTGCCAGGGGTCACAAGGCCTTACGGCAAGACGCAGGCGATCAGTTAAGAATTCATTCAGTCCCGGTATGTTACTGCCTCCACCTAAAGTAACCAATTGAGAAATTTGCCGCTCACTTCCGTATCGCTCTTCGTAATAACGGATTAATCTCCGTATTTCCTTTGTAATCTGGTCAAGAACTGGTTCAAGGCCCGCCCGGACTTCCTTTTGGCGTTTACTAACCCCTAGACCATAACGAGTTTTAATTATATGGGCTTCCTCTGGTGTTACGTCTAATGTCTCTGAGATAGTCTTGGTAAATATCTCGCCTCCCCCCTGTACCGTACTGGCAGTTAGCATGCTACTGTCAATTATGCTAATGTCCGATGAAAGAGAGCCGAAGTCTATAATAACGGTCGGTACATCACTTTGGTAATCCTTGGAAAATAGTCTCCAGGCAGCGCTCATAGTCGTTTCAAGAAATACTGGTTCCAGACCCATGGTGGCTGCAAGCTCAATATAAGAGTCAACTATTTCCCTAGGTACGGCAACTGCTAGAAATTCTTCACCATCATTCATTTTTCTACTATCTTGGTAATCTAGGTAAAGCTTATCTAGAGGAATTGGAATGTATTGTTCTGCTTCCATGGATATGGCTTCATCACGTTCTTTGGTAGTGAGCGAAGGTAAGATTAGAGAACGCGTGAATGTTCTGTATGATGGTATGGTCATTGCTACCCGTCTAGTTGTAATATCTCCAATCAGGTGCCCGTTAAATAGTTTTTGAGCTGCTTCAGCTATAATCTCTGGTTTGACAATCACTCCGTTGTCTATGGCGGATCTATCGAAGTGACAACTGCCGTATCCTATCAGCTTGGATATATGTTTAGCGCTATTGCCAACATTGTTACTATCCTGCCCTAATTCGGTTTGCATCACCTTCAAAGAGCCGTTGCCTATGTCTAAGCCAAATAACGGTTTGGATTTAAAAAAATATGGTAGTTTTTGTATGCTGCCCACAAGCATAAACCTTTTCAATAGTAGTATAGAGTATTTTACCGAAAATTAGCATCCCTATGGCTAATCCAGTTGGCTTAATCTGTATACTCCACCCCCGTTTTCCATAGTTGCAGTCAATGTATATTTATCGCAATTCTTGTCATTCTTCTCACAGCTGACACCATTATTACTAGGTGCATAGCCGAAACAGCCAGTCTGGGAAGTATCTAATAATATCGGCTGGCCATTAACGTCACAAGCTTTGTTTTTTGGCCAAAGCGGATCTTTAAGGAAGCTAATGTCGAAGCTTTTCAGGTTTAAAGCTCTCCATGAAGGATTGTTTAAATCTGCTCGGCTTGGGTAGTAGGTGTTCTGAGAATAGAAGGTCTCTACATAAACTTGAAGCTTTCTTAGTTCGGCTGTCCTTACATCATTTCTGGAACGAGCCTTAATCCCATCATAAGTGTAGGCTACTACAGCTACTAGAAAGACAATGGAAATGAATACGATTAATATCTCAATCAAAGTAAAACCTTTTTCGTTTTTTTTAATTCCTGGGTTTTGATTCACTACCATAAGTCTGTTTTATGTACCTACTATCTATTGTACTTATGTTTATTGAAATATGTATGAATTATTTCGTTGGGTAATAGGGTTCATAACTAGTTATTCCCCACGTTTGAGTTCCAGAAGCGAGTTTAGTACCAAAAATAACAGTTCCTGCACCATTGAGGTCTACTGTTTGGCCCGTGGCAGCGCCGACATTGCCGCTTCCACTTATGACAACCTCGCCCCAGTAGGCGTCGAAAATCATACCAGGAACGTTGACTGCTCCTCCTACGGTGATTGTTTTCATGGTTTGAGAGTTATAGAGATCATTGCCCGTTATAGTAGAGCAATAATTTGATGTAGAGGTGGTACAAGGATCAGCACTGTCAAAACTAATAAAATTTATACCCGTACCACTACTGTTAGTCACTAATTGAGCAGAGCCGCCAATAGTTATGGTCCCATCTACCATAATGGTAGGCTGGGAAATCCCATTTTCAACGGTCACTTTAGCAGCGCCATCAATCGTTAAGTTACCAGTAACCCATAAGTTGCCGTCAATGGTTACATTACAACTACTGCCAATTGTTACATTGCCTGTTAGCTCAAGGTTAGCGGGCCAGGTTCTATTAAATGGCCAACTATTACAGACATATGTATTGTCATTTCCAGATGCTACAGTAGTGACTGCACTAATTTGCGCCGGACGGTTATATGTAGGAGGGGTAGCTACTGGGGCTGTGCAGTTTGACTCAAGGCCCTGGCCCCCATTTCCCGGCTGTATGTTGTTATTTGGCCCGGTACTCGTTTGCCCAGTAGCACATACGGAACCATAAATATCTGTACTATAGGCCAAAGATATTGGCTGAGAACCATTAGTGCATACCTCAGGATAGCTCGATCCTGGATCTGATCCCGTGGGGCATGCGTTGTTGCCAACATCAACCGTCAGGGGTTTGTTGTATGTCCCTATTTGGGCGGCACCAGTCATGGTTATAGTACCTCCGACATAAACACTGGAGTTGGTAATATTAGCACTACCGCTTAATATAAGTCCGCCAGGTCCGCTTAGAACCGAATAGCCACTACTTCCGGTGCCAACTAGTATTACTTTTACTCCCCTCGTCACTAGAGCAGTAGTGTCGTTACTGTTTCTGTATACTTTGCCAATAGATATTACAGTCAGTGATTTACCATCGGCATTCGATGTAACGGCAGTAGTAAAGACTCCTTTTCCTTGGGTTGAGTTATCGAAGAAAGTTTGAGGCGTAGAGAATCCTGTAAAGGAACTGTTAGAGTTGAGTTCATTTACAGTTTGCTCAATACCTGCTTCGGCCACCAATTGTGCGTTCTGAGTAAATTCTTCAAGTCTTGCATGAGCATACTGCAGCGTAACTAGTTGAGCAATCGTGAATCCTATTGCAGTCAAAAATAGGATCATGACAATTGCAGAGACCAAAAACCAACCATTATCGTCTTGAACGCCTAGACTCTTAATTTTTAAGTTCTTAATAGTTTTTAACTTAATCATTTCTAAATACCATCCTTGTCGTATATGATGCGCTGACCGGTTCAGTGCCGTAAGGAGTGGATATGGTTATGGATACTTGCACCGAACGAGCGTTAGCAGGTGTTGTTACACTATTATTGGCATCATAATATGTTACCTGCCAATTAGTAACATTAGTGGCAATTACTGTGTCTGCGGGGCATGATGAAGTTGCATCTGATTTGGGGCAGGTTGTGACAGCCGTGTCGCCGTCTTCCCCCGAAGCCAGGGTTCGTCTATAAAGTGTAGTTCCGGATAGGAAATATACCTCGTCGTCCTTAAGTGTTACGTAGTTGCTTGTGTCCTGGTAAATCGCGTTACCGCTACTGTCGGTAGCTACTTTAGCGAGTATTAGTATTTGACTTCCGGATTGCCAACCAAATTGATTACCATTAGGCCCGTTGGGATCTGGCCACCTGTTTGTCTGGTCGACACTTCCAGACAGCATAATGTCATTAGTAACGTTGTCAAGCGCATATTGGGTTTCATATTGTAGATTAGCTTTAGTCTGTTCAATGCCCGCCGTACGAATCCAGCTAATAATGAAGTTGGCAAGAGTAATCGACAGAATGCCCATTACAATCATTACAATCATAAGCTCTATTAGGGTGAAGCCCTTTTGGTTTTTAGTTAGTCTCGAAGCCATACACTACCTATCCAGCCCAATTATCCCTATATCTGAGCTGAGTATTACAGTTTGGGTTGAGCCATACTCGGTATAGCTAATACTTACATCTACACGTTTTAAACCTTGTGGGCATTCAGAACCTGTTGGATAAGGTGAGCTTGTGCTACATACTGCAACAGTGCCTTTGGCATTAGGGGGCAGCCCTTGTGTTGGCGTGAATGAAAAAGTACTACCAGCGGTTAACGTGTCAAATCCATTGTTGCGTAAGGTTTCGATCTCTGTTCTAGCATCCCTTACCGCCATGTCATAATGCTGTGTTTTGCCCTGAGTTATCTGGGTTACATAATACATGCCGCCTAAACTAGCAATAACAATACTTAAGACGATCATTGTAACTAGCAGCTCAATGAGCGTAAAACCGTTACTATCTAGTTTTTTCTTATCCACCCTTTAAAGGCCTACTGTTTCTTTAGTTAATTCTTAGTTAATTATAAAACCGCTTGAGCCTAACACTCAAGCGGTTAAATAAGCTTTTACTAACTATCTTTAGTTTGTGACTGTTATCGCTCCGTTAGGTGAAGCTTTAGTGCTTGCTGTGAGCGAAAAGCCAGTACAGGCTGTTGAACCAGTAGTAATTGCACCACCACTTGCTACAGTGTCGCCACATCCACTAGGAGTTACTGCGTATGTGTAACCATTAGCATCAGTGAAAGTAGTAGACATTGTAGTGTTGTTGCCGCCTTCAGGACCAGCTAACCAGTTGTCTATGTTTGTTGTTGTAGATCCACTAGCTCCAGCAGCTGGATATGAGCTGTGATCGGCATAATATTCTGCCATCTTGTTTTTGACTTCTGCTAGAGTCGACTGAGCTGCAGCTGTGTGCGCTTTGTTTGTAGCACCGTTATAAGCTACGAAAGCTATAGCCGCCAAAATACCGATGATGATGATCACGATCAACAACTCGATAAGGGTGAAGCCCCTAGCGTTTAATTTTTTAGACATGGTATTTATTTCCCACCTTTCTAAATACTTGTTTTTTTAATGATCAGATTGTAGTTATTTTTATCTGTCGAATAACATTATTTCTTATGCTTAAATTAATGTCAACACTTTATGGATTGGCTCAATGAATCCGGTAGGGGAAGTTTCGGCTTTTGTGATGGGTCCAAAAACGCTAACTGCAATAAGCCCCACCATGCTGCCAAGGAGAATAATCATCACAGGTTCGATTATTGAGGAAATGCCTGCTACAGCTACGTCAACCTCTTCTTCATAAAAGTCGGCCACCTTTACTATCACTTCCTCAGTCTTGCCCGTTTCCTCGCCAACTGCCATCATCTGAACTACAATGGGCGGGAAGTGTGGTTTTTTATCTAAGGCACTCGAGAAACTGCCGCCAGCTTGCACTTCCTTGCTACATTCAATAAGCTCTCTTTCAATAACGGCATTACCGATTGCGCCAGCGGTAGTATTGATTGCCTCAACTATAGATACTCCAGCACCCATTAATGATGCGTAAATTCGTGCAAATCGTGCAACAGCAGTCTTAATGATTATGTTATTAACCTTGGGGATTCTAATAATAAAGGAGTGCCAAATAAAGCGACCCTTTGGCGTTTTGATATAACGTCGAAAGAGAACTATTAGTATAGGTAAAACCACTACAACACCAACAATGAATGCTGGCTGTTTCATGAAATGGCTAACTGATAATAAAATCCTTGTATATATGGGGAGTTTGCCTTTACCTCCTGTAAGCTGAGACAAAATACTTCCAATTTTAGGAACAATAAAAGTCATTAAAATAAAGAAGGCAATAACCATTACGGTAAAAATCACGGACGGATAGATCATTGCGCTTTTAATTTTGCCTCTAATTGCAGAATCCTTCTCTTGTTGATAGGCTAGTCTATCAAGAACCTTGTCTAACATTCCTCCTGTTTCACCTGCACGTACCATGTTGATATAAATGGACGAAAAAGTATCTGGGTGTTTTGCGATAGAGTCACTTAGGCTCATTCCACTTTGGATATCAGCTATTATATTTTCTAGTACCTGACTCAAAGTTGGTGATTCGGTCTGCTCTTTAAGAAGTGTAAGTGATCGTAAAATTGGCACCCCAGCGTTGACCATTGTAGATAGCTGTCGAGTAAATATGACTAAGTCTTTAGATTTAACCTTATGTCCCCCAGGCAAGGGTATGTTCATATTAAGTCCGCCCTTTTTGGCTTCCTCAACTATGATTGGTTGGAGCTCTTTAGAGCGCAGTGATGTAATAGCGCCTTCTTTATTCTTGGCGTTAATTGTGCCTTTTTGTATTTGTCCACTTGTTGAGCGTGCGGTAAATGTGTAGTCAGGCATAATTCCTCTTAGCTACTAGATGTTACGCGCATTACTTCTTCGACCGTAGTTTGTCCCCGCAATGCCTTTATGAAACCGTCTAGGCGCATTTCAACCATCCCGCTTCTTATTGCCATGCTTTCCAGATCTTCATTTGTGGTGTTATTTATAATAGCTTTTTGTACTTCGATGGTGTTTTCGAGAACTTCGTAGATGCCTATACGTCCTTTATATCCAGTATGATTACAACTATTGCAGCCATCCTCATGTGCTTTGAAAAGACGGTCTATGCCCTTAACTGAACTGCTTAGGTCACTTAAAGAACTTTTGTCGCCATCAGTATTGCCTACTCCATCTTTTAGCGCTTGTTCTTCTAAATCATGTATTCTTGATAGATCTTTTTCATCAGGTAGGTTAAAGGCAGAACGAAGTCGGTTCAGCATTCCATTGTCTGGTGCGTACTTTTCACGGCAGTCAGGGCATAATCGACGCACTAGCCTTTGTGCTACTACGGCCCGAATTGTGCTAGATATTAAGAAAGGTTCAATGCCCATGTCTAGAAGTCTAGGTAGTGAAGTTGCAGCGTCTGAAGTGTGAAGTGTCGAAAATACCAAGTGTCCTGTTAATGCAGCCTGTACGGCTAAATCTGCGGTTTCACCATCACGAACCTCACCTACCATAATGATGTTAGGGTCTTGTCGGAGTAATGATCTTAGACCGTTAGCAAAAGTCATGCCGGCAATCGGGTTTACTTGTGTCTGATTAACTCCCGGTATACGGTATTCTACGGGGTCTTCAATCGTAGATATGTTCACGCTTGGCGTATTGAGCATTGAAAGTATGCTGAAGAGTGTTGTCGACTTTCCTGAACCCGTAGGTCCTGTTACTAGTATCATGCCATTTGGTTGAACTACAGCTTGTCTAAGTGTATTTAAGGCGATTCCCCAGAAACCCAACTCTTCAAAAGTAGAAGCTTTAGTAGATTCATTGAGGATTCTCATTACTACTTTTTCACCATCTACTATTGGTAAGGTTGATACTCTAAGGGCATACACTTGACTGCCTACTTCTATTTTGAAACGTCCGTCCTGGGGAGCCCGGTGTTCATCGATTTTTAAGTTGGCAAGTATTTTTATACGACTTACTAAAGCGTTTAGGATCCGCTTAGGCAATTTGTTGGCCTCTCGGAGCATTCCATCAATGCGATAACGTATGACAACATACTTATCTCTAGGCTCTATGTGGATGTCGCTAGCCGAAGCCTTGACCCCATATTCGATGATCAGGTTTACAGTTTGCGCTATGGGCGAATCCTCTTTTAGGTCATTCTCGTCAACTTCTACTGTCTCTTCTTCTTCATCACTAGCTATTTCATCACTTGATACAACTTTAGTTAGTTCACCTTCTATGTTTCCACGGTAGGCATCGAGGGCTGCTTTAATTTGACTTTCTGTGGCAACATGAACCCGCATATTGTTGCCGAGCTGTTTTTGTAAAAAGTTTAAGGCTTGTACATCGTCAGGATCCGCCATGGCAACGTAATTTATGCCGTCTTCATCAACGTCAAATACGACAGCGTTGTATTGGCGTGCTATCCTCTCAGGTAGCAATTTCAAAACATCACGCTTAACTTCTTTAGGATTAAGTTCGACAAACGGTACGTCTACGGCTTCTGCGTATAGTTTGGTTAATTCATTTTCGCTCAATATGTTGTTCGATATAACAATATCTTGCAATGGCCGTTTTTCGTTTTTTTCCTGGTCTTTTAGCTGGGCAAGCTGATCAGTACTTACCTTACCGCTTTTATCCAGGAATTGTTCGACAGTTTTATCGGCTATGCGCATATTTTTATTTCGAGTAGACGCCCACTTTTACCTTTAGCGTTTAGTATACAACTTAAGAACAAAAATGCTAAGAGTCGGGTAGTGTTCTTAAAAAAATCTGCTATTTATGGCTTAAGCACTTTGGATGAGGTGCCGGCCGCCGTATAGTAGTAGGTAGCATTAAGACTTTGAGGGATTTAGGGGAAAGGAAAGTTATCTTATGACTCAAACTAAAACTGTTGGCAAGACCAAATCGGCGTCTGCCAAAGTAGAAGAAAATATAACCGGCAAGACAAGGGCATTGGGTGTTGCCTTAGAGCAAATTGAGAAGCAGTTTGGTAAGGGTGCAATCATGAAGCTTGGCGAGAGCCATGCCTCATCTAATGTTGAGTTTACCTCTACGGGTTGCTTGTCGCTCGATTTAGCTCTTGGAGGCGGCTTGCCGAGAGGAAGGGTGGTTGAAATATATGGTCCGGAGTCTTCTGGAAAAACAACCTTAACGTTGCATGCCATAGCAGAAGTCCAAAGAAGAGGTGGTACTGCGGCTTTTATTGACGCTGAACATGCGCTTGATCCTAGCTATGCCAAACGAATAGGTGTTGATGTCGCTAACTTGCTTTTGAGTCAACCAGATAATGGAGAACAGGCTCTAGAAATAACTGAAACGCTGGTTCGTTCTAATGCGGTTGACCTTATTGTAGTCGACTCGGTAGCGGCTTTAGTGCCAAGAGCAGAAATAGAGGGGGATATGGGCGAGAGCCTGCCTGGACTTCAGGCTCGATTAATGAGTCAGGCCTTAAGAAAGCTTACCGGAGTAATCTCTCGATCTAAAGCTACGGTGATATTCATAAACCAGATCCGGATGAAGATTGGAGTAATGTTTGGTAACCCGGAAACAACTACAGGCGGAAATGCTCTTAAATTCTATTCCAGCGTAAGGATGGATATTCGTCGTATTGGCCAGATTAAGCAGGGTGATGAAGTTATTGGAAACCGTACGAGAGTGAAGGTAGTCAAAAACAAAATAGCGCCACCATTCAAGGAAGCTGAATTTGACATCATGTATAATGAAGGAATCTCAAAAACTGGTGATGTAATAGACTTGGCGGCTAATATTGGTGTGGTTGAAAAAACTGGGGCGTGGTATTCATACAAGGGTGATAAAATTGCCCAAGGCCGTGAAGCTGCCAAGAACTATTTAAAAGAGAACCCTAAAGTAATGGATGAGATTACCAAGTCTGTTATGACCCGCGAAGATTAATCTTAAAGCTAATGAAAATAACGGCACTTGAGTCTATGCCACATAAGCCCGGTATGTACCGGGTGTCAGTAGACAAAAAACCAATGGGCTACTTAAGCTCTAATGACGTGCTTGACTTAGGTATAGTTTTAAACCAGGAGATTGACGACGCCGTTTATAAGAAACTACTTATACAAGTTAAATTCTCAACCTTCTATTCACAGGCGCTTAATTATGCAGACAAAAGGTTACGTTCAAAGGCTGAGGTTGAGAGGTATCTTAGGCTTAAAGGCTGCGATCCTTTGGTTTCACAGGAAATTGTTAAACAGCTAACTTCTCTTGGCGTAATAGATGAAGCAAAATTAGCCCAGGCATATGTTCATGACGCTGTTAGTTTTAGGCCAACATCAAAGAGGGGCCTTGAGTTAAAACTAAAGCAGAAGAAGATCGACAGTAGTCTCATAGACGAGGCTATAGGCAGTTCGGAGTTTGACGAGGGAAGTGCCCTAGATAGGCTTATAGCCCAAAAAAGGCAGCTGAGTACTTATGTCAATAACCAGCCGCGGTTATTTCGATACTTAATGTCTAAGGGTTTTTCATATGAGGAGATAGCAATGCGTATTGGTAAGCCTAAACTAGATCGCAGTAGCAGGAGCGGCAATAGTACTGGGTTTTAGTAGGTCATTTATGACTACTTTGGTGTCTGTAACTTCATGTATCTGGCTGCGGTCTATGCTGAGACTGCCACCAGCAAAACTCTTAATTAGCGATTGAGCAACATACAGTTTTTGGATATACATGGTTTCTATCTCAACTGCATAATCACTTATTTTACCGACTTTTTCTTTGGAGGTAGTTACGACTTGTTTACCAACCAGCTTGTAGTTTAATTTAATAACATCTTGTAGACGAACCAGATCCTCTGGGTCGGTTAATACGTCATGGTCGTTTACGATATATCCTTTGGTCGTATATTCTCTGATGTCTTGGTACAACAAGACAAGGTTGTTGCCATTGAAGCGATCACTACAAATAAGTGCTTCAATTTTTAGGTTGTCCGGATTAATTATTGGCGATACCACAGTAGCTACTGGAGCCCCTGTCCTCAGTGACAATATTTCTTTATTTAAAAGTGTTCCGGATAGTTGCAGCATATATTTTTAGTATAGTCCCAAGGTTAACCTAGTGGCTAGTGACTAGAGTTTTTTGTTCTTCTATCAGATAATCTAGTTAATGGACAAGATAGAAGTTAAATCGGTAATACTAAATAGCCCTAACGATACTGAATTATTGGGAGCTAGTATAGGCCGCAACCTAAAGGGTGGTGAATTATTTGAACTGACTAGCGATTTGGGTGGCGGTAAGACAACCTTAACGAGGGGTATTGTACAAGGCGCTGGTAGTCATGACCATGTAAGTAGTCCTAGTTTTACGATCCGTAATGACTACCAGGCAAAAGATTTATCTATAGCTCACTTTGATTTTTATCGTTTAAGTGAGCCGGGTATATTGAGGGATATGCTTGGAGAGGCAATAACTAACCAAGATATGGCTGTTATTATTGAATGGGCTCAGATTGTAGACGATGTGTTGCCGACCGATCACATTAAGATAGAACTCATGCCAGTTAGCGACAAGGGGCGTAAGGCGAAAATTTCTTATCCACATCGGTTTGAATATTTGTTTAAAGGAGTTAACGATGCTAACGCTGTTGCTTAAGACTGACCAATCAGAAGCAGAAATATACCTTTACCAAGAAAATAAATGTATAGCAGAAAAAGTATGGAAAGCTGATCGATCGCTCGCTGAAACTATTTCCAAACAAATTGAATCGGTCATAAAAAAAGAAGGCCTAAGCTTGGATAAGCTAGATGCTATAGGCGTTTTTAGGGGTCCAGGCAGTTTCACTGGCTTAAGAATTGGCCACAGCGTAGCTAATGCGCTTGCTTATGGGCTGGGGTTACCTATAGTTGGTGTCCAAGGAAAGGATTGGCAAAAACAGGCGATATTATTGTTAGAAGAAGGCAAGGACGAAGAGGTAGTAATGCCTGAGTATGGAGCACCGCCTCGCACAACTGCGCCTCGGAAGTGAATAAGCAATTGACCTGGTAAAGCCGTGGGGGGTATAGTTTAGTTAAGCTTGATTCTTAGCAGGAGATATTTCCTTAAAGACAGGCGTTTGTATTCATAACTGTATTTAAGTATTTTGGGGTTATTTTAACTAAAATTTGAAGTAGTGTCACAAGTGGCAGTTGAACTAGTGAAGTGAAAGCGAATGTTCCTGCTAATGGCGTTCAAAAAAGCAGTTGGATGACCCATAAAATCGGAAAGGAAAATTATGGTCATATTATCCATAGTTCTAGCTGTGGTTGGCCTAGGTGTTGGCTTTGGTGCCAATAACCTTATTAGCAAACGTAAGCAAAGTGATCTAGAGGCAAAGGCAGAGAAAGAAAGAGCAAAGACTGAAAAAGAAGCAGAGAAAGCTCTAAGCCAGGCCAGAGAAGAGGCAGCTAAGCTAGCCGATGAAGCACGCCGTGACGAACAGTCAAGACGTAAAGAGCTAAAGGAGCTGGAGAACCGTTTAGTAGTTCGCGAGGAGTCTTTAGACAAGAAATTAGACGAGTTAGATAAAAGAACCCAAAAGTTGCGCGCTAGTGAAGACGAGGTTGAAAAATTAAAAGACGAAATCCGAGATATTAGAAGCAAGCAACAGGAGAAACTGGAAAAGATCGCTAAGCTAACTAAAGCTGAGGCGGCCGAAAAGCTTATGCAGATGACCGAGAGGGATATCAAGAATGACCTTACAGGGCTAGTCTCTAAGCTACAGAATGAAGCCAAAGATAATGCAGAAGAGACCGCTGCACTAATAATTACAACCGCAATGGAGCGCATGAGCAGTGAAGTTACTGCTGAACGCACAGTTACGTCCATTAAGCTCGAAGACGAAGAAATGAAAGGCCGGATTATTGGCAAGGAAGGGCGGAATATACAGGCGTTGCAGAGAGCTACTGGTGTAGACATTATGGTAGATGATACCCCAGGCTACATTGTCTTAAGTAGCTTTGATCCAGTTCGGCGAGAGGTTGCCCGTCAGGCTCTTGAGATGTTAATGAAAGACGGACGTATACACCCAGGAAGAATAGAAGAGGTTGTAGAAAAAGCGCAGAAGAATGTCGAAAAAGATGTAGTTAGAGCTGGCGAAGATGCCGCCCGAGAGGTTGGGATTATTGGTATACCTAAAGAAATTCTTCACTTACTAGGTGAGCTTAAATTCAGAACCAGCTACGGCCAGAACGTACTTAAACATTCAACTGAAATGGCCCATATGGCAGGTATGATAGCTGAAGAGGTTGGAGCGGACATAAAGACCGTTAAATATGCCGCATTGGTACATGATCTTGGCAAGGCATTAACCCATAAAATGGAAGGTAAGCACCACCATATATCTGGTGAAGTTTTGCGAAAGTATGGTGCCCCGGAAGAGATCGCTTTAGCTGCCGAGCAACATCACGATGATGTTGAGGCAACATCCGTAGAAGCATTAATTATCCGGGTCGTAGATGCCATTAGTGCGGCTCGTCCGGGTGCAAGGAATATTAGTGCTGAGAACTTTGCCGAGAGAATGAAGGAGCTTGAAAATATAGCTAACAGCTTTAGTGGAATTGACAAGTCTTACGCCATTAGCGCCGGACGCGAAGTGCGTGTATTTGTCCGACCACAGCAGATTGATGACCTTAATGCAATTCGCTTGGCTAGGGATATAGCTACTAAGATTGAGTCATCGATGCAGTATCCAGGGACTATTAAAGTAAACGTAATTAGGGAAACTAGAGCGGTTGAGTTCGCTAAATAAAATTAGGTTCTTATATATTGGCGACATTATGGGTAGTGTCGGCCTTAAGCTAATTGAGACCGAACTGCCCAAAATTAGGAAAGAGTATTCGATTGATTTTGTTGTAGCTCAGTCCGAGAATGTTAGTGAAGGACGGGGCTGTAATCCTGACGATTTCAAACGTCTAAAAAAAGCTGGTGTAGATTTCTGTAGTGGCGGAAACTGGACCTTATGGCGCAAAGAGACACTACAGCTTCTTTCCGATCCGAATCAGGCAATAGTTAGGCCGGCAAATTATCCTGATGGAACTCCGGGGCTTAGATATAAGTATGCGAATGCATCATTCGGAAGAGTCTTGATGGTAAGCTTACTTGGCAAGACTGTTGGTAGAGATAGCAACCTTAAGCTGGATAATCCTCTTAAAACTATCGACACAATCATAGAACAGGAAAAAGACGAACCTAAAGTGGCCACGGTAGTAAATTTCCATGGTGACTATAGTAGTGAAAAGGTAGTCATTGGTCATTATTTGAACGGTAGGGTTAGCGCAGCGATTGGTGATCACTGGCACATTCCAACCGCTGATGCTAGGGTTTTATCTAAAGGCACTGCACATATAACTGACGTAGGCATGGTTGGGGCGCTAGATTCCAGTCTTGGCGTCAGAGTGAACAGTATTATTGAGCGTTGGCGTGATGAAATAGTAAATACTAACGTTCTTGAAGAGGATAAGCCGTGGCAGTTTAATGGCCTAATATTTGAGGTTGACCCAAAAACGGGTAAGTCCTTATCAGCAGAATCTATTAATTTTGTATACGAGTAAAGGTATAGTTTGGTATACTAACCCCTGATCCGGGGATTGGCGCAGTTGGCTAGCGCGCCGCGTTTGGGACGCGGAGGTCGGAGGTTCGAGTCCTCTATCCCCGACCACAATAGATGACTTTATTTAAAACAAAATATCAGGCTTTGATCAGAAAGTATAATTGAGAAATCAGTCTGCCACTTAATCGATAAGAAAACCAACGATTGATTTTTCATCAAGCTAGATAAGGAATTGTTCTAAAGCGAAAGTACTGAATACCAATATGACTTTTGCCTAGACTGTAAAACTGAAATAAGGTATGAAGTAAGTAAACATCTATCTGTCGTACGTTATTCTCGTATTATAAAAACTATATAAGCTTAAGTTTTAGGGTTTTATAGCTTAACTGTCACCCCGTTTGCCTTAAGTAGGTTGTCGGCGATTTTATTTGCAGCTAAGCTAACTTGTTCAGCTGTGATACCGTTGATACCATTGACCATATGGTTTAGGTAGCTGTCTACCTGGCTATTTTTTACAGATATATATGTTAATTTTTTTGATTCCTTTATGCTTAGCCAGTTGGCTATGGTGGTTGGATTTACTGACTGGCTAGAATTAGCTAAATTAACCGTGACCTGTTGGGTCATCAAGGCAGTCAATGCTTGGTTATAGTCAGAGTTATGGATCGCAATTTCATTAGGCTTTGGTTTTGGAGTCACTGGTTTTTGTGCGACTGCCATTTTAGCATCGTTCACTGCGGCCAAAATTTGCTTTTTATAAACTAAACCTGTGGCAGTCAGGCTAGCTATAATTACTGTTGCTATAGTGGCAAATATTATCGACTTACTAAAGCGAGACTCTCTTTTGTATGTTTTGCTATCAGGTGTGTAGCTTGCTTGATTCAATAGCGGTAATTCGGATTTTGCAGATATATTTTGTTCCGCGGGATAGGTTGCTGTGGCCTCAAGCATCTGCCTGAATAAATTTGGCAATAGGGTTAGTGATTTAGGAACCTGTCTTAGGGTATTTGGGGCTGAATAATCTCGCCTGAAATTAGTTTCTCTATAAGAACTTCTTCGGGTTGTTGGACTAGGAGCATTTAGGACAAAATCATTCCCAACCATAGCCGGCCCTGTAACTCTACTCATTTTTTTATTTTCTCTTCTTTGTTAAAAGCCTATGCTTATAACATACTATTCACTTTTTAATGATGCAATACCTTATTAATTTTCAAGTGGTATACTTTATACGTTCAAGAAGGCATAGTAATTATGATTGACATAAAGCCAGCCACAGAGCATGACTTGGATGAAATTAGAGAGTGGATTACCGGGAGTAGCCCTTCGCCTATAGGTGGAGCGTACTTTCCCTTGTCCGGTGTCATTGACCTAAGTAATCCAGACAATGGATGGTGTGCTTGGCAAGATGAAGAGCTTGTTGCTTTCGTTTCATTAATACAAAATAGTAGCAATGATGCAATGATAGGATTTATTGTTAAGCCAAACAGGCGCAGGGAAGGTATTGCAAAAGCATTTATACCTTTACTTCTAAAGAAAGAAGACCTTCAATCATTCAACCGTATAATTGCTACTCCTAGACTTGAAGATATAGGTGGCCAAAAAGTGCTTGAGCATGCTGGCTTTCGTAGGTCTGGTTCTGATCCCGATGGGCTACCTATATACGAAAGAAGATAATAGGTTCAGCTTCCAAATAACAGATCACTTAGTGGTATACTTGGTTAGATCTTCCGGGGTGTGGCGCAGCCTGGTAGCGCGCAGCGTTCGGGACGCTGAGGCCGTCCGTTCAAATCGGATCACCCCGACCAAATATTATGTATGTTTCTCTTAGCTTAGCTGCAATTGCCCTCTTGTTGGTAGCCAATGAATTTTGGGCTCGTAAAAAAGGTTCACATAGGGAGCATTCACGTAAAATTGTTCATATACTTGTAGGTAGCTTTGCTGCCTTTTGGCCACTCTTTATGAGTTGGAGTGATATTCGCTTTATAAGTTTGGCTTTTTTGGTTGTGGTTGTTTTGTCAAAATCTTTAAATGTATTTGCCTCAATTCATGAAGTTGAACGTTTTAGTGTAGGGGAAATTAGTTTTGCAATAGCCATTGGGCTACTGACATTCATAACCAAAAATGACTTTATATACGCCGTGTCTATGCTACAGATGGGTTTAGCTGACGGTTTAGCTGCAATTATTGGTTTGCACTATGGCAGGGGGAATACATATAAAATACTTGGGCATAAGAAAAGCCTGGCCGGCACCTCAACGTTTTTCGTATGCTCCTTAGCTATTATTATAGTTGGCAGCATTTTGGCCAATTTCCATCTTAGTTGGTACTTAGTACTAACTGTTGCAATCCTAGCAACAATTATCGAGAACTTAGCGCTGTGGGGATTAGATAATCTTTTCTTACCAATAGTCGTGGCACTTATACTAATACACTCTTAACTTTAAGGTTGTGCGCACGGAGAGCGTTAAATATTACTACCACATCAACACCTTCTTGCAGTATAGCCCCATATATCGGCATAAATTTGCCAGTTGCAAAAATAACCATCAAAATAATACTTAACGCAATTCCCACTAGTATGCTTTGTCGGGCGACTGTAAATGTTTTTTTCGAAATCTCGACTGCTGCAGCAACACGGCTTAAGTCATCTTGCATAATAACTAAGTCTGCAGACTCGCTGGCCGCAGTGGAACCTTTAGCGCCTAAGGCTATACCAATGTCTGAACCAGTCAGCACTGGTGCATCATTGACTCCATCACCAACAAATGCCGCTGGCCGTTCCTTTATGTCTTCAAGAGCATGTAGCTTCTCGCCTGGAAGGGTTTCTGCGTAAACTGTTCTAATTCCCACAGCTTTAGCAATCGTGTCCGCGGTTGCTTTATTGTCTCCTGTAATCATGACAGTTCGTAAGATGCCCAGATTTCTTAGGTCTTGAATGGTTTTTTTAGACTCAGGTCTTACTTGGTCACTTAAGTAGATTATGCCAGCCAAATTGCCGTTTATCGCCAAATAGACTATTGTTTTAGCTTTGTTAGTTAAGTTATTTTTCGGAATCTTAACACCGTGTTCTGTTACGTAATCTCCTCTACCCAAAAGAAGATCGTCTCCTTTATATAGTGCGCTTAAACCCCTGCCGGGCGTTTCTTTAACGTTTTTAACCTTAGTGACCTTTATTTTCTTGTCTACGGAAGCCCTTACAATGGCTTGGGCTATGACATGTGCGGAGTTTTGTTCAATACTTGCCGCTATAGCCAATATTTCATCTTGGCTATAGGGATTGAATGCCTTAATTGAGTCTATGGACAGTTCACCCTTAGTTAGGGTACCTGTTTTGTCAAAGATGACAGTCTTTGCTTCTGCCAGCTTTTCAAGAGCCGAACCTGTTTTAACTATGATGCCATACTTACTAGCACGGCTCATTCCAGATATAAGAGCGATCGGAGCTGCTAGAAGCAATGGGCATGGCGTTGCAACTACTATAACCTCAAGAAAACGTATCGCGTGTCCGCTTAAAGCCCAAACAGTGCCGGCAATAAGATAGGACAATACTGTGAAAGGAATACTGTATCTGTCTGCAAGTCGTACGAATGGGGCTTTTGATGCACCGGCAGATTGCACCAACTTAATAATTTGCTGGTATTGGCTATCTTTGGCTGAATGGATTGCCTTGGCGGTTATTGGATAGTCTCCATTAATGGAACCACTTAATATTTGTTCGTTTACTGAGTGTGTTGCCGGTAAACTCTCGCCTGTTAAGCTTGATTCGTTGAAGCTGCTGGTGCCTTCAGTGATTATTGCGTCTACGGGCACAATTTCACCTGGTTTAATAATGACTTTATCTCCGACTTTTACCTCACTTGCTTTGACATCTAGAGTTTTCCTTCCGCGAATAATATGAGCCTTTTGTGGCGTGCCTTTGAGCAGGGCATCAAGCTCGCTGTGGGCTCGCCTCTCGGCGTAGTCCTCTAAGCTTTCTCCACCTGTTAACATAACGACAATAATCATAGCGGCGAAATCTTGCCTAAGAATTACGGATGTAATTATCGCTGTTAGGGCAAGGATATCTATGCCATAGGTTCCACTCCTTATATCCTCCCACATAGACTTAATAATGGGCAGACATTCAGATATAGCTACAGTACCCATTACCCACTCAGAAATAGTTTGCTGACCAAGGAAATATAGTAAGGCGCCAACTATAAGTGCTAGTACAGCAAGAGCTAATAGGCTGTATGTTTTTACAAGCTTAAATATTCTTGCAATACTCTTTTTCAAATTATCCTTCTTTCGTTTATCTCTTGGGGCGAATGATGGGATTCGAACCCACGACCTCCGGGACCACAATCCAGCGCTCTAACCTACTGAGCTACATTCGCCATACATAGCTTAAATAACAGGGGTGATTATACGTAAAATTATCTTTTTGGGCAAGTTACATCTGAAAATAGTAGAAAACTTGATAAAAGTAAAAGAACCCGTTGCCGGGCTCTTTTGCTGATTTAACCGTTGCCGATTAAACCTGTCATCTTTCGATGACAACCACCTCAACGATGGTATTAACTAGTTTAGCAGCCCCGCTTTTTTATGCAAGCCCTAGCTTCGACGATTGTGTATAAGTATGTGCATAAGTAGCAATGATTAATCTGTTTTAATGACTTTATTTTTATTCATCCTCAACCCAGCTACCATGTCTTGAAGGCCACCAGTTCCACTTTCCTAGCAGCACAACAATGGATGGAACAAGCAATGTTCGGACCAAGAAAGTATCCATTAAAATGCCTAGTGCTAGTCCAGCTCCAATGTCTCGTACTTGTGTGTCGCTAGAGCCTGCTACTATTGCTAAGACGCTAAAAGTACCAGCTAGCACTAAACCTGCAGATGTAACAGTAGTACCTGTGGTTGTCAGCGCTTGGGACACTGCTTTCTTTAATGTTAGTCCATGAGCCTCTTCGCGTATTCTTGTCATGACTAAAATGTTGTAATCTTCGCCAAGGGCTAGGAGAAAAATGAACATAAGGAATGGCAAGATAAACGTTAGTCCACTTTCGCCGCCGATGGTAATAAATAGTAGTACGGCTAGCCCAAACGCCGCTAAGTAAGAGAGACCTACTGTTAGGATTAAATATAGGGGGGCGATCAAACTTCTTAATAAGATCGCCAAAAGAGCGCCTATAACTAAAATTGCAATTGGTATTACGCGAATAAGGTCATTATTCGATATCTTATTTATGTCATATAGAGCAGGGGCTTCACCGGCTATACCACTATTTGTAGCACCGACACTTTTCTCTATTTGGCTAACCCTAGACCTTTCAGCTGGCGTGGCATTCATTGCGGGCGTCGAGTTAGGGTTTCCAGCTGTAAGGCCTACTTCATACTGAACTATCCTGCCGTCAGGGCTAATATAGTTCGATAGTGATTTATATGCTCTATAAATACCTTGGGGCAAGCCTCCTTTTAATAAAACAGCCGGTTCAAGTGGGGGCAGCTTGTGGGGTGAACCTAGATTTGCATATAGCTCCTTAATTTCTATAGGCGTCAGGCTTGCTCCATTAGGGCTAAGGGGCCCATTTATGTTATTAAACTCTGGTGCAGCAGACAGTTTTTCCTGAAGGGCAGTGAGTGGCTTGGGGTTTTGCCATACTGATTGGGGCAAAACGAATAATACACCAGTTGGATTGGCGCTAGTTGAAGGGAAATGCTTGGCTAGTAGGGCATTGCCCTTTGCTGCATTACTTCCTGGGGGGGCTTTAGTGTTGCCTCCGAATCCAGCGGCCTTGTAGTTAGTTACGGAAATTGCTAACCCGCCAAAAATAACAACGCCTACAATAAGGACAATAAGAGGACGTTGTACTACAGAGGCGCTCACTCGTCCCCAGAACCCATCTTTGCTATTTGGTTTGTACTTGTTGGACGGCCAAAAAGCCGTCCTGCCAAATATAGCTAGTAAAGCAGGTAGTAAAGTAAGTCCAGCGAGTAACATTAACGCTATTCCAATAGCCAGTGGGCCCCCTAGGTCTGAATACAACTCAAAACTAGCCAACATTAACGATAGCAGTGCTGCTATTACGGTAGCGGCTGAAAAAGTTATTGATTCACCAACTCGGCTTAGTGCTTTAATGATTGCTTCCTTTTGGTCTAATCCACTACGCATTTCTTCTCTAACTCGGAAGATTAAGAACAGTCCATAATCTGTTCCTGCGCCTACTATGAGGACCGTTAGGAGGAGTTCGGTAAATGAGGAAACCTTTAGACCGTGTTTAGCAAGCTCGGCTATTATTGGGCCAGCCATCGTTGTTACTAGAATAGGGGGTAATAATGTAATTATTGGCGCCAAGGGGGCACGAAAAATTAACAGCAGTAGCAGGATTATGAACAACACTGAACCGATCTCCAGTTCTGTATTTGTTGATCCGGTATTTTTGCTGTTGTCAACTGAAGTTGCAATGTCTCCTGCAGGATAGGCGTGCATATTCCCAGGTAAATTTGCTTGGCTGATAGCAGATTGAATATTATCTATGGTCTTTGTCGGATTTATGCTCCCCCCTCTAGAGAGAGTAATTAGCTCATCTGCCTGTCCGTCATTAGATAAACCCGCGTCTTTAACGGCTTTAATTTGAGGAACTTCACCAAGTTTTGTTTTTAACTTAGTAATAGTCGCCAAATCTGAAGAGTTCAGTTTCTGTCCGTTATTAGTGGCAATAATAACTGGAATTGGGTTTACGCTGCTGGAATTACCAAAGGCCTTAGAAATTTTGAGTGCATTTTCAATAGGTGCATCAGAGGGCAAAAAGTTACTGTTATTAGACTGTACTGCCCCTGAAAGAGGTGGCAAAAAATGTGCTGCAGCAAAAGCGCCAACAACCCAGATTATAAGGACTAACCAACGGTATTTTACCGAGAAACGTCCGATAGCAGCAAAAAAACGAAAACCAATATGTTCAAGATCTGCTTTTTTCGTTTTTGATTTAATCACGAGTTTATTTTGCCGTAAATTTGGTTAGGTTACAAGTTAACCAGGAAATCCTGAAAGTAAGCTAATATCCGACTATCTTACCAAGTCTCTTCTTCTAAAACTAAACCAAGATACAAATATGCAGACAAATATTATGCCCAACATAACTAAGAAGTCTGGCCACCTGTAATGGCCCTCAAGCATACCAGCTACATGGTAGTAATGAAAAGGCATAAACTTCGCTGGCCACTTCAGAACACTGGCGGTAGCCGAGAGGGAATTTATAATGTAACCACCAAGGGCGATAAGTACCGCCAACCCTATGCTTGCTCTTTTTGCTTTACCAATAGTTGTAATCATGAATGCTATTGACCCGTAAGCTGTGGCCATTAATAGACAGGCCAATGCGGTCATCAGTAGCGGCATAACTCCAACCGGCAAACCTACTTCATGTACCATAATTATGGTAGATAAGAAGGCGAAAACAGACACAATCCCGAGTATTGCCATTCCTGCTGTCAGTTTTCCAGCCAATAGTTTTACCCTAGATATGGGGCGGGCGAGTAATAGTTCTATTGTTCCATCGCTTTCCTCTTTTGCAATCAGAGAGCTCCCTATTCCAATAGATAGTATGCTAAGCAAAATAGGTAAAAACAGATAATATATTTGGCTACTTAAATAACCTATGGGAGACAGATAGTTTGGGGTATCTGATATAAACGCCCTAGCCGCAGATGGTATCTGTTTGTTAATTGTTTGGTCCAGCTTAGCCGCTTGGTCCCTGAATGGCGGGTAAAAAGCCAGAATTATAGTGATAAAAGCAATTACACCAATAATCCACCATAAGCTTGACCAGCGTCTTTGCCATAGAGTCCACTTGGTAAGGGAAAAGTAACTTTTCATTTTTCCCTCTCATAAAAATGCATAAATTCTTGCTCCAAGCTCACTTCCCTACGATCTAGTGAAACAACCTTGTAATTAGCTAAGACTTTGAATAGAGGGGAGAGCTCACCCTTAACGTGGATCATTAGACTGTTTGGGCCTGTAGTCTCAAACGTGAAGTATGGTGATTTAAAAATGTCAGTTGGGACAGGGCCGGAAAATGTTACATCAAAAGTATGTGAGGCGTTTTCTATAAGATTGGCAATTTTTTGTTCTGCAATTAGTTTGCCATCTCGGATAAATCCCACTCGGTCACACATTTTTTGGACTTCAGAAAGATCATGGCTACTTAAGAAAACACTGACTCCTTTAGACTTAACCTCCCTTACATACTGAAAAAAAGTTGCCTGCATCAAAGGGTCTAAGCCTGAGGTTGGTTCGTCCAAAATTAATATTTCTGGTTCATGCATAAAAGCTTGGATGAGGCCGATTTTTTGCCGGTTGCCTTTACTTAACTGGTTGATGGGCTTATCTAGTTGTGCCTGGTAGGTATTGATTAGTTCCTTTAAGTAAGCTTTATTCTTAACCGGCGTAAGTTCGCGCATATATTCAAGCAGTTGATTGCCGTTCATGCGTCCGTATAGCGAAACGTCACCTGACAGATATCCTATTGATCGCTTTAGTTTTACGCTATCTTTAACAATGTCCAGGCCTAAGATAGATGCACTGCCGCTAGTTGGTCGTATGAAATTTAAAAGCAACCTGATCGTAGTGGACTTACCGGCCCCGTTTGGACCTAAAAACCCATATACTTCACCTGGATAAACTTTAAGATCCAGGTTTTTTAAAGCATACTCTCTACGAGAGGAATACTTCTTGCTTAATTTATGTATTTTTATTGTGGGCTCTACCACAACTACAGTATAACTAAATTCTTAAGCTTATTTGAGAAATATTATTGATTCTTGCAGTAAGTGCTATTAGGTTGGAACTATAAATCAATGGCGCCCCGGGATGGATTCGAACCAACGACCTTAGGCTTAGAAGTCCTCTGCTCTATCCAGCTGAGCTACCGGGGCATTAATGGTGCGGGTGGGGAGAGTCGAACTCCCGTCACCAACTTGGAAGGTTGGGATAATAGCCGTTATACCACACCCGCGTTGGTTTAACAGAGGCGATTATATCATCTTTTGTTTACTTAGACTTCATGTAATACGGAGATACGTGCTCCAAGGGAGTTTAATCTCAATGCAAGATCCTCGTAACCGCGATTAATAGTATAGACATTTCGCAAAATAGAAACTCCAGGAGCTGCCAGCATGCCTATGAGCAGCATTACTGCGGGCCTGATGCCGCTAGGCGCTACAAGATCAGCCGCTTTAAACCTTGATGGACCTGTTATGAAAATTCGGTGTGGGTCAGCTAGCTCTAGATTTACGCCAATTTTTTTCATTTCCGTGTACATAAGAGCGCGATCTTCATACACCCAGTCATGTATTAGGGTGCGTCCATGCGCGACTGCCGCTATTGGTACAAAATATGGAAGGTGGTCGATATTTAGGCCAGGAAAAACGTTTGGATGGATTTTTTCGGCTGGGGCTATTAGCTTGCCGTCGTGCTTTTGTAGCTTAATGTCCACAAGGTCGGTGTATCCGTTATCTGCCTTATATGAGGGACTCAAGTCGTATTTTAAACCCATTTTCTCTAATTTGAGTAGCTCAAGTTCGAGAAACTCAATTGGTGACCGTCTAATAGTTATTGACGAATTTGTAGTAATTGCTGCTGCAATAAAAGTCATTGCCTCTACAGGATCCTCGCTAGGCGAAAAGGAAATGTTCTTATTAATCTTGTCTAATCCGTGAACTACTACTGTTGAGGTGCCTATTCCTTCTATCTTGACCCCAAGTTTATGAAGAAAATAGCACAAATCCTGGACCGCATAGTTTGCGCTGGCCATCTTAATCGTTGTTATTCCAGGAGTTAAGGCTGCTGCCATTAGTATATTTTCAGTAGTAGTATCACCGGATTCATATAGAACAACATTTCTTTTAGGTAGCCTTATTTTTGATGTTATTAGGTAATGGGAAGATTTAGTATCTACATTAACTCCAAACTCCTCTAAGGCATAAAGGTGGGGCAGAACTGTTCTCCGGCCTAAGTTACATCCCCCCGCATAAGGAATAATGAAGGCTTTTGAGCGGTGAATGAGGGGACCTATTAGCATAAGCACACTTCTAGTTTTGCGTGCTGATTCGTGGTCTATGTTATCCAATGATAGCTTATCTGGCACTTTTATTACGAGGTCATTTACTCCTTGCCATTTAATATTGACGCCAATACTGGCCAAAACCTCTACTATGCGGTTTACTTCTTCAATTCGGGCAACATTTTTTAGAAGAGTCGTGCCATGGTTAAGTAGGCTGGCACAAAGTAACCCTACTGCCGCATTCTTGCTTGTCTTAAGCGAAATTTCGCCCTTAAGTTCACGTCCTCCTTCTATTCTAAGGTTGACTGCTGAGCCCGTGACGCTAATTAGTTGTTTGTTTAAAACATCACTAATCCGCCCAAGGGTTTCCAGACTTAAATTCTGCCTGCCATGCTCCATACGGTTTACTGCTGATTGAGAAGTTGACAGCCTTTTTGCAAATTCACTTTGAGTTAAGCCACGTTCCTGGCGTATCTGTGCGATTAATTGACCGATTTGTTGGTTAGTTGTAGACATAAATCACTTTATATCATATATGGTATAAAACTGGAAATTGGTTTTTTATTTTAGTTTAATAAGTTCATTTTATTCCAACTGTTCGCTTGCTACAATACTGTTAATACCCAAGGAGAGCATTAATGGATGATAAGACTGTTTCTAAATTAATTGCCGCCGAAGAAAAAAGGCAGCGCGAAGGGCTCGAGTTAATTCCAAGTGAAAATTACGTCAGTCGGGAAATTCTTAAAGCCATGGGGAGTGTATTCACAAATAAGTATTCTGAAGGATATCCAGGCAAGCGTTATTATGGTGGACAGGTCAATACTGATGTTGTTGAGCAGCTGGCTATTGATCGCGCTAAGGCCTTATTTAAAGCGGATCATGCAAACGTCCAGCCACATTCAGGAGCGCCGGCAAATGAGGCCGTGTACCACGCATGGCTAGAGCCAGGGGACACAATAATGGGCATGGAGTTGAGTCATGGCGGCCATCTTACACATGGTCGTCCTGGAACCATCTCTGCCAAGCTCTTTAATTTTGTACGTTACGGCATAAAAGATATTGAGACCGGAGAAATTGACTACGACCTCATGAGGGAAATAGCCCTTAAAACTAAGCCTAAAGTAATATTGGCTGGTTTTTCCTCATATCCAAGAGAGCTAGATTATGGGAAATTTGCTTCAATAGGCAATGAAGTTGGCGCAGTGCTTATGGCGGATATTGCCCACATAGCAGGACTAATTGCCGGTGGCGTTCTGGCTAACCCGCTTGATTTCGGATTTCAAGTAATGACCACCACAACCCATAAAACATTACGAGGTCCTCGTGGAGCCATGATTTTATCCAAGGGCAAAGTTGGTAATCCTTTACAGGGCGTAGATAAAACAGTAGAAAACCTACCTACTTTAATTGACCGCACCGTCTTTCCTGGATTGCAAGGCGGACCCCACATGCATATTATTGCGGCTAAGGCAGTTGCGTTCCATGAGGCCAGCCAGCCGGAGTTCAAAGTTTACTGCAAGCAGGTACTGAAAAACGCTAAAGCATTAAGTGATGCACTAATGAAGAAGGGCTTTAAGCTGATTACCAACGGAACCGACAACCATATGATGGTTGCGGACATACAAAGTAGTTTTGGTTTTGACGGTAGTATTGCGGAAAAAACTTTGGATAGAATAGGACTAACATTGAATAAGAATGTCATACCTGATGACCCTTTACCTCCGTACAAACCTAGCGGTGTACGATTGGGGACACCCGCAATCACTACTAGGGGTCTTGGCGTAGAGCATATGGCTCAGGTGGCTGAATGGATGAACAAAGCTCTAAGAGCAAGGAATGATGAAACTGAACTGGGAAAAATTGCTAAACAGGTTAAAGCTTTTGCATCTAGTTTTCCCTTGCCTAGCGACAGCTAAGTAATTAACTCTGGTTCCTGGATTAGCTCAATTCCAAAGTCCTGAGCAACTTTAGACTTTATCTTATTCGCAAATTTTATTAAGTCGGCTGTTGTTTTGGCAGATCGGTTAGTAAATATTAATGACTGGTTCGGCCAAGTAGCTATACCAGTTTCTTCATCATAGTAATTACTGAACCCAGCCTGATCTATTAACCATGCAGCTGACAGTTTTTCCTGTTTTTCGTCTATGTGCCAGTGTGGTATGTCTTTATACCTTTCTTGAAACTCAGACAACTTGTTTAGGTCTACGACTGGATTAGCAAAGAATGAACCACAATTTGGAGTTACGCTTGGATCGGGAAGTTTGAGTCGTCTAATATCGCAAACAGCATTCCGTAAGGCCGAGGGAGTGTAGTCAGTGATCAAATGCTCTTCGAGGTAGTGGCTAACTGCAGGGTAAAAAGGTGGCATTGGCGAGTTCTTGCTTAGTAGTAGGGTAATAGCCGTAATCAGGTATCTATCCTTGGCGCTGGTTTTGAAGATACTACTCCTATAAGCAAATTTACAGTCCGCTGCGGGGAGGGTTACTATTTTAGCTTCCTCAAGATCATAGGCAGTAACCGTGACAAGTGTTTGTGATATATCCTGGCCATAAGCACCAACGTTTTGGATTGGAGTTGCACCCGCTGTACCAGGTATCATGCTCAGGCATTCTATGCCGGATAATCCCATGTTTACACAGCGCTCTACAACTGAATCCCATCTTTCGCCTGCACCAATTGTGATGTAGGTTCCAAAATCATCTTGGCTGGCAACTTTAAAGCCTTCTATACGGTTTAAAATTACTAAACCAGGAAAACCTTCGTCACTCCAAATAATATTACTGCCACCACCAATAACCTTTATTGGTATGTTATATGTCTTAGCATTAGCCGCAGCTTCAGTTAAGGTTAGCTGGTCCTTGGCTTCAATGAAATAAGCGGCTTGACCGCCAAGCTTCATTGTTGAATATTGTGCAAGGGGTACGTTTTCAATCATTTCCATGTCAACACTTAGTATACAAAATGACTTGCGTTTATTCTTCAAATAGCGATACCATTGAAGTATATGAATCAACCTTCTATAGGCCCAAAGCCGTACGAGGAATTGGGAGAAAAGTTAAAGTCACTGAGAAAATCAAACCACGAAACCTTAGCTGAGGTTTCTGGTGCGGTAGAGATTGAAGAAAACATACTTGAGCGTTACGAAGCTGGAATGGATAGACCAGACGAGGAGATTCTTAACCTATTAATAAGTCACTATCGTTTGGCCGATAATTCGGCTTCTCAACTTTGGGAATTAGCAGGATATGACCGTTTCGCTGATGAGACTATTGTGATTGAAGAAGCGATGGCTGCAGCCAAACAGTTAGTTATGGTTTTAGCGACAGATATGCGAACTATATATACGGACGGTGTAAGTATTGATTGTAATAAAAGCGGCCTCCAAGTAACCTTCACCCAATCAACTTCGCAAAACAAAGTAATGCCTGTTTCGCGCCTTGGGATGAGTTATGACCAGGCAGAAGAAGTCATGAAAGCATTAGGCATTGCATTAACTTACGCCAAGTTTGGTCAGGATAAGCTACTTCTTCCTCCTCCGGCTAATTAGTAAAAAATATTACAGTATTACGCTTATTCTTAGGCATATGATTAATGGATCGTTCACAAAAACGATTTATTAAAAAGAGAAGGAAAAATATAATATGACGATTGAGCAAATGCTAGGCAATTTGCATAAAATGGCAGAAAAAACGCCCCAATCCCCAAAACCTCTTAAAAAATAACTTATTCTTTTTCGGCTGAATGCAGACGACGCAAGCCGTGAACCGCTAAAGAAAAACTCATTATAGCCATAGGAATTTCTCCAAGTAACGCCATTGCCATGGCTTCATTAAAACCCCGGGCACCTACCTTATAACTTAAGATATCGAACCAGGCATCCGTTGAGAATAAGGTACCTGTAATAACGGCAGCAAGCACCATATATATAGACTTCATCTTAGCTAATATACCAGTCAGTAGAAGTGAGCCTATTAGTGCAGCATCAAAACCGACCCAAGTGATATCCCAGTTTCTAGACAAATGGTGTTCTGGAAGAGCGAAGCTTAAATAAACTGTCCACGGTACGAGGCCTATAGAGATTACAATATATGCAACAGCCAGCCAGGAAGGTATGGTTACTTTGACTAAACGACGCTTTTTCACTACTGGCATAATAACAAAATCTTTAAGTTTGCTATGAACCGCCCGTATAGCCTGCAGCGTAATGAATGACGAAATATGCCCAACCAATAGTGAATAATGCCAGAACTAAGCTATAAGCAAGATTGGAACGTTTAGTTTTAGAATAGAGCATGAACTGTAAGGGGAAAGCCATCAGAACGTAACGGCTATATCCGGCGAAGTTTCCTCCAATGAATGGCAAGAGGGCGAATATAAGGCTATAAATCGCGAAACTTAGTTTCTTTTTCCACCAATAGATTACGCTAACAATTACAAGGATAAGAAGTATTACATCAATCGCCGTTATTGAACTCGCTATTGTACTAAAGTAGTGTGAGCTTAACCAATGATTATGTTCTTGGGAGTTAACGAAAGCCAAAGGGTTTCCTCTTGAGTACCAAAGGTAGGACATATAACCAACAATGCCGATACACCCCAGTGCTACTGAAGCTGTAATTTTCGATATCTTTATCTTTTTTTCCCAGAGTACTAGAGCAATTAAAGGAAGTATAAATACTCCAGTCGGGTGAGTCGCGGTCGCAACAGCCGTAAATAGACCTGACCATAAGTACTTACCTTTAAGGGCAAAATAAAGAGCAGCTAGAGCGCCAAAAGCAAATAAGGCTTCAGTATATGTTGCAGCTAAAAATACCCCAGTAGGAAACATTATAAACAGGAGTACGCCCATAACCTTATTGTTAATATCCGAGTTAAATAGTGTTTTTAAGATTTTTAGGTAGAAATAGATAGCGCCAATCAAACATGCCCAGCTGACTATAAGCGCACTGATAATGGGAGAGTTTACAACAAACAGGACTAATCTTATTAGTAGTGGGTATAAAGGAAAGAATGCTGTTAATTTTTGGTTAGGAATATAACCATGCTGAGCGATCTCCAAATAATGTGGGCCATCCCATTCGGACATAAAGTCCAAATGCGTCCCGGGCTCAGCAAGATATCTGGCGTTAATGTCAGTATTAGGAGGTATTACGAGGTTTGAGTATGATCCCAACGCAAGAGTTATTAATATAAAACCAATTCCAATTAGAGCTGCGAGAATTAATTCTTGCTTTATGTATTTTTTAAAGGTAAGGGTTAATCGCTCCATTGCGGCTTGGCCTAATTATACTCGTTTCCAAGTAAACGCTAACCATAACTTACGCAGTGTATACTGGCCATAAAGATGTTTGGCAATAAAGTCATAGAAGAAATAGAAAATGAATTCGGAACATTTACAGTAGAGGAGCTTGTCTATGAGGGCCGTCGGGCGAGGGTGTTATTCAGTTCGCCGCAGCATGCCGCCCAGGCTGGCATTCCTCTAGATAATGACCCAAGGCTGCTCTTTGACTATAATCAGCGTTTTTTTGAATTAGCTTCAGAACTTGAACCTAAGAATGTGCTAATACTGGGAGGTGGTACATTAACTTTAGCTATAGCTTTAGTGAACAACTTTCCAAAATTAAAAGTAACGACAGTAGAGGTAAATAAAGATCTAATTGATCTGGCTGCCAAATATTTTGATTACAAACCAAACCCAAGGCTAAGAGTGATAATTGGTGATGCTAAGACTTTTATGCTTCAAGCTAAGCCTACGTTTGATTTGATTATTGTGGACATATACGACAACTTCACTATTCCCAAGTACTTTAGGAGTAGAGTCTTTGCTGGACAGCTCAAAAAAGGCTTAATGGAAGGAGGAGTTGTAGCTACGAACTGTATATCTACTATAAGCAGAGACAAAGCGTCACCACTAAATCAGATAGTCAATGCATATAGAAACGAAATTGGTAGAGTTAGAGTTTTTAAGCCTGATGATAGGTATATCGAATGGTTGCCACAAAACCTTTTAATAATAGGCGGTATTAGGATCGACAATGTACTTAAATCACTGACAGAAGTCAATCTAGACTAAAGAACAAACTCTGGTAAACCGCTTGCGATTAGATTATATTATTTGCTAGTTATACAAAATGAAAAAGAGCTTAATAGAAAAGACGATAGAGGCCCCCGCAAAAGCACTGGAGCACGGCGTAGAGGGCGGGCAAAAGATAGCCGAAACTATTCCTTTCGGTTCGACTCAACCAATTAAGAAGGCCAAAGACTATTGGTATTTGTTGGGCCCAGGATTAACTACTGGCGCATCCGATGATGACCCTTCTGGCATTGCAACATATTCCCAGACCGGGGCTCAAACCGGTTTTAGTTTTCTTTGGACTGCTGTTGTTACTTTTCCGCTAATGGCTATAGTCCAAGAAATTTGTGCACGAATTGGACTAGTTACAGGCAGGGGTCTAGCTTCAAACGTCCGTATGCATTTCGGCAGGAAAATTCTTTATGGGTCAACTCTTCTCTTATTTGTCGCTAATGCTTTTAATATTGGAGCAGATATCGGCGCCATGGCAAGTGCTATACGCTTACTTGCAAACATAAACACTTCCTTGCTCGTCGTGGTTATTAGCCTGTTAATAATGATGCTCCAAATTTTTACCCCATATGTTCGTTATGCTAAGTACTTAAAATGGCTTGCAATGGTACTCTTTGCATATATAGCATCCTCAATACTTGCCCATCCTCACTGGTCTACGGTTGCTCACAGCGTTTTTCTGCCTCATTTAATTTTTGATAAAAGCAACTTGATTTTATTATGTGCAGTCCTTGGAACCACTATTACTCCTTATCTATTCTTCTGGCAAACATCCCAGGAAATTGAGGAAGAAATTGCCCAAGGCAAGGTAACGATTGCCTCAAGAAAGGGTTCAGGGAAAGAGGAGCTAAAGAAAATGCGCATTGACGTTTGGTCAGGGATGTTCCTGTCCAATGTTGTCATGTTCTTTATTATCGCTGCCTGTGCGAGCGTTCTGTTTACTCACGGCATTACAGATATTAATACTGCTGCACAGGCTGCACAAGCATTAAGGCCTTTTGCTGGAGCCGCTAGCTATTATCTTTTTGCTGCAGGAATAATAGGCATGGGTCTTTTAGCTATACCAGTCTTAGCCGGTTCTAGTGCCTACGCTATTAGTGAAAGTTTAGGTAAACGACAGGGTCTTAACTCAAAACTTAAACAAGGACATGCATTCTACGGAGTAATCATTATTTCCATGATGGTTGGATTAGGCTTTAACTTTATTGGGCTTAACCCAATAAAAGCCTTAATTTACGCAGCAGTAGCTAACGGTATTGTAGCTCCCGTAATCCTAGTCCTTATAATGTTAATTGCTCGTAACGAAAAGACAATGGGTGAATGGAAAAACGGAAAGCTTAGTGGACTCTTTGGCTGGATACTCGTAGGGTTAATGGTGTGTTCGGGATTGGCCGCAATTTATAGCCTTTTTTAAGCATGTAGGAGGGTGGAGTAATGGAGAAAGCATTAACCTTAGATAATAGATATTCTGAGCTTAAAAGCAGTCCTCTTGGTCTAACTGGGCAAGAAGCTAAAGACAGGCTAAATCATTACGGCCCAAACACCCTAAGAAAAGAAAGTAATAATAGGATAGTCAAGCAACTCTTAAAGCAGTTTAAGAGTTCTTTGATCCTGTTACTGCTTGTAGCAAGCATCATTTCCCTTTTCTTAAGTGATTATTCTGACGCTATTGTCATTGCAGTCATATTGCTAATAAACACTGGTTTAGGCTTTTTTCAAGAATATAAATCAGAGAAGGCCATAGATAATCTCCAGAAGCTAGTGAGTAAGCAAGTTCTGGTAATTAGGGACGGCGTACAACAATTGATTAATGAAAAATTACTAGTTCCTGGTGACGTAATAGTACTTAAAGAAGGGGATTCCATAGCAGCCGATGCACAGTTGATAAGGATAGAGGATTTCTCGGTTAACGAGTCCTCCTTAAGCGGAGAGTCGGTGGGCGTAGTGAAATCTCTTAAAAATGGGCAAAATCTAGTGTTTGCCGGTTGTAGCGTTGAACAGGGTGAGGCTACGGCTATCGTTTTTGCAACAGGTAATAATACAAGATTGGGCAGTATAGCTAAATTATCTACAGACACTCACAGGATAACACAATACGAGAAGTCTCTAGCTCAATTTAGTTCCTTTCTAATTAAGGTTACTTTCATTACCTTAATATTTGTTTTTATAACTAAGCTAGCTATAAACGGTAATTTTCATGCCTTAGGAGCTTTACTATTATTCATGATTGTCCTTTCGATTGCTGTAGTACCGGAAGCTATGCCCGTTATTGCAACCGTCACATTGTCTAAGGGAGCATTAAAACTTGCTAAAAAACACGTCATAGCTAAAACTCTTACTGCAGTCGAAGATCTCGGCAATATTAATGTTCTGTGTAGTGACAAAACTGGTACTCTTACTGAAAACCACCAGAGCGTAAAGCACTTAATAGCTGACGATAAGCAACTGTTCATGCATCTAGCTATAGCTTCCTTGGAAACAAGTGACATTAAACACCATCTCAATATGAGCTCTTTTGACCAGGCTCTGGTGAATTTTATTCCGGTTAATATCCAGCAATCAGCTAAAAATGTCGAGCGCTTAGAAGAGTTGCCGTTTGATCCGCTGTCTCGCCGTCGTAGGGTTGTGTTTCGTGAGCGTCACAAAACCTATATAGTGGAAGTTGGTTCTGTAGAGACGCTGCTTGAATTATGTAGCCATCCTAACAAAAAAGATTATCTTGAAACAATAAAGGAGGATGGGGCTTCAGGACTTAGACACCTAGGTATAGCCTACAAAGAAATTAACTATGACAACACTAAGCAGTTTGATATTAAAGAACACGAAAAAGATTTAGATTTTGTAGGATTTGTAGCCCTAGAGGATAAACTTAGACCTTCCGCTAAAAGAACGATCGCTACAGCCCGTAAACTAGGTGTAGATATAAAGATATTGTCCGGTGATAGTCGGGAAGTTACTGCTTATGTAGCTAAAGAAGTGGGATTAATAGATGAAGATGAGGTGGTATACATAGGGGATGAAATTGCAAAGATGAGCGATTTGTCACTTGCCAAAACTTTGCAGACACATAGCGCATTCGCAAGGTTAACCCCGGAACAAAAACACCGCATAATTAATGTCTTAAAGTTGCAGGGCAATGTCGTTGGCTATCAGGGTGACGGAATTAACGACGCCCCATCGCTTAAATTAGCCGACGTAGCCATTGCCGTCGATCATGCAACTGACGTCGCACGTGACAGTTCGGACATCTTGCTTCTAAGTAGTGACCTAGGAGTAGTAATTAACGGAATAAAGTATGGTCGGGGCATATTTGCCAATATTAACAAATATATCCGTTACACGATGATTGGTAATTTTGGTAATTTCTTTGCTCTTTCGGCATTGTTTTTACTTAATGCTAGCCTACCTTTGCTTACACTACAGCTGTTGCTTACAAACTTACTGGGAGACCTTCCGCTCATCGCAATCTCAACAGACAATGTTGACCCTAAAAGCTTGTTAAGGCCTAGTCATTACAGTATGCATTCGTTAATTTCAATTTCGATAATACTCGGTAGCTTTACTGCTATTTTTGAAGTCTTGTTCTTTGCCCTACTTCACAACCGACCGTTAGGAGTTGAACAGACTAGCTTGTTCTTATATCTAACCTATATCGGTTTTATAGTCATTGTCGCTGTAAGAAACAGGGAGCACTTCTATAAAGCAGTGCGCATGTCAATGCCTCTAAAACTTGCCTTCTCGATCATAGCACTTATAACTATTGCGGTTGTTTATTTCCCGCCAACACAAAAATTATTTTCTTTCAGTAGTCTATCGATATCTATTTTGATACAGATTGCTGTTTTGACACTAATATACTTCTTCCTACTGGATATCATAAAGGTTTGGTTTTACCGTACACCACTAGCTAATCGTATTGAATAAACTACAACTACGTAAGACCACTAACAGGGTTCATTAGATAAGCGCTTTCATTATACAATTAGAAGACTTATGGAAAAAAAGAAGCCACAAAGAAACCAGTATTTTAGTGGCAATACCTCTATTGATGGAATATATCGGCCCGTTACTAATAAAAAGCTACAAATAAATACCCAACCCGTAAGACAAGAGCATACTATAAGTCATTTTTCGAGCACTAATAACCAAAGGAGAGATCTGGATACATCTGTTAGCCAAACTAATGAACATGAGGTTAGACCCTGGCGATCACCAAGAATACAGGAAAATACCTTAATTAGTTCAGCTTTACCTCCAAGTAATTCATTCTCCAGAAAATCTCAGCAACCAGTCAAACCTAAATCCAAATTTAAAAAAGCAATAAAGCCTACGGCTATTTCCTTGGGAGTCTTGGTACTTGTTTTTGGTATCTGGTTTGGCTCAAATATTCTCGGAAGCATTAATAAGATATTTCATGGCAATGTCTTCTCGGATACAAAGGCCCTATTTAGCAATACTCCACTGAAAGAATCAAATGGACGGGTGAATATATTGTTAGCCGGCAATTCTGTTGGAGATCCCGGTCACCAGGGAGCGGCACTCGCAGATTCAATAATGGTTATTAGTTATGACCCAGTGTCCAAAAAAGGCTTTATGTTGAGCATTCCGCGCGACCTGAGAGTGTACATACCCAGTATGGGATACCAGAAAATTAACGCCGCTATGGATGCTACGAACTTTCATAAAGCCGGTTTTCCTTCCGGTGGCATGGGTCAATTGCAGGAAATTGTTGAAAATGACCTCGGAATACCTATTGATTACGAGGCATTAATTAACTATGCAGCTTTTAGGGATGCTGTTAATGCAGTAGGTGGAATCACGGTTAATATTAAAAGCCCCGATCCAAGAGGAATTTACGATGCCTTTACTCATTTAAGGTTGCCTAACGGAGAGGATAAACTCAATGGACAACAAGCCTTGGACTTGGCTAGGGCAAGAGGAGATAACGTAGCTGGAGATGTCTCATATGGTCTTCCGAACAGTGATTTTGATAGGACCATGCACCAAAGGCAGATGCTGAAAGCCTTGTTTAAGAAGGCTATGACCCTAGGTGTATTGTCTAATCCGATTAAAATAGCAAACCTATTCAGTAGTTTCAGTAACAATATACAAACCAACCTAAGTCTAGGGGATGTACTAAGTTTAAAGGGCTTAGCTAATGGTTTAAGTCTTTCGGGACTGCAGTCTACTACGTATAGTTTTGGTGGAAGTAATGCTCTTTTAACTGATTATGTATCCTCAAGCGGGCAGGATGACCTTGTACCAGCAGCAGGTAAAAATGACTTTAGTCAACTTAAGCAATATTACCAAAAGCTTGCATCCAATAATCCTGTTAAACAAGAAGGTGCTACTGTGACAATATTGAACGCCAGCAACGTCTCCGGACTAGCAGCAAGAGAAAAAAGTGTTTTATCTTCCCAGGGATTTGATGTTACATATATAGGCGATGCCATAGGAAATTATTCATCGTCTATGATCGTAGATAACAGCAATGGGTCTATGCCGGCAGCTAAAACGGAGCTAGAGAAGGATATCCGGGGTCAGGTAGTGCCACCTACAAACGGTTCTCAAGAGGCTTCAGAGGCCGTTAACTACTCTTCTAACTTTACGATCATTATGGGTCGAGATTGGGATTCGACAAAGCCAACAGGTATCCCGGTCCAGAATTAGCATAAGCACTATTGTTTTATCTAAGTTTTTGTTAGATAATGATCCTATAATTTAGGAGATAAATATGGACTGGCAATTGTACGTCTACAGCTTTTTAGCAGGAGTTTTAGGCGCTAACGGTGTACCTCATTTTATAATGGGAATAACTGGTAAAAAACATCAGACACCTTTTGGTAGACCTTCATCAGCAATAATTAACGTGTTGTGGGGATGGGTTAACTTTGTGGTCGCAGGAGCGCTGCTATATTGGGGTAACGTGCACCAACATTTACTACGTGCATTTGCCCTAGTTGCTGTCGGTGCGTTACTTATTGCCTTGTTGTTGGCCTACACATGGAGTAAACATCCAGAATATAACGAAGACAAAAAGTAGAATAGAACATTTTCGTTCAATCAAGTCTTTGGCATTTACTTGCCAAGGACTTTTTATTTTTGTATGCACAATCAAAATTAAGTATTTAGCTTAAGGCTATCTATATATTTACTACTGTTAAATTTGACACAATTTTTAGATTTGGTATCATCAGATCTTGTGTTTTTCGGTCGGCCACCGTTAAAGCACGGAGTCCATTTGTATTTCGCAAAAAGAAAAACCGGTGACCTTTAATGAGGGCCAACGATTAAGTAATTAATCGAAGTATGAGTGGGCATAGGGAGGTGCAATGCGTTTATACGCAACGATTGCGGCGCTAACAAGCGTCGTGGCTATAGCCTCGGCAGGCTCATCAGCTTTTGCCGATGCAGTAAACACAAATGTCAGCAAAAACAATACTAACCAGGCACAAAGTTACACCGTACAGGCTGGTGATTATTTGTCTGCAATTGCAGCCAAATACAACACCACATATGTACGGCTTTTTGATGCCAACTCACAAATAAGCAATCCGGATTTAATTTATCCCGGACAAGTGCTTACAATTCCGGCAGCTAACGACCAGCTGCCAAACCGTCTTGCGCCATCTAGTGGCGCTACTGCAAGTACAGTTAGTAGTCCAGTAGACAACGACACTGATGCACAGCAACAGACGGCGTCACCAGCAACTCAGGCCACGCCAGTTATGGATTCTGAGACAGAACCACAGCAGAGTAGCAGTCCGAGCACAAATATAGCTCCTGCAGTAGCAAGTGGAAGCATATGGGACGAATTAGCGCAGTGTGAATCAAGTGGAAATTGGGCAGCTAATACCGGCAACGGTTATTACGGTGGCTTGCAGTTCACTCTTTCTAGCTGGCAGTCTGTAGGCGGCACTGGTTATCCTAACCAGGCAAGCCGTGACGAGCAGATAATGCGTGCACAGATGCTTCAGGCTAAACAAGGATGGGGTGCTTGGCCAGTTTGCTCCACCAAAATAGGCCTTTAAATAAGCCTCAATACAAGGGCGCAGAGTTATGGCTGCCCTATAGTTCGGGCAGCCATAAACTTTATAGGTTATTATTAAGCTTATGGAAGAACAAAAACAGTTAACTATAGCCGTGATCGCAGGTACTACGAGAGAAAGGCGCGAGTCTATAAAGGCAGCCGGATTTATCGCGGACTATGGTAAAAAACTTAATAACACTAAAATAGTGTTTGTTGACCCGAAAGATTTCTATTTTCCCGGAGACGGAAATGATCCCGAGGGCAAGGATAGCAGATATACAGACATAACCAAGAATGCAGATGCATTCTTTATAGTTACTCCTGAATATAACCATAGCTTTCCTGGTACTTTAAAACGTATGTTGGATAGCGAGCTTGAAAACTATATTCACAAACCAGTTGCTCTAGCAGGCGCCAGCAATGGTGGGTGGGGAGGTGTGCGTGCTGTTGAATCATTGGTTACTGTAGTTAGGGAGATGGGTCTTGTGGTAACTAGCTATAGCGTCTACTTTCCGAGAATCCAGGAATTATTTTATGAAGACGGAAGTATTAAGGAAGAGTTTAGTGACCGATACAACAAGAATCTTTATGAAGCATATAAGGAATTACTTTGGTTTGCTTACATACTGAAAGATGGCAGGGAAAACTTTAGTCTTGATTTATAAGAAAACACCACGACCTAGGTGTTAACTAAAAATTTATCTGCCGCAGCCTTGGATAAAGGGCTCAATTTATCTGGTAGAGCGTCTTTTGGCCACCATAGATACTCCTCGATCTCATTTCTATCATGTTCTATGGCTAAATTGGATGCTTTTCCAAGATAATAAGAGTCAGTAATATGTCGCCAATCCATTCTCCCGCTAACATCGCCTAGATACTGAAGTTCTAGGCTTAATCCAACTTCTTCCTTTAATTCTCTTTCAGCAGCCCTTTTGGGGTTTTCATTATTTTTTCTCCCTCCACCAGGGAAGAACCAATAAGAGCGGTGCCCGTACGTCTGACGGACTAATAATACATGACCATCTTTCTCGACTATTACACAAGATCCTAAAACCCGGCATCTTCTAACAAACCAATATACATATGCAAAATACCAGCCATACCTATAAAAATACTTCATTGATTTAATGGTAACCCATAAAAGTTGTTCTATTTAGTTTTTGGGTTACTTTTTTGATCTGGGATAGAGTGCTCAATAAGTTCGATGAAGAAAATTAACACCGCTCCGGCAATTGCATACATTACTAAAGCGAATAAGGCAGTAAAGTCTAGGACATACCCATTATGGATGACGGCATTTGGGAAAATGCCCCGGAATGGCTCTAATAAGGTATTGCTGGTCTTATAAATCCAATGCACAAAAGATGCATTTGGGTTTGCCGAAAAAAGCCTGAATACAATTCTCAAAATCAATACCGCTTCAGCTAACCAGACAACAAAGCGTATTAAAACCGCTAGGAAGGAATTTTTCTTGTACAAATCCAAAGTTGGCATATTGAGTCTTAACTTAGATTATTAGTAGATTAAGGGTCTGTAATAATACCCACATAGCCATTGTCTTTTTTATATTTATAAATCTCAAAGCAAGCGCATATTAATCATTCTTATTCGCTTATTCTTAAAAAGAATAGATACATGGATCTAGCAATTTGGGCGTGAGTGTATCCAATGGGGGGTATGAATGTTACAAAACAGGAACAATTGATCAATGAATGGCTTAAAAAACCATTCTTACCGTCCCCATCAGGCCCAAGGATATTTAACTCACAATGAATACAGGGCCAAAATACAAAAGGAAGAAGTGGCGCTCATCATATGAATCATGACAGCATATTGATGCAAAGATGCCCATATGCTACACTGAGTTTGTTGCAAGAGGAGTATATATGCGTACAACAATTACACTAAATGACAAAATCTATAAAGCTTTAAGGATTCGTGCAGCTGAAAGCGGTGAAACAGTTTCTGCCCTAGTAGAAGATGCTGTTATGGAGCAGGTTCTCGAAGACTTAGATGACTTACAAACCGTAAAAGAACGTGAGAATGAGCCAGCTATAGATTTCAAAGACTTCGTGAAAGAACTTAAAGCCGATGGTCTCTTATAGAGTTAAAATTAAAAGCTCTGCCCAAAAAGAAATCCACAAACTTCCAAGCAAAGGTCTGCGAAATAAAGTGGTGGATATAATTGATAGCCTAAACGCCAATCCTTTTCCCGAGGGGTCCAAGAAAATAAAAGGCTCAAATAATATCTATCGCATCAGACAAGGTACATATCGAATCGTATACCAGGTTTATAAAAACGAGCTACTTGTTCTGATTATTAGTGTTCGACATCGCAGGGACGTTTATAAAGATTTATAAGATGTTGGTACGCCCGAAGGGATTCGAACCCCCGACCTTTGGTACCGGAAACCAACGCTCTATCCAGCTGAGCTACGGGCGCATATTTTAGTTGGCATAAACAAGTGTTGTTAAGTATATGTACATAAAGGCTTCATGTGCAACGTCGTTTTAGTTTTTTTTCTTCTGGCTTAAGCATTTCTCACAAGGTCGTCTACAGGTTCTGGGATTCCGTTTACAACCAGTTTCCCGCTTTGTTTTAACACTAACCTTCGCAAACGGTTGTCGTAAGAATGTGCAATTTCTTGTATACCATTATGCTCTTGTAGCATGTCTAGGACATGCATCCTGCTTCTATATGGCTTAGTTGCGTAATGCTTAAAATGTTCAATGTTTACGATTCGGGCTTTCTTAACGGTGGGTGGTTTAATAAAAGCTTGGTGGTTATATATTAATACGCCATTATCAGATAGAAGGCTGCATAATTTATCGTGCAATAAGCGCCTTTCCCAAGAAGGTACTTCTTGGGTTACGAAGTTCGCCATAATAATGTCAAAAGTACCCGAGAAACCTTCTTTCAGAAAATAATAGTCTCTTTCGTCTAGTATATTTCCCTCAAAGAAAGAGTAGGGGCTATTTTCGTCATATCCTTCAGAACCGATATTCTTTTTGTCTAATAGGCTTTGTAAAGTGTTCATATAATTAACATCCTTCCTCTCACTTGGTCTTAATCCATTAAGAGAAAATCGTGTTATGGCTGTGTCATAGTGTTTTTTCTGATTATGATAATAAGCGTATTGATCCATGCCCACTATCCTGGAAAATATTCTCTTCCTAGAGAGTATGCTATTAGCTTTGTCGGTTAAATCTTCTTTTTCTGGTTCATCGTCAGTGACTTTTTCAAAACTCATTGGATACTCATCCTTATACAGTAACTGCAGGGATCCTAACCCCAGGCTACAGCCATAATCTAATCCTGTTGCGCCTTTAGGAAAACGCTCTGCTAAGAGTTGGCAAATTAGTTCATCAGTGTAGGATCTTTCTTTAGCTGGAGTAGGCGCATTACGAAAGAGTAAGTCTGAATACAGCACCTCTGTTACTTGATCATCACTATTTAGAATTGAATCAGATAAAATTTTCATGGGTTCACCCCAATCATCTTCACTTATTAGATCAGGATAAGTAAAAGTTTTCCCCCTGGATTCGTAGTAAACAGAAAAAAAATCAATAAAAGAAGCTCTGAACAGGCTGGCAGCAGGCCCTACGTCCAGATGTCTTCTCTGTAATACCCATTCTGACATCTCTTTGAGGAACTGATGTACATTATTATCTGAATTGAGAATGGCTTTAAACATAGCCGCTGTGGGTAGCTCAACGTTAGGGCCTCCCGAGGATTGAATTTCAAATTCATCTATTAGAGTGATGTAGGCTTCATTGATACTGGAAACTCCTAGATTTAGAAAATCACTGTTATCTTTCATAATTATCAAGATATATTCATGCCATATTTATTATATATTTTAGAAAAAATACGTAAATTGCTTAAGTATAGTTTTATTGCTCCAACTATTAATTAAACGTTATACAATTTAAATATGGTCCCAAATAAGCTAAGCAACATAATGAGAAGTCTAGGTAAGATAGAATTTTATAAGAAAGACGAAATCTATCACTCACAGCACTTTGCTAATAGAATGTTTATGCTCAAAAAAGGGTTTGTTAAGCGTTATCAGGTGACAAATGAAGAAAAGGTAATAGAGTTAATTTATGGACCGGGATATATATTTCCCCTATCACAGCTGTATAAAGAACTTTTCGGAATCAACCAAAACGAAGAAAACTTTATATATGTCTACCAGGCAATGACTGACATAGAGGCTTATTCTTTAGACGATAAAATCATAATGGAGAAAATTGAAAAGAATCCTTTACTTTATATTGACCTATATTATGAGTCAGGTCTGCGCATAAAGTCTAATATTGAGCGTCTTGCAAGTAATTCATATAGAGACGACTATAAAAAAGTAGCACATCAGTTATTTTGTCTAGCTAGAGAGTTTGGCAAGAAAGCTGTGGTTAATAAGAAAGAACATATTAAGATTAACGTTCCTCTTAACGCAAAAGACATAGCCGAACAATTGAATATATCCGAAGAAATAGCCGCATCGGTTATTGATAATCTAAACAAACGCAAACTCATTAAAACTTATAAGAATTTTATATACATATCGAGCTTGAATTTATTAAAAGACGTTTATATTTAATTCTTGAAGCCGTCACTTAATTATCGTACGCATCAACCTTAGACCTATTGACGTTAAGATACTTAAATATAGATTATTATCAAATTATGCTTAATGTTCTCTTGGACAACACTGCACTAGTTTTAATATTTCGGCAAGAGTCCATTAATTTTTAGCAACTAGCTTTCATTAATATTTCAACAAATGGTATATAATTACGAGGTACTTAACGGACAGCAACTAAAATTAATATGAATTCTATAATAATATTTTGTGCTCAGTACCTATTTTTACTGGTCATATTACTTGAGGTATTTGCAGTAATAAGATTGGGGAAGGACGTTGACCAAAAAGTAAAATTTCTTGTAGCTATAATTATTGCAGGAGTGATTGCTTTTATTCTTTCTAGAATTTCCAGCAAACTATACTATGACCCTAGACCATTCGTTAGGAATCCTCATATAAAACCACTTTTCCCGCATATACCGGACAATGGTTTCCCTTCTGACCACGCTTTATTAACCGGAACACTTACCGCTATCACGTACTTCTTTAGTCGTAAGTACGCAACTATTATGCTTATTCCAACCCTAATTATTGGCTGGGCTAGAGTGTACGCTAACGTCCATTCACCTATAGATATAGCTGGCGGATGGGTGTTTGGTATTATTGGTTCTTTTGCGGCTTATTACTTTGTAAAGTGGTCACTTACAAAACCTTGGGGAAAGTCCCTAGAGAAGAAATTAATTCAACTAGTTAAGTCTACGCCAATACTAAGTAAAGTCATGTAGCCGTTTGGGTTACTTGAAAATAACTAACCTAAAGTCGTTGGAACGGTAATGGTTTCCAAGAATTAATTGGAGTAAGATAATAGCCAAAGTCGTTTTCTCCTAGCCTTTTTAGGTTGTGTAGGTAGGTAAGTTCAATGTGCCTTGGGCCAAATCTAGCTCATATTTTAATAGAGCAAATCCATCCTTGTAGCTAACAAGATCACTATTTTTTTGGGGCTAATACTTCAACTCCCGCTTTAGAGAATTATTCATATGATAACTATATTTTCGGAAAATGCTTAGTGAAGTTACCATGTATTACAAGCGAAACTTACCCATATTCATAGTTAATGCAATTTTGCTCCATATATGAAATATGAAGAATAGTGTTAGAAGGTTTACTCTCTTTAAGCCTATTCAGTGGTAGAGTTTTCTTTGTTTATTGGGAGGATGGCAAAATGAGCAGCAATAAAGATTCCCTAGGAGAGTATGCGGCCAATCGACACTTTGCTGAACAGCTGAAATACCTATATCCTATCGAAAGATTTAAGCATGCTTGCGACGCTATTTCTGAACTTGAATTTCAGTCATTAGTTAGGCCGCAAAATATAGAAATTACTGATACAATCATCGCTGAATTTACAAGACTAAATGACTTTGGCCCAATAGTTAGCGATAATCCAATTGCTGGGTTAGGGGTGGTTATTATATCCGAAGGAAAAAGATTTCCAACCGGTCGAATTGCTCAAAACGTAAAGTTTAGGTCTGATACAAGTGGATATGAGGGCGCAATTTATTACAGTAAATCGGGCGACAGACTAGATGGAACTGCTCATCAAGTTAACTTCAGAAACCCTGAAGGACTAATGGATATTAAAATCCCCGACTTCAAGGCTGGTTTAGAGGCAGCTGTTAGAGCTTACGACAAACTAATTAGCGATTCTATTATATAGAATCTATTGTTCCGCCATGCAATTTCTAATTATCCGGTTCTACATGAAAATTAACTATTACCACAGATGCCTAACTTTTTTCAAAAGATTCGAATAGATTGAAGCTGTATTTTAGAAGTTCTTTAGACAAGGGTAGTTATTGTGCCAGGCTTGGCAGAGGTGATACCTCAAATGTCTCGTGCCACCACAGCAATTCACTCTTGAGACGGTTCCAAGACGAAACTGGAAGGTGTACCATCGAAACGTTTTTAACGATCACCTCTGTTACTGAAATTCTAAATAATTAGCGATCCTGACTGACTGACTGGATTTACTTCTTTAAATCGGTTCGAATCCTGTTAGGTCAATCCCATAACTCATCCATGCTTACTAGTTATCTAATGTTATGATTACTACATGGATCTAAAAATTGTTGATGATTTAAAAGTTCTGTTTGAAAAAGATTCGAAGGTCCATGCCATGTGGATTGCTGGATCTGTTGCAGAAGGCAACAATGATGAGCTATCCGACGTTGATTTATGGCTGGATATAGACGACAACCAAGACCAGCAAGTACTAGATAAAGTTGAGGGGTTTTTAGCCACTAAAGGAACCATTGACGTCAATTTTGGAGAAGGTTTAACGCCGCCTTTTACTCATAAGGTTTATCATCTAGCCCAAATGGATCCACTTCATTTTATTGAAATTAATCTTCATTCTCACTCACATAAATTTGGCTTATTCGATAGTCTGCGCAAAATAAAAGTATTGTTTGATAAAGACGGTTCAACCGATTTTGAATCTTTTGATGAAGCCAACTATAGCAAAATGCTGAATGAGCGTAAGCAATTCCTATTAGAAAAGATTGAGTTTGGTGAATTATCGGTCAGAAAAGAAATACAACGCAAACATTTCTTGGAAGCACTGCATAATTACCAGTTTTGGTTAGTCGAGCCTATAATTGAAGTCATTCGAATTAAACACACGCCATTAAAAATAACTTACGGCTTAAAACATGGCAGCAGGGATCTTCCTAATGAAGCGGTGGCTGCAATAGAGTCGTTATATATCATCAAATCGATCAGTGACTTGAATAATAAGATCGGTGAGGTGAATGAGCTCGTTAAGCAATATAGGTAGGTTACTCAGTTCTAATCCAGCACGGTAGTTACTGTGCTAGACTTGGCAGAGGTGATACCTCAAATGTTTCGTGCCAGCGCATCAGTTCACTATTGAGGCGGTTCCAAGCGGAGACAGGAAGGGGTACCAAGCATAAGCTTTATAGTATTGCATAAGATCTTCTTGTTATTATTAACGAGTGCAGAATTATTTATCACTAGCTTTGCTAGCAACAGGGTTAGCGTCAGTTGTAGCCGCTTTACCACAACTAATACGCGTCCTAAAGCTAAAAACTTCTCGAGAATTAAGTATTTTTAGTTGGACTGTTTGGCTACTTTACCAGTGCGTATCAGTAGCATATTCCTTACACATACACGCTAAAGCATACGCTTTGATTAATGTGCTTTGGGTTTGTTTTTATGCAAGCATGGTCGTTCTAATAATTAGGTATCGACGTTCCCAAAGACAATAGTATTAAGGTTCTGACTTCTCGGACTAGGGCGTACCGCCACGATTTCACTTCCATTAACCCTACTTGTCACCAAGCAGAATTTAAATTTGCAAAAAGTTATAATTGTTATATGTCTAACAAACAATCTGTGCATATGCCAGTTTTTATACTTTTTGCGATAGTTATATTAATCGGTTTAACGGTACTACTTTAGAAATATTTCGAATACTTATTATTTTGTCAGTCTGAAAACTCCGGGGCGTATAGTATATAAAACTTCCTCGCAGTGTAATCTGGGCGTAATTCATGTTCAGACCATAACAAGAGACGATGTTTATTTTTACTATGATAAATTCAGGTTAACGGCCGATAACAAAACCGGTCGGCTAACCGACTTTACGACTGACGAAAAAATGCAAGTAACGACTATCGACAAGACCAAGAATATATCAAAAATCAGAGCATTAAACTGACATAAAGGATCAGATTTTCACTGGTTTGCACAAAGAAAGTAGTTGACGTATTGGTATAACTTTCGTTATACTTATTTACATGAAAACAGCAGTTTCTATACCGGATAACGTATACGCTTCAGCTGAAAAACTTGCTAGACGCTTAGGCAAATCACGTAGTCAGCTTTATGCCCAAGCTTTAAGTAATTATTTATCTAAGCATCAAAAAGAAGGCATAACAACTAAATTGAACGAGATTTATCTTAATAGTGACTCAAGGGTTGATAAAGTACTTGCAAAACTGCAAGCCCAGTCCCTATCAAAGGAAGATTGGTGAAACGTGGTCAAATCTGGTGGGCAGAATTACCAGAACCAAGTGCTTCAGAGCCAGGGTTTAAACGACCAGTAATTATTGTCCAGGCGGATGAGTTCAATAATAGTCGCATTAGTACAGTAATAGTAGTGGCAATAACCTCTAATTTGAGGCTCGCTGATGCACCTGGTAATTTACACCTTCCAAAATCGAAAACTGGGTTAACAAAGGATTCAGTCGCTAATGTGTCTCAAGTACTTACCCTCGACAAGACTTTCTTAACGGAACAAATCGGACGGCTTGATAGAGTAACTGTTCAGCAGCTAGATGAAGGCTTGCAACTAGTTCTTTCTCTATAGAACCATGTGACCCAGTTCACGGAAAACCTATTGACAAACTTTATAAAGTTTTAATATATTTATAAAGTTATGAATTACTCTAAACAACTAAGGGCTATATTAGATGCAAGTGGCTGGACGCAGGAAGAGCTTGCCAAACAATTAGGTGTATCGTTCGTAACTATAAACTCATGGATTAACGCTCGGGCTAAGCCTCGTAAGAGGGCGCTTGAATCTATACGTATTCTGTACTTTGATGTGCTGGGTGACAACAGTTTAGATGTAGGCTATCTTGAAGAGCTGAAAGAGAAAATTAAACTTCTTAGCATTAAGCTTTCTCAGATCACTGAAAACAAGGAAGTTTTCGATAAACTCGTACTCCATCTGACCTATCATACAAATGTTATAGAGGGCAGTACCATGACGCTTGATGACACAAGAGAAGTTCTTTTCGAAAACAGAGTCCTAACTAACAGAACGCAAATTGAGCAGGCCGAGGCCAGGAACCACAAAGCCGCACTAGTTTGGCTACTGGGTGCGTTACAAAGCAAGAGTTTTGTAATTGATGATAGTTTAATAAAAGGGCTACACCTCAGGCTCATGAATGGCATTATAGAAAATGCAGGACTGTACAGAAACCATTCAGTTCGCATAATGGGTGCGCATGTTACTGTTGCCGATCATATAAAAGTGCCTGAATTAGTGCATGAGCTGCTTACGAAAATTAATGCTAAGGCTAAAGAAGAAGTTACAGAAAAATTATCTGAAACTCATGCTATTTTTGAGAAGATACATCCATTTAGTGATGGTAACGGAAGAGTGGGCCGATTACTAATGCTTGCCCAAGCCTTACAAATAGGTATTGTGCCACCTTTGGTGCTGAAAGAGAGAAGGCAGGCATACTATAAGTATTTAGGGCTTGCACAGACTCAAGATAACGTGATGCCTTTACAGCTTTTTATAGCTGAATCTATAGTTGCAGCCAATGATCTACTATTTAAGTAGCAAAAGGCGCTAACAGGATTCGAACCAGTTTTAAGAAGTAAATACTCTCAGCTAGGCAGGGTTGTTAATTATTTAGAACTTCAGAAACAGAGGCGATCAATGAAAAAGTTTTGATGGTACCCCCTACCTGATGTGTTCAGAAAGAAGTATTACCAAGTAATACTTGGATTTGCTAAGGATATTGAGTTTGCAAAGTCTTATCTAGGCACTACGCCAGTTTTATCTACTTGCTAGCTGTTGCAAGTTCTTCGTCAACTTTTTCGCTTAGATATACTTTCATTAACGACTGATATGGTACACCTTTCTCATTGGCTAAAGCTTTAATATGTGCAAGGAGTGGGCCAGGAATCCGCATGGATATAGATTCAGAGGTCAATTTCAAGTTGGGAAAGACTACTTCCTCAGCTTTAGACCAATCAATATATTCCCCAGAGTCGTGGGTATCCCAAAATTCAACTTCTTCCTCCTCATTTCTAAAATCAGGTATTTTTTTAAGTTTTTTCATAATTGCTCCTCTCTATTCTCTTCATATCTCTTACAGATATAACCCTTATTTTTTCGTCTCTTATCGTAAACGCTACGAATAATAATCTATTGCTCTTTGTTTTACCTAGGCCAGTGAATCTTTGCTCAGACGATGAAGAATGTTTGACGTCTTGTTTAATATAGAAGGGTTTTCGTACAAATATTTCTTCAGCTTCTTGAGTGGTCACATTGTGTTTAATAAGGTTCTTGTGAATATTACCCGTATCCCATTGAAAAGCAATTGGTTTAGGCAATACCCGCATCTTTATAGTATATTCTTAGTATATACATATGTCAATAGTCTGTTTTAAATAATTGATAAACCCCTAGAGGATTCGAACAGATTGAAGCTGTAATTCGGGAAGACTTTCAACTGAGGTAGTTGTTCAAATGGTACCCCCTACCTGGTATGTTCAGAAAGAATTATTACCAAGTGATGATTGAAATAGCCAAAGAAATTGTGTTGATAGACAGTTTATTGTTCCAGCTTTAAGTACTATATTATAAAAACATCTAATTGCCATACCATACTTTCTCAACTTTTTATTAGGTGATGCCAATCTGTTGTATTATTAGTGTATTATGTCATTAATATTCATTACTGGTATATCTGGTTCGGGAAAATCAGCAGTCTGGCAAGAACTAAAGAGCAGAGGCTATGAAGCATATGATGTTGATGAAGATGGCTTAGCAAAATGGCATAATAATGACACTGGCTATGTTCACCCTAAATCATCAGTAAAAGCTCATCAGCGTACCCCAGAGTTTTTAGCAAGTCATTCATGGAAAGTTCCTCGTAATGAAGTAGAGGAATTAGCTAAGCATGCTGTAGATAAGAATGTCTATTTGTGTGGTGTAGTTGCTAATGAAAACGAGCTTTGGGATTTATTCGGTAAAGTAATTGCTCTAACAGTTGATGAAGATACACTTAGACATCGCATTAAATCTCGTACTAATAATGACTTTGGTAAATCTGAACACGAGTTCGAGCAAATTATTGGCAGGCAAGAAGACGCAAAAGACTCATATAAAAAGTTTGGGCATATAACAATAGATGCAACTAGACCATTAGACGAGGTGGTAGATGATGTCGTCGCAATAGCTAGTTCAGGAATTAAAAATGGTTAGTAAATATTTTGAGCGCCTAGGCTACAAGGATGATAGCGAACTTTTAATCGCAGAAATTAGTGATGGGTATGATTTAGGGGCTGTTCAGGAAGCGTCAGTTTTAACAGTTGGTTTTGAAGACTGTAATGTCAGAGTTAGAACTGACACTGGACAATTTGTTATTAAAGCATTTGGTAAGTTTCGAGATGACGCAGATATTGATAGATATGTCGATGTTATGCAAGCAGTTACTGAAGGCGGTGTTCATCACCCTGCCTTACAGGATACTAGAGATGGAGGTGTGCTTTTCAAACACTCAAGTGGTGTTTCGGCAGTAGCGATGGATTTCATTGAAGGTCATACCTACTTTGATACTAAGACTGTACCGACTGATGAGGAATTAGAACTAGTAGCCGCTGAAGCTGTTAAGATTCATGCTCTAGATATAGACCCGCCATACGTCTTTGATTCATGGGCTATCCCACATATCCATAAAATGCATGAAGCTGCCCTACCATTTCTAGATGAAGGTGGTAGAAAAATAGCAGACGCTGCACTTGCACGTTATGACGCTATTGACCTTAGTAAACTAGAAATGCGGTTTATCCATGGCGATATTATTTCAACTAATACTTTACTGGGTAGTGATGGTAAAGTATGGATTCTAGATTTCGCTGTATCTAATGTATATCCAAAGATACAGGAGCTGGCAGTAATTGCTAGTAGCCTACTTGCTGGAAGTGAATTTGTGCCACTTGGTCATAGAGTAGAGCAAGTTAAGAAAGCATATCTTGTTGTTGGCGGTAAGCTATCAGATTATGAGCAACACGCCTTAATGGACTATGCTATTGCAGCAGCAGCTATGGAGTTTATGGGTGGCCATAAAGCTAAGTTTATTGACAAAGAAGAGGTTGAAGAATGTGATTATTGGATTGATGTGGGCAGGAAAGCACTCCAAGAATCATTAGGGCTATTTGACCATAAACAAGGTGAAGGCAAGAAAAAATGATAATCTTCATCTTCGGCGACAGCATTACAGAAGGTCTTTGGGATAGTAAAGGTGGTTGGGCTGATAGAATTAAGGCATTCGTACAAAGCGAAGAGGTAAAATCTGGAATTAAGAATTATCATGAGGTGTATAACTTAGGTGTAGATGGCAATACTACTAAGCAAATAATTGACAGATTTGAATCTGAAACAAAAGCTAGACTATGGCCTGATGAAGAATATGCATTTATTTTCGCTACAGGCACTAATGATACTCTGCATAGAAACAATCAAGAGTTTGAATCAACCCCAGAACGTTATAAATCTGAGCTAAATCAATTAATAGGACTTGCTAGAATGTACTCATCAAAGGTCATGTTCGTAGACATGCTGCCAGTTGACGAAAACCTAACTAACCCAATTAAATCTTCATCTAGTGGTAAATGTTATACCAATGAAAGAATCAGAAGCTTTAATGAGGTTCTTCATGAGGTATGCGATAACCAATCATTAACTTACATAAAAGTCAGCGAAAAGTATCTTGAGCAAGACTACAAAACGTTACTCGCAGATGGCATACACCCAAATGACCAGGGTCATGAAGTAATTTTTGATTTAGTTGTTGAATATATAAGGGGGCTGCTATGAGCAAAACTATAGAAAAGAAAATCCTTCCTGAATACTTTGAAAAGGTAGCTAGTGGCGAAAAGACCTATGAGCTTAGACTTGCGGACTGGGATTGTCGGCCTGGCGATATACTAGTATTAAATGAAATTGACCCTAAAACGAGAGAGCTTACTGGTCGTTCATTAAAGCGTAAAGTTGGTTATGTTGGCAAAACTAAAGATATAGATTTCTTTTCAACAAAAGAGATAGATGAATATGGCTATCAGATAATATCGCTACTTCACGATTTGCCAGAAGTTCGTATTAAGGACGCATGGTTAGTTAGAGAAAATGTTTCAACCCATTTGCATGAGTTGTGGGGTAAAGGCAAAGAACTTGCAGACGATGAATGGATGGAGAAAAGAGTCAAAGACTACCAGAAAGCCTGGAGGCCTTATCAACAGAAAATATTGCAAGGCATGACAGAAACAATAGGCTTATATTTTAGGCAGGACATAATTGATGTTTACATTGCTCCCTGGTTTAACGCATTTAGTGACCCTATGATAATTGGCGTAATGCGCGAACCAGATGAGTTTATAGACACTCTAACGCATGAGTTAATACATAGACTTCTTACTGATAACACAACAATCCCACACGAAACCAAGTTACTAGGTGAATGGCAAAAATTATTTGGTAAAAATCATTCATTTTCAACGCTGGTACATATTCCTGTTCATGCTATACATAAGTCAATTTATTTAGATGTGCTTGATGCTCCTAATAGACTAAAAAGAGATATTAATGGAAATAAAAAGTTCAATGCTACTGATTATGTTAAAGCCTGGGATTATGTTGAAAAACACGACTATAAAAAGATTATTGATAAGCTAAAGGATTCATACCTAACCTTGCATCGGAGTGTCAATGAGTAACTTCGTATTAGCAATAACAGGCCCTGCAGGCTCTGGTAAAAGTACAGTTGCTAGTAGGCTAGCAAAGCGGATAGAAAAATGCGTGAATATAGACGCTGATTATGTAAAGCATATGGTGGCCAATCCTTTTATTTATGATGATTCTCCTGAAGGCATTGTTCAGTGGGAGCTACTTGGTGACAATATAGGACTGATTGCAAAAAACTTTAACAGAAGTAGCTATAACGTAATAATTAATGGCTATATCAACGAACCCGCCTGGCGCAAAATCTTAGAGCATATTGAGCTAACTCACAAAGTATTGCTATTACCTGAACTAGAGGAAGTCATAAAACGTGATTCACTAAGACAAGAAAGTGATGCTATGGGCGAGGACGCTATAAGGGTACACCATGACTATTTCTCAAATAGTCATTTTTTTGATGATTTCACTAACATTGATTCAACTGCACATACAGACCAGGAAACAGTTGATGATATCAAAAAGAACGTATTAAAGAATGGTCTATAAATATGGACTACGAAGGAGTAATAATTGAAGAGAGCCTAAAAGATAAAGGTGTACTAAAACTGGTTGAGGTAGTTACCACTAAAGTTGAACCAGTAACCAAAGAACATAAAACTCCCTGGCTAAAACAATGGACATTGCACACTGTTAAGATATCTGAAAGTAATATAGATAAAGTCGCTGAGGTTATAAGTAAGTCACTTGAACCTAACTACTGGTATGCTGACTTTAAGAATAGCAAGCATCACTACATAATTTTTCCAAACAAAGTATTCAAAGTAGACAGAAGTAAGCCAGAGCAATATAAACAAGTTAGTAGTTATGGACTAGGTTTAGGTATCCCAGATTACCAACTAGACTTTTCGCCAGTAATAAGACAATGGGAAAGGCCAGAATAATAGTAAATGGCATTTGACGAAAATAGCTTAAAGCAAGTTATTGATAAAATCAAATCAATAAATAAGCCAATAAAACCCGTAATCATTGGTATTGAAGGTTTTGGTGGGTCTGGTAAGTCTACTCTAGCTAAGATGCTGAAAGAGAAACTTAATAATTGTGAAGTTATTAGTATTGACGCATTTATTATTAAAGAAAATGCCCGACAAGCTAAACCACAGGAGGAAACCTTTGACATTACAAGACTAGAGGAACAGGTATTAAAGCAAGCTAGCGGCGATAAGCAAATCAGCTATCAAGTTCTTGATTGGGCAAGTAATACTTTAGGTAAAAATATAGATTTGCCGAAAATGGATTACCTAATCATAGAAGGGATAACTTCATTTCACCCAAACATAGAACATTACTATGACTTTAAGATTTGGGTTGATGTACCCATTGAGGTAGCAAAAAGGCGAGGACAATTAAGAGATAAAGGCAACGAAAACGAGGGAATGTGGGACAAGTGGGCAGCTTCTGATTTAGCTTATAAAGAAAAATTTCACCCCGATAAAAAAGCTGATTTTAATATCGATAACCCCTAGAGGATTCGAACAGATTGGAACTGTAGTTTTGGAGTACTTTCGACAGGGGTGATTGTGCCAATGGTACACCTTCCTGTCACCGCTTGGAACCGCCTCAAGAGCGAACTGCTGCGGTGGCACGAAACATTTGAAGTATCACCTCTGCCAAGTCTAGCACAATAACTACCGTGCTGTATTAGAACCCTATCTGGCAGCGGCCTTATGTAAAACCGATGAAGCGTAAGTCTGATAGGGTATGCCTTCAGCTATAGCTTTAGCCTTAAGTCTATATAAATCCTGTTCAGATAACCGAATACTAATGTTTCTTGTTTTATTAAGGGTGGCTTTAGCGGCAGCCTTGGCTTTTGCGTGCTCTTCTTTGGGATTGTTGACCTGAACAAACTCTCCTCGATTGTAGGCATCGAGTAGTTCCCGTTCATCTGGATCGAGGTCGTAATCTATCATCATAGCTTTTCTCCTTTCAAATACTTTTTGGTGGCTTTTCTACTTGGGATTATAGTTTTTAGGAAGATCTTTTCCTCGTCTTCTACATAAGGAACGAGGTATGAATAATCATCTATCCTTACAATATATACTTTTTGATGAGCGTATTTCTTTATATTGGGGTGGTTGATTGTGTCAAGTAGCCTATCATCATTGATGGCTGCCACAACGTCCTCAAATGAAACCTTCCGTTCACTTTTTAAAATCAAGTTTTTAGACTCATTCCAATGAAAAGGTTTCACAAACCCATTATACTACAAAAGATACGTAATGTAAATAATTGGTACCCCCTGCAGGATTCGAACCTACGACCTTCTGTTCCGAAGACAGACGCTCTAATCCGCTGAGCTAAGGGGGCAAGACTAACGTATACTATCTTATCAGCGGAGGAGATTTTAACAAGCTTTGGACTATTTTAATAGGATAAACACTGAACTCAATAAGGTAGCATTTCCAAATTCGTTAATACCCAACGACAAGGACGTGCTTAGTCGGACAAGACAAATAATGGAGTTTCTTGGCAATCCCCAGAATAAATTAAAAATTATACATATTGCTGGTACTAGCGGTAAAACGTCAACAGCTTATTACATGAGTGCTTTACTCACTCAAACAGGATGCACGGTTGGGCTCACAGTGTCGCCATATGTAGATGCTATTACAGAAAGATTGCAGGTAAATAATATACCACTCGATCCAAAAGATTTTTATGACCTACTTGTAAAATTTCTTGAACTTGTTAATTCAACAAGCGTTAAACTATCATATTTTGAGCTTCTTTATTGTTTTAGTTTTTGGGTATTTGCGGGTAAAGGAGTTGACTATGCGGTTGTTGAAACTGGCATGGGAGGACTCTATGATGCGACAAACATAGCCGATAGGCCAGATAAGGTTTGCCTTATTACAGACATAGGTCTAGATCATACATCGAGGCTCGGCAACAGAATAGAAGAAATAGCAAAGCATAAAGCCGGCATAATACACCATCTAAACCCAGTATTTACTTTCAACCAACCTGAACCAGCACTTTCTGTAATCAAGGAACAATGCTTACGCCGCGACAGTAAATTAACAATTGTCAATTCTTATACTAGCCACGACCAATTATCAGGCTTGCCTTCTTTTCAGTCACGAAATTGGACGTTGGCGCACGAGGCTTACTTATATATATGTGAAAGGGACAATCTACGAGTAATTAACAACACAAGACTAATTAAAACAAAATTAACTTACATACCTTGCCGCATGGAAATCGTCAATTATGGGGATAAGGAAATAATTATGGATGGTGCCCATAACGGCCAAAAGATAAAAGCACTAGTTAATTCATATACGGCTATATACCCGAATACTAAAGCTATTTTTCTATTGGCTCTCAAAGCAGGTAAGAATATAAAAGAAATATCAAGCGCCATAAAGCCTGTTGCGACTACTGTTATAGTAACCACTTTTAAGTCAAACGAAAATCTACCCTCTAAAGCCGTCGAGCCTAGTGAAATAGTAAAAGCACTCCAAAATATCGGCATAACTTCCGTAGCAATAACGGATCAGGATAGAGCCTTAAATTATGCAATATCTGGGGAGGATAAAGTATTAATTATATGTGGATCGTTTTATTTACTTAGCCAACTCAGATCGACGCATAGTTGGCTGAAGCAGAAAAGCTAAACATCTGCAATAAAATATATATCACAATAAAATCAGTCAAAACTCAATAAAATTATGTTACTATGCATAATATGAGGCACACTAAATCTAGTTCCCCTGGTAATGCTTCGAGCAATAATTTTGCCAGCCCAACGTTTAGAACATCGTATGAACGGGTTGGTAATGCTGAAGCTGTAATTGACGAAAAGAGAAATAAACCAAGGATCAGGCGGTGGATTAAACGCACGGTATTAATTTCGGTTGCAATTGTAGTTATAGTTGGCGGAGTTTTTGGATATGAACTTTATTCTGAAGCATCAAAACTAACGAACCAGCCTAATCCATTTTCTTTATTTACTTCCTTGTTACCACAATCACCTAAGGAGACTAATGGCAGGGTTAATATTCTTCTTGCGGGCTATTCTGTTGGTGATCCTCATCATCAAGGTGCCCAGCTTACTGATTCAATTATGATAATTTCGATAAACCCTAAGACTAAGTCTGGTGTTCTATTAAGTGTTCCCAGAGATCTTTGGATTCATATTCCTGGTAATGGCCAAAGTAAAATTAACGCAGCCTATGAAGATGGCCAGGCAGAAAACTTTAATGAACCCGGCTACTTTCTTGGAGGTATGGGCTTGCTTGAAAAAGTGGTTAGCCAACGGTTCGGCGTAAAGTTCGACTACTACGCATTAATTAATTATGCAGCACTTCGTGACGCTGTAAATGCAGTAGGAGGGATAACAATTAATATTAACAGTCCGGATCCTCGTGGGATCTATGATCCATATACTCACTTGAAGTTGCCCAATGGCAAGGTGCATTTAAATGGACAGCAAGCATTAGACTTAGCACGAACCAGAGGTGATGGTCCTGGAAGTTATGGAATCCCAAATAACGATTTTACACGAACGCAGTACCAACAAAAGATGATAGTGGCGATAAAGGACAAAGCTAGTTCATTGTCTTCCTTCGTGAATCCAATAACAGTTCTTAAGCTAGTAAATGCAGTTGGTAACAATGTTAAAACTGACCTAAAAATTGGCCAGATGGAGTCTTTATATAGTGACGTTAAAGGCATATCCAACGGTAGTATCAAAGAAGTAACACTGAATAACTATAATGGTCATAATCTCCTGGCCAACCACTATATTGATGGTCAAGATGCCTTAATACCCGCAGATGGTTTAGGCAATTACGGAGCGATTAAAACGGCAGTAAATAATCTGTTGTACGGCAATTAAGGCGTTGCTAAAAAAGCTAAGCTTAAGCATAATATTGCCTGATGGGCATCAAAACAAAAAAAGATGTGGGAGCTAACGTAAAGAGTAATGGTGTAATGTTCCGTGTTTGGGCTCCTTTCGCCGAAAATGTTGCTGTTACAGGCTCATTTAATAACTGGGGAGAAGAAGCGTTAACTAGTGAAAATGACGGCTATTGGTCATTGTTTGTTCGCGGGGCAACTACTGGGCAAGAATACAAATACGTTATTTATAGAGACGGTGAAAAATTATATAGGAACGACCCCAGGGCTCTGCATTTTACAACTAGCGCTGGTAACTCTGTGATAGCTAGTAGTTCGTTTAACTGGGAAGGTGATTTCTTCCAAAGTATACCTATAGAGAAACAAGTAATTTATGAGCTGCATGTGGGTACATTTAATCGTCCGGATCCAGCAATCAATGGAACATTTTATGATCTTATAAATAAATTGGATTATCTAAAAGATTTAGGTGTAAACATGATTGAGATTATGCCGGTCAGTAGCATGATGATGGATCGTGGTTGGGGATATGCTATTGATTACATTTTCGCTGTGGAGAGCCTATACGGTGGACGACATGCCTTCCTGCAGTTCGTTAAGTCCGCGCATGCAAGAGGTATTGGTGTAATTCTGGATGTGGTCTATAACCATTTTGGACCCGATACTCATTTAGATTTGTGGAATTTTGATGGTTGGCACGAGGAAAATTACGGAGGAATTTATTTCTATAATGACTGGCGAGCAGAAACCCCTTGGGGGAATACACGACCTGACTTTGGGAGACCAGAGGTCAGGCAATATATTCTAGATAACATTACTATGTGGATTCATGATTGTCACATAGATGGGCTGAGAGTAGATTCAACGATATTTATGCGAAACGTTAAGGGTTCAAATGATGATCCGGCTCACGATCTGTCAGAGGGATGGTTACTGCTTCAGCAAATAAATAGTATAGCTAAGAAAATTAATCCAACCGTAATCACTATTGCTGAAGATGTTGCTGATAACGACTATATAGTAAAACCAACCAAAGAGGGTGGGGCCGGCTTTAGCTCTCAGTGGGAGCTTGGTTTCCCTGGGGTATTAAGGCAGGCACTCTACTCAAATGAAGTTCCTAAAATTGACCTAAGTGGTCTTTTGGGGGAATTGCCCAGACGCTATAATAATAATCCTTTTGAGAGAGTAATTTTTGCTGATTCACACGATAGTGCAGCTAACGGTTCATCAAGACTTATTGAGACAATTGCCCCTGGAAAGTCGGATAGTCTATTCGCTAGACAACAAGCTCTTCTAGCGGCAACAATAGTCTTAAGTACCCCAGGGGTACCTATGCTATTTCAGGGACAAGAGTTTATGCAGGGGGGTAGTTTTAACGATTGGCAGGGAATGGACTGGAGTAAATCTAGCCGTTTTTCCGGCATTATTATGGCGCACAAACACCTGATCGAATTAAGAAAAAACATTTGGAATAATACCGCCGGACTCATGGGTCCCAACATAAATATTATGCACGCCGATAAAGACAATAAGGTTATCGCATACCATCGCTGGAATAATGGAGGCCCGAAGGATGATGTTGTTATTGTGATCAATTTTTCTAATCGTAGCTTCGAAGAATACGTTGTGGGCTTTCCTCGTAACGGAACCTGGAAACTTAGGTTCAATAGCAGTTGGAAAGGATACGACAGGGATTTTCAAGAAATTACCATAGGTGATGTAAGGGTAGAAAATGGTGGTGGTAGCTTTGCCTTGCCACCAGGAAGTGCTTTAATCTTTTCACAAGACGATTAGAATTAAAAAATTGTTTGGCTATTTTTTATCGCTTAAAGTTTCAAGAGATTGTCGGCGTTTAATATACCACCAAACAATTAGCGCAACTATAACTACTCCGAACACTACACTTACCGGTGTAGAGTATTTGGAAATGCTTTTCCAATTTCCTGCTACAGCATAACCAGAATATGCGAGCGCAAAAGTCCAAGGCAAGCTACCTATAAAAGTAAATAATCCAAACTTTGCCACTGGCATCTCAGCGATTCCAGCAGGCAAACTGATGAATGTTCGTACAACTGGTAGTATTCGTCCGATAAGTACTGCAATATCACCATGCTTTTTAAAAAAAGCTTCAGATTTGTCTAAATCTTTTTTTCTTAAAAGAACATAACGGCCCCACTTCTCAACCACTACCCGCCCGCCAGTTCTTCCTACTGCGTATGCTATAGCGGCACCAATTAAGTTACCAATAGAGCCTATTAAAGCAACCCAGAAAACATTAAGATGTCCTACTGCTCCAGCTACAACGATTCCTGAGGCTAAAGCTCCTCCGAAAAGCATTATTGCTTCACTAGGTATTGGAATGCAAGCAGATTCAAGAATCATTAACAAAAAGATCGCCAAATACCCATGGCGACTAATCTCTGATACTAGAAAGTGTTCCACTTAGATCTTCTTTTACTAAATTTACTCTTTTAAAGCATAGGTGAGAAACTTAATACAGTAAAGCCTAAATATGTCTTTTTGCAGTACAATCTCAGAATCAAGAGTAATTAGCCAATATATTCAATTAAGTTAATTCGCTCACTTTTTAAGGTTAAATGCCTATCAATCCTTGTTCAAGTGATTTTGATGCTTGGTAAAGCGCGTAGATTGGCAATTTGCCATCATATAGGTAATCCATCCCATTTTCAAAAGTACTAATTTATATCTGTTAATTAAACTGGCGAATCTTAGTGCACGCTATCGCAGCTGTGGTGTCGAATCAAGCAAGTACTTCCAATAGGCATATGTACTCGTAATTTTGCCTATATTCAGTACGCGGTGTTGACGAAGTGCGATCCGTAGCCGCTTCTCACTCATTAAGAAGACTAAACTGTTTTCTTCTGGATTTGCCCTAAGTGTTAATTTGTCTGCTGGAAGACATATCGAATAGCTATATATGAAATTTCGATTTATTTGAGTTTTCGTCGAATGATTGAATTTTGTCTTACCGATGAAGTAAAGTTGACTAGGCTCAATACTAATACCTAATTCTTCTTTAACTTCCCGGGCAGCTGCTTGCTTAGGCTGTTCCCCTGCATCAACACCGCCGCCTACCGATACTTCAATTTCATCGGGATGATATTTAAGGGAAGGAGAGCGTTTCTGCATCACAATCTGTTTATCGGGCGTGTAAATAAGAACGTGCACACCACGGTGCCATAATCCCTTGACGTCAAGACGCTAAAGCGCTAAGATGTTTTTATGAGCAACGATTCTAAAACTACTCTATATTTTAGCCCAGCAGTACGAAAAGCCTTAAAAAAACGTATAGTCGATACTAACGAGACGATGTCTGAGTACGTTGATAGGGCAGTAGCTAATGCAATTGCCGAAGATTTGGAAGACATAGAAATGATTGAAGAGCGTCGTAATGATCCTACCGAGTCACTAGATGAGTTCCTTAAAGCGTTAAAAGCAGATGGCATTATACAAGGTTGAGATAAGCAAGAACGTACGTAAAAAAGATTTGAATCATATTCCGCCAAGGGATGTTAGAAGAATCACGGAACGATTAAGGTCACTTACAGAAGACCCCTACCCAGCTGGTGCGATTAGGCTTAAAGGCAGAGAAGAATGGAGGATTAGGCAAGGTGACTACCGAATTCTATATTTAGTTTATGAACAGATAGTTACAGTTATTGTCATTAAAGTTGGTCACAGAAAAGACGTATATAAAACATAACTTCGTTGGAGGGCCATCGTAATGGTTATATCAACTAACTTATTAACCTAAATAGTATCAGCGTTCCTAACAATTCTTTTAGCCCTGAGATGAGCTGCCCTAGGAGAAAGCACATAACCAGTAAGTAATGCCGCTTCACCTAAGCCGAGTGCACCTATTACACCTGCTAAACTATCTGAAGGAATATCAGGAGAAGTTGATAGTTGGGGTAAATGCAAGTGTTCAGCTCTATCTTGTGCGTTTAAGTTTTTTGCAACAGATACCTGAGCACGTGCAGTTAACAAACCCATTCCAGCTCCGCCAATTAATGCACCAGATAAGGCCATTACAGCTATGAATCTTCTAGAAAGCCGCTGTTGTTGCATTTTAACTACACTAATTCTCGAATAATCGTCCCATGCAATATCTTCTTCCTCAGACCCTTTAGCAGATGCAGCCTTTGCAGCTAAGTAATCTTGTTGAGCTTTGGCCCTATTGTTAGGATTGCCAAAAAGGATATCATGCTCAGCTCTTATAGCATTTTGAGTTAATTCTCTTGAAGAATGACCATGCTCAACTAAAACATTTACAGCATTTTTACTAGATTCCTTAATTACTGCTGGACTTATTTCAGCAATTACTCGAATGGCTGGATCAACACTTATTGATTCAATAGCACTTGCAAAGTTATAAGCCTCAACGACAGGATTATTTGACATATTTGACATTAAATTATAAAATATCACAAAAGACAATAATGGTCAAGTATATTAACCATAACGCTTGTAGGCCTGGGTGTTAGTTAACTATTACCGATAAAATGACAAGTATAATAATTTTGGAGGGCCCAGTGGGACAGCGCTTCCCTCGCTAAAGCTCATCGCTTCTCCGTTCGCTACGCTCACATACGACGAACCCCATTGGGTTCGAGAACTCAATAGATCAACCACGAAAAAACCGCCCAAAAGGACGGTTCTTTCGTGGAGGGCCAGGAGGGACTCGAACCCTCGACACCCTGCTTAAGAGGCAGGTGCTCTAACCGGCTGAGCTACTGGCCCGTAAAAGTACCAAAAAACTTTAGCAAATTACCTCTGTTTTTGCAATAGAGTTACTATTATAAACAGATTAGCTCCACCTTTGGTAAAATAGGTAAATCATGAAATTGTTACTTGGTAGTGAACTGGCTGGTTTTATTAAAGAACGTCAAGCGCATAATGTGCGTTCATTAAAGCAGTCAAAGGGAATATTCCCAAAACTTGCAATTATTAAGACCATAGATAATCCAGTTATTGATCTCTATGTTAGTTTGAAACGACGTTACGCGGAAGATATTGGCATACAAGTAGAGGTGTTTAGAGTAAACCAAAAAGAAGCGTCAAGCCTTCTAGAACAGCTAAATAATGACTCGTCAGTACATGGAATAATAGTTCAATTACCGCTAGAAGATCCCAGCGAAACTGACCAGTTGGTAAATTTGGTTTCTCCCAGGAAAGATGTCGACGCACTGGGAGAAAAAGCCAAATTCGATCCTGCTACACCTATGGCAATTTTATGGTTACTGTCTGGGTTTAATGTTGACCTTCAAGGCAAAAAGGTAGTTTTGGTCGGAAGGGGAAAACTAGTTGGAGCTCCGCTTGAGAAAATGTTAAAAGCAAGTGGTGTTGATGTGTCGGTTGCAGACAGTAGCACTAAGGATGTGGCAGTCATGACTAGAGAAGCTGACATTATTGTGACAGCTACGGGACGGCCCGCAATTCTCACTAGTGACATGATAAAACCTGGGGCAGTTGTCGTTGATGCGGGTGTTGCTAGCGAAAACGGCAAGACTTTAGGTGACGTAGATAAAGAAGTGTTGGAGAGAGAAGATTTAACTATTACACCCGAAAAGGGCGGAGTTGGCCCCTTAACTGTATGTGCCTTATTTGAAAACGTTATCCGATCTGCCGAGAGGACCGATAACTCTTAATTAGTTGATCCAGTATTTCAAAAATTTCTTCGGGCATATTGTGTCTCCCTAGTATCCTGTAATCATAATTTTTATCAAGCTCAAAGGTAAATCTGTCTTTAAGTTCTGGATACTTATCCTGGCACATCCTCATAGCTGCCCGGCTCTCTTTTATTTCTCCTACACATTCTAGGGGCTTATCTCCAGAAATGCCTAGTAAGTTACGATATGTTTCATCAAGTCCATTGTCTAGAAGTAAGTTTTTATGGAAAATAGTATTCAAATCGACCTCACTTACAAACGGGGTTAACACCATGTAAACAAAGGCGCATTTTGGACACTCTCCACACCAAGAAAGTAAATGGTTGCCATAACGAAAAGTCCTATTGCAGGAGCTGAATTTATATCTGTACTTATCCCAAGCAGTTTTAGAAAACAATTCAGCAATGAATAGCTCACTAAGTGGCCTTAGAAACGAATAATAACGAATAGAATTTCCGTAAGTCCTTTGAAGTAGGTCTTGGTAGTCTTGTTCATATTCTTGGGACTTGGAATATTGATGGTTTATATCTACTCCTTGGTAGTTAAGGGTTGGTTCGTTTGCCGCTTGCTCATTGGACACGACAATGTCTCTGTAGCCTGTAAGGATTGCAGTAACAGTACCGGCACAGCCAATTATTGCGGAGATAGGAACATGGCCATTGAGCGCTCCCTTGCTGTTAAGTTCAAGTAATTTCTTATCCCAGGACCTATCGACAAAGAAGTGTTTAAGGCCAATCTTATCCACTAATTCTTGGAGCAATTCTCTGTGCCCCAAACTCCAAGTCGCAATTGGTTTATCTGATTTTTTGAGTGCTTCAACGCTTAACAGTGAATCCTTTCCGCCGCCAATACCAATTAGCATACCGCCGTTTGATTGAGCTTCCATTTGTATTTCTGGTTCCGTATTTGGATTAAAAGGGATATTTATTGAAGGGTTAAGCTTATTGACATAATAGAATTCGCCGAGTCCTTTAGAATATGTTTTGGCGAAAAAAGAGGCGTCTGCTTTATCTAATAGTATGTTACTTAATTCAATTTCTTCAGGCATAAACGTTTTATAATATGAAACCCCAGCCATCAAGAAAAGCGTGCGTAACGCTCTATCTAGCGCCTTCGGGTCATAGTTTACGAAATCAAAATCAAAGAAGTAGCTTTCTTTGAAGCCGAGCTCATGGTCCAGGCTATAGTTCAATTCAAGTCTGTGGCTTTTGGGGTCGAACTCATAACCTTCAAAAATAAATTTACGGTATTTCATAGCTTATCTACGGCTTGGTTGAATTTATTACCCCTATCGATGAAGTTTGTAAACATATCAAAGCTTGCAAACCCAGGGCTTAACACTACAGCATCTCCAGGTTTGGTGAATTGCCTGGCTTTATTAACTATCTCTTCCATGATTTTATCTTCACTTACGGTATACAACTTCACACCCACGGAATCTAACACCCTTGCCAATCTTTGGGCCGATTGCCCAATGAGTAGCAGCTGTCTTATGTTATCTAAGTTTTGTTTGATACCGTTTGCAAAGTCCTCGAGGGGTAGATTTCTCTCGTATCCACCAAGTATCAAAACCTTTTTACCTGGTATAGCTTCGATTGCTGCTAGTGCAGCAGGAGGTGCGGATGAAAAGGAATCATCATAATAGCGAACATTGTCTTTCTCACCCCTGAATTCAAGTCGGTATGGTAGCCCCGAAAAACCAGTTATTGCTTCTTTAAAGGCAAGCGGGTTGCGCTCGACTTGCCAAGAGGCTGTTATAGCAGCTGCGACATTTTGCCAGTTATGCTTGCCTAATAGTTTCAGGTCTGTAACGGAGCAAATAATTTCATTTCCAATTACGAAATTGTCGTCTTTAATTATTGCTCCTGGCTTGTCCATGTATGGCAGTTTAAAGCCTTTACTGGTGGAAGCGATACGCCTTGAACCTTCGCTTAAGGCATAATATATTGCAATATCATCTGAGTTCTGGTGTCTAAAGAGGTTAGTTTTAGCGTTATAGTACTCATCAATATCTGCATGCCAGTCCAAATGCTCTGGTTCTATCATCAGGCATACCCCTATATGGGGTGAAATGTTAGCATCAATCAACTGATAGCTAGAGAGCTCTAAAACTACCCAATCCTCCTGCTTAATACCTTCTTTTAGTAAGTCCAGAGCCGGTAGGCCAATATTTCCTCCGAGAAAAACCCTCTTACCCAGTTTCTCTATAATCTTGGTAATTAAAGTAGAAGTAGTACCCTTACCCTTAGTTCCGGTTACGCCGATAATGTTTCTCGTTGGAGAAACTTTAATAAACTCATTTGTATTAGATGTGACCTTTTCTAAAATGTCCCTCCCAGAAGCTTCTACAAGTGCGTTTGGTTTTACGGCTGGTGATCTTACTATAACGTCAAAGCGCGAAAGGTCTGCCAAATAGTTAGGGCCACTCTGTAGGTAAGTTCCTTCAGGAACATCTACGTGATTTACATCACATATAGTTATAGTACCTTTATCTTTGTAATAGTTATAGGCGGCCTGACCTTCGAGGCCGTAACCGACGATGGCTATATTCACAATTATTTCCTAATCGAGATGTTTCTTTACCAGCTCGAACACTTGTCTAGGGGTCATATTGGCTTTAAGAACTACTGCGGTTACGCCCAATGATTTAACTGATTGGGGTATTTCCTGCTCACCCATATTGGTTAAAATTATTACCTTAATTTTCTTACCCCAGTCAGACTTACGCATAGTATCCAGTACTTGGTCGCCAGTCATTTCAGGCATCATTAAATCAAGCAAAACAATGTCTGGCTTCATTGATTGTATAAGATCCAATCCAAGCTTGCCGTTTTCAGCTGTCTCTACGTGATAACCTTCGGCCTCAAACTTAAAACGATACATTTGTGAAATTGTTTGGTCATCTTCTACGATCGCAATGTTTACGGCCATAATTATTATCCTATTCTAAGATTCTCTCTTTTACAACGTTCATGCTAAAACTTCCTCTATGATACCTACTATTTGTTTTGGTGTATGGTGGGCCTTAACGACGTAACGGTCTACATTCAAGAATCTTAATATTGGTGGGGCCTCATCTTTGCTAATGTTAGTTAGAACAATTACTTTTATGCCAACGCCACCATCCTTAGACCTCAACTTTTCCAGCATCTCGTCGCCACTCATTACGGGCATCTTTAAATCTAAAAGGATTAAAGAAGGCCCGAATTCTTCTACTTTATCTAGGCCTTGTTGCCCATCATGTGCAACACCAACAAGATATCCTTCGTTCTCTAGTTTAAAGCGATACATCTCAGCAATTGGGTGCTCGTCTTCTACTATTAGTATTTTTGTTTTCATTTATTAATGCCGTCAAATAGTTTTATTGTTAGCTAATTACGTAATTATTGACATTTTAAAGCAGTTATGGTAAATTGCAAATGTTCTTTAGCAGAAAAAATTTGCACCTGATCTTCAAAGGTTAGGTGCTTTTTTTTGGAGAAATTTAGATGAGCATAAATGTAGGTAATGAGAGTTTGGGTTTAGAACAAAGCGTAGAGTTTAGGCCACGTTGTTTTTCTACTGATGACCCTTCAGTTATTGAAGAGGCCCGTAGACTAACGGCAAGAGTATATTTACAGCAAGGTTTTATCTCATTGGATCAAATTAACGAACGGCAAACCATTATTGATGATGCTGACCCATACATACCTCATTCTGAATATTATGTATTAATGGATGAAAACTGGAACGAGATTGTAGCAACTTCAAGGAAAATAAAATTTGATGAAGCTAGTGGTCAAAAATCTTTTCCTCTTTTAGACCATGAAGATAGTCTTGACCCAGTGTTATTTAGAAAAATTGAAGAAGTTGGCTTAGATAAAGTTATAGAGATCTCTGCTTTAGCCAAAGATAAAAATCTTGATTCGGATGATTTAGCAACTCTCACAATTTATAAAGAGCTATTCCAAAATGCTTTACGCAATAGTAAGGACGAAAAATTATTCATAATGGCATGTAATCCTGCCTTATTCAGGAATTTCAAACAACTGTTTAACGGTGCAATGCAACAAGTTGGCCCTGCGTTAGATTATCCGGGTCAGATAGCTATTCCCGCTATGTTTGATCTTCACGACGGACCCATATCAGTAATAGAAATGTCTAATGATGAGAATGACCCAAAGGCTGACTCTTACAAGTTCATAGTTGAATTTATGTTCAAAGGTTTAGCCAAAAGTGAAGTAGATCCCGATATCGTAAATGCCTTAGATAGTAACGGTCATGAAAATCTTTTAATCGATGATTTGAATAGCGATGATCAAATGCAAGATTCAATAAATGAAGGAAAGAAAAATTTTTGGAAAAGAAGGAGACCAGAACTAATTAGTGGCCTTGGACTAATAGCTTACACTGCAGCTAGAACTGCGGCAGTTGCAAAAGGACTTAGTCCATATAGTGCAGTAGACTGGAAAGTTTTTTTGGGGATAGAATTAGCCACAACACCACCTTATGTTTGGGGAGTCGGTGATTTAATTAGATCCCTTAAAAGCCCCGATGATTATTCCAAAAAGCAAAAAGTTGTTGCTGCTGCAATGGCTGGATCTACCTTATTGGCACCGTACGCATATATAGCCGCAGAAGGGGCTGGTATGCCCGAGCAGGCTTGGATAGGATTCTTTTCTGTAGCTGCGCTATGTCTTGCGATTCCAGCTCGAAAATTAATAAAAAATATAAGAAATAGGACTTTAAAAACCAATACCTAACTTACTTAAGCTTTAGTATAATAAACATTAGTGGAACTAGTTTTACTACTTATTGGTCTATTTTTCAACTTAACTATAGGGATTATTGTACTATCCAGTAATCACACTAGGTTAGAGAATAGGTTTGTTGCGCTTTCGGCGCTTTCATTATTGATCTGGGAGGTTTCCAATTTTCTGGCGGATCAAACAAGCAGACTCACATTATTCTGGAACAGAGCTACTTTTATTGGTCCTATTTTTATACTACTTTTTGCCGAGCTATTTATTTTATACCTTAGCGGTAAAAAAATTTCTAAAAAATCAGTTTTGCTACTCTTTGGTTTTTCTTTTATTGCTGCTGGTATTTCTTTATCTCCGTTTATGATAACTGGAGTTGAAGCTATTAAGGTTGGTAGGGTAATAAGTGGCTATAATCCAATTAATGGACCAGCTTATTTTGCCGTAATAGCTTGGACTCTCTATTTAATTGTTCGACTGATTGTTAGAATCACTCTTGCAAGGAAGCTTGCATTTGGAAAGTTAAAATCTCAGCTTAATGTAATTGTTATAGGAGCGATTGCTGCAGTACTCATATCTCTGTTAACCAATTTGGTTATTCCTAATATCACAAATAATACTTCAACCACTGAATTTGCTCCTTTTGCGAGCATCATTTTTATGGGCTCCTTGGCGTTGGCTATCGTTCAACATGGTTTGTTTGATATACGCTTAATAATTGCTAGAACTCTAGGTTATATATTTTCTTTGGTTACTCTGGGAGCGGCCTTTGTGGTAGTGGCGTATCTCTTAACGGGTACTATTTGGGCGCAGGCCAACCTTTCTTCATTAAGGTGGATATATGCAGTTTTAGCAGTTGTTTTAGCTATTGGATTCCCTCCATTAAAAAAGTTTTTTGATAAGGTGACTAACAAAGTTTTCTATAGGGATGCTTATGACGTACAGGCATTCCTAGATAACTTCAATAAGATAATTGTTTCTACCTTTGAGTTAAACAAGCTACTAAACAATATATTGGAGCTTGTAGGCTCAAACCTTAAACCAACTTACTGTCTATTTGGCCTAAAGGAAGACGACTACACCCCTAGAAAAATAGTAGGAACAATGAATTCCCCAGATTTTAAGGAAGAAGATATAAGCTATGTTCGAAGCATGACTCCTAAAATGCACCAGAAGATAATAGTTGCAGACATGCTTGAACCAGAGTACTCTCTGTTTCAGAAAAAACTTCAGCAAATTGACGTCTCTGTAATTGCCAGAATGACAACCTCTGTTGAAACTGAGGGCATAGGATATTTAGTATTAGGTCCAAGAAAAAGTGGTAATGCATATAGTTCTCAGGATGTAAGAGCGCTTGAAATAATAGCCAATGAACTGGTTGTGGCTATCCAAAACGCATTGCATACAGAAGAGATAGAAAGCTTTAACGTGACCCTTCAGGAAAAGGTTAAAGAAGCCACACGAAGATTAAGAAAATCTAATGAGAAACTACGGGAACTCGATGAAGCTAAAGATGATTTCGTTAGTATGGCGTCCCACCAGTTGAGGACTCCTTTAACTAGTGTTAAGGGTAATATTAGCCTAGTTCTAGATGGTGACGCAGGACAAATTAGCGACCTTCAAAGACAATTACTTCAACAGGCATTTGCAAGTTCCCAACGAATGGTATTCTTAATTGCCGATTTACTTAATGTCTCAAGGCTTAAAACCGGGAAATTTGTCATTGATCGTGCGCCTGTAGATCTTGCTGCCGTTATTGAGGAGGAGGTAGGACAGTTAATGGACACTGCTGGATCGAGGAACTTAACGCTTGCATATAATAAACCTGAGCATATAACTTCTTTGATGCTAGATGACAATAAGACCCGTCAGGTAATAATGAACTTTGTAGATAACGCTATCTACTACACTCCTTCTGGAGGTAAAATCGACGTTCAGTTAACAGAAACACCCTATGCGGTGGAATGCAGGGTTGTAGATAATGGTATTGGTGTACCTAAAAGCGAAGAGCACCACCTGTTTACTAAGTTTTACCGGGCCGCTAATGCCAGAAAGGCTAGACCAGACGGAACTGGATTAGGTTTATTTATGGCCAAAAAGGTTATCGTATCTGAAGGCGGAGCCTTAATATTCAAATCCCAAGAGGGTAAAGGCAGTACTTTTGGCTTTAGTTTCCCCAAGTCTTCATTATCTGTAGAAAATTTTCCCAAAAATAAAGTACCTCCAAAAAAGAACGAAAAAGTACCAGCATAGTCTAATACAACAGAATTGACAAAAAAGCATAAATAGTGTAGTATTACTACTATGAATTTGGAGTCCTTTGGGGAGGTTGCCAATTATGTTGTTCCTGCCGCTACAGTAGCAGGTTGTGCTGTTGGTGTCTTAGGTGAAACTTTGGCTTTAAGACATATAAAACAAAACCGCGAAGCAGCGTTAGTCGGATATCAGGACGTGGACTTACGAGTAAAAAGCAACAGATTACTTAGGCCTTTTGCGACCTTAGCATTAATCGGGGCAGCAGTAGGTTTTTCTGCAGGAGAAGCAGCAACAGCTACTTCAACCGTTGAGATGGCAGGTCATGCCGCTATAACAATAGCTATGGACCAGAGCAGGATGACAACTATAGGTGGGGTCAACAATGAAATGGATAAAATAGCTGAAACTATCCATGCAGACAATGGTCTGAGTGAAACTTGGGTATCATCATCCGCTAGCACAAGCTTGCCTGTTAGCTACAATAAACTTATAAATACACAACCCTTTGGCCAACCATCTATAGATCAAGGTTATGCTACGGCTACTGCGGTTATTGCTGGTTCAAACAACGGCGTAAACAAGGCAGAGGCGATAGTGGTTTTGACTGATGGAAATGATATTGGCGGTATTGCTCAAATTAAGTCAGAAGATGCTACAAATACGCCTACATACATCGTCAACTTTGGAAATAATGCAGATAAGGCTGCGTTGAGCCAAGCAGCTATCTCTACTGGCGGAAAGTATATTAACGCCAAGAGCGTAGATCAGGTCATGAAAGGCATCAAGCATGATATATCCCCTAAGCCTATTAAAGAAAAAGTACGTAATAACCCATGGCCTTGGGTTGGAATATCGGCTTTCTTAGCTGCAGTTGATACTAAATATTTTTTCCATAGACGAAAACATTCGGCTGTCACGACAAGTAAATCAAGGATAAAGGAGTAGATTATGAAACCACTAGTACCATCTTTAGAAGCCAACCCTAGCGTTTTAGCTCAAGGTTTTTATGAAAATGTCCATGATCGTATGGATATAGTTATTGCCGGTGAAAGCCAGGCAAAAGACATGATTTCCACTCTCCTCATAACAGGGGCCACCGATGGGATGGCAGGAATTCTTATGGGCCCTCCGGGAGGCGTTAAATCTGGTTTTCTAGAGTATGCTCCTCTCCTAGTAGAGGGCACACAGAGCGATGAAATAGCTAGACTAAAAGGTCGTGTGGATGTTACACCAGGACAGGTTCTAGGTAAAGAAACAAGACTTAAAAAGGTCGCAGATGGAGTAACTTCTATATTGTCAGCTAAGCAGGATCCCTTAATAAATCGGTATACCAGGTTTATAACTGCCGACGAGGCTAACAGAACATCGCCTCACTTAAATAATGCTCTACTTGACCTTATGCAAAGAGGAAGAATAGAAGCATACGAGGACGGTCGTCCAGTAGAAGTTGAAGATATTGATCTTATTCTGGCGGCTATTAACAACTATGGAACTAGACACACCTTTGATCTAGATCCTGCACATATCAGCCGAATGGCCTTAGGTGCATTTGTAGGAATAAGGCGTAAAGGTGAATTAAGCTCTGGGGGTATGTCACTTTTGTATAGTGATAAGTATGATTCGAACAATCAAGTTGACATAAATGATCTTGCAAAAGACCTATCAACAGGCTATACGCGCAAACACATACTTAAGATCAGAGAGAATATACCTCAAGTATTACTTAGTACAGAGAAAAAAGCACTAATTGAACGCCTAGCTGTAAGTGCACTAGACCGCTTTGAATATGATCATGAAGCCGACGGTAAGCACCAAAGAGCACTTGGACTTACAATTGCAGACGGTAGATTCATTAAGCAAATGAAGAAAACATCAAGGGTTATCTCGATGATGAAGGGTAACGAAAAGGTTGAAGATACAGATGTAATAGACAGCTTTAATTTTGCTTTAACTGCAAAGATTGGAGCAATTGGACACACTGCCCTTCAAACTGCAGAAATTATACATGACATATTTGAAGAGGCTGCGTCCTAGAAGGGAATAGGAAATGGCAGTCTTGAATGAGACAGCAAGAGCAGTATCTAATTTAAAGGGCAATTTTCCCCAATATGGTAACCACTTGAGTACCTCAATAGGTATTGGGGAAACGGGTATATTGGTTGGAGAAGAGATGTTTGATGCTGACATCCATGAAGTTAGTGATATAGACCCCCTTTCGTTAACTGGCTTTGCCCTCGGAGAAGACTTTAACTTTGTTAACCAAGAAATACCTTTTAGGGCAATGGATATGAGAGTTGTTGTTGAATCCGACCTTGGCCAGTCTAGAATGGATTGGTTAAGACCTGTCGAAAAAGCCAAAGAAGATGCAGCGCGCTCTTTCATAGATACTTTATATAGAGTTAAAAACCCCGAAGATCTTCTTAGTCTTTATGTAATTGGTTCTAAAGAAAATAGTGAAGCTTTCGGTCCAAGAGCTATATTTGAGCAAACAGAAGATCCTGAAGATAACGCTGACGCAATAGCAGATTTATGTCGCAAGGGTCTAAATATTGTAATTAGTAATTTTGAGCTACCGATTAGGAGGGAAAGGCATGACTTTAGCCGAACCCTAGGAATCAAGATAAACCATGAGAGAGAGCTTCAGTTATTACCAAATACAGGTTTCTGGAGCATGGGCGGCATTGAAGATGTCGACACCCATAAACGTAAACAATTGGTTCATGCTAACGAACGTTTGGCTATAAAACACACAGCTATAACTGATAGGCTTCAAAAAGCAGGTATGCAAGTTGTTCAAATTGCGGTTAATGGTAAGGGAGTAGACTGGCAGTCGTATGATGAAAGAATAGCAAGAGCTGTGGAAAAGATAAACTAATAAGGTACTTGACAATAAGCCAATACAATGATATCCTTTATACGAAATAATAGAGACAGCGCGAAAATAGTTAGGGTGGGCTATGGGTGTTTTAAGAAGGAGGCCCACTGTGAATAGAGAATTATTAAACTTATATTCTCCAGAAAATTACGGAATTCATTCAATTGCTGAAAGACAGGCCATAGCAAATAGCCATAAGTCACAAGCTGGTGTAATTAAAGAAGGCTCTGTAGTTGCAGAACCTAATATGGCTGTAGTGCCTGAAGAAGCTGTCTCAACTTCTTCGATACCAACACCAACACCAACTGTAAACCATTTATCCAACTTCAGTGATACATTGCGTTACATCAATGGTGGAGAACTTACTACCGAAGCTGAAGATAATGGCTCTCACCCTAATAGACTGAAGGGGATTCTAGCAGTAGCTAGTAAAAAAGTAAGTAATGGCATAGATAAGATAAAGAATCCTTCTGAGTGGCTAAGGCGTCGCCGGATAGTACCTGCCGTCGGAGCTTTAGCTTTAGTACTTGCTGGGTGTTCTACGACCGCATCTAACCATCATGCTAGCAGCAGCCCGATTGTTTCTAAGAGCGCTAAAAGCAAAGACGGTAGCATGGATCTTACTAGTTCAATTCCGGCTAGCTGGTCTAACGGTGCCTTTTTCCCGAGTAATTCTGTGAATAGCTACAGTAGTGCAGCCAACCGTGTAAAGAGCTGGTTCTCCAAAGAGCCACTAAACGCTAATGGCATAACGGAAAGAGCTTCACTGGCTATTGGTGAAGTTATAGCCCAAGAAGCGTTGGACCAAGGCGGCGCTATTAAGAATACTACTGATTTCCAAAGTGCATATAAGACTGCTTATGACAACATGGAAGGTTCTAACGGAGTTAGCTATGCAAAGAAGTATCTAAGTGAAGTTGGGTCTGTTTTTGAGAGTACCGAAACTTATACGGGCAACTTTCCTGGAACAACCTACTTCCAGCTTACATCAACTTCTGGTGATGCATTAAATATTAATGAAGTCACTAACCCTGCGACTAAGGGTCTTGAGTTTAGTGTTCCTAAGGGAACATACGTTGAAGTAAATGGTAAAAAAGTTCCTCTGCATAGCATTGATCCAATTTTGGTTGCTAACGATGGAACTATTTATGTTGCAGGTTTGATGCCAATGGGCGGAAACAAGCCAAATACAGTTAACCAATCTAGTGCTGCCCCTAACAAGACGCCAAACCAGAACAATAATAACCAGAACCAAGCTCCTAGTGGCTCTCAGTCTCCAAACAATACTAATCAGGGGCTAGGCATTGGCAATACGCCTTCCGGTAACGCTTCTGAAACATCTACCGTTAATAATGTTGGCGCAGGCGTAGCCGCTAGTGGTACGACAGGAAGCCCTCAACCTACTAAAGGGACAGGTCCTGGCACGATCACTGGAACTAAAGGTACTGGCGCTGGCAGCGGTGGCGAAGGTGGTGGCGGTGGTACCTCAACTCCTGGTCCTGGTGCTGGTAATGTAGGCTCTGGCGTTGGAGTAGGTGGATCAGGCGCTGGCAGCGGTGGCGAGGGTGGTGGTGGCGTAGTTGGTACTCCACCCGAAGTTCCACCAACACCAACACCAACTCCGACTCCGACACCAACACCAACACCAACTCCAGAAAAACCTCCAGTTCCTGTAATTGTTGACAATCAAGGTTCAGATCCATTTCAAGCAAATGGCTCAATGGCCAACACTTCCACATCGCCAATTTCTTCTAGTACGACAACTTCATCAACAGGTGGGCTAGCGCAATAATAGCTAAGGAGTAATGACAATGAATATTTTTAAGAGAGTATTAATATCAGGAGCGGCTACAGTCTTAGCTACGACAGCTATGCTCATAGGAATGGGCGGTAGTGCATTTGCCGACTGTTTCCAGTACAACCAAAATGGTTTCCAAACATCATCCACGCCAGTGTTTAACAACATCTGTGGAGTACCTGGTGTTGGCAACGAATCAGACTTTGTTAGGATTCGTCAGGACGTAAGCGGCAACGATACCAATAACAATAACAACCCGGCTTACACTGCAGGAACATTAGCTTCCCAGTGTAGCGATGGTACTAAGTACGATGTCTGGAACTATCTCCATAACGATGCCTACTCACAAGATAACAACAATGGTACCGGTTCTGCTATAGCTCAAGGAGTTATTAGCACTATGACAGCACCCCTAGGCACTAAAGGATCAAGCTTTAAGTTTAGAGACCAAGTTAGTGCTACTAATGCCGCTAGTGTTCACGATAGTGTGATCTTAAATTGTAATGACCAAAACGTTACTCTTAGCTTAGTTCCTGGAACAGTAAACATTTTTAGCGCTCCATATGGCAGCGCATGGAAAAACTTACCAGATACTACTATTAACAATCCTCTCCAGCTAGGTAGTCCAAACTTTGGTAGCGGCACTATGTGGGGATGCTGGGAATACCGTATGGTAGTCGTTTATCAGGTTAAAGTTACTAGCGTTAAAGTACCACCCAAAGTTCCTCCTAAGGCTCCACCGACTACACCTCCTACAACCCCTCCAACTACACCACCCTCTACTCCACCAAAAACTCTAGTTAATACTGGCCCTGGTACTAGTGGCATAGTTGCAGCTTTCACTTTAGTTACGATAATTGCTGGTCTTGGGTTCAGGCGTTACACCCTACGTCGAATGAGCCAAAAGTAAGCCTTAGAGCTTTCTGTAAGAAAATACATAGACGTTAACTCGTGGGGGTGGAATCATCAAACTTGAGTGAGATGAGGAGATGAACGCCCATGAGATCTATACAGAGCATTCTCAATAAGCAGCTGTTGGTAGCTTTAATCCTGCTTGGAGTAATTACTGCCGGAATACTGCTTTTTGTTAGGCCGACTTACGCACTTCCTACTAGTTGTAATGATGCACAAAATGAAGTTCTGTGGTGCGGCGCAGCAACAACCCAACAAGTAGTCAGTGACTATTATAACGGCGATGGGCATAATAGTGCTGCAAGCATTCAAAACATATTTTCGTACTTTGGCATAAGTTCGGCAGACATTAACGCACTTCCTCAGGATGCAGTTGCTGGAGTTGTTACTAAAAGTGGTAATGTGATTGTGAATGGTAATATTGTTGCTACTCAAGCAGTCACTGGAGGGCGTCAATATATACCAGGCAGCAATCAAGCTACATTAGGAGGTACAACATTTTTTGTCCGACCACCTAGCGTCTCTTTCTTGTCGAATAGCTTAGACGCATTTGTGGTAATGATTAATGGCAGGTTTGCGTTCGCGATATTGTCTAGTTGCGGTAATGCAATTGAGGCAAAACCCGTTGCGCCACCACCGCCACCCCCTCCTGCACCGACTCCCACTGCGTCGAACTACACTATTCAAAAACAAGTATCACAATTAAATACTAACCAGTGGAGTTCTGAGGTTGAGGTGCATCCTAATACAAAGGTTGATTACAGGGTAATCGTAAGTAGCACAGGCAGTGCTAATGTAACTAATCTGATTGTTACTGACACTCTTCCTAACGATGATACATATGATCAAGGAACACTAATGCTCAATGGACAGGCTATGAATACGGCAGATGCCAGTAGTTTCTTTGACACAGGTTACTCAATAGGTACACTCGCTCCGAATGCTGTAGATACCTTCCAGTTTGAGGCAACAGCAGGCGCCAACCAGAACAACGCTAATTGCACAAACGAAACTCTACCCAATGTTGCATCAATGCAAGCTACAAATCTTCCAAACGAAAGCGCAACAGCTACGGTAAGTGTTGTTTGTATTCCGCCAACTCCTACGCCTCCTCCAACCGTAACACAAACCTCAACGCCTCCTGCACCAACTCCAACACCACCACAGCAGCTGGTTAACACAGGTCCCGGCAACATATTAGGTGCAGTAATAGGATTTGGTGTTGCTGGAGGGGCGGGCTATAGTCTGTTTCTAAGGCGTAAATTAGCTTTAAGTGTGGATAAGTCATAGCAGAAATATACATTATGTGATATATTAAACATGATTTTATCAAGAGCATGACTGACCGCTCTAAACCCCAGGAACAATAAACCTGGGGTTTTCACTTTCTGATCTGTTATGCTAATATATGCCAGATAATTTTGTGGTCCCATCGTCTAGCGGTTAGGACACCGGGTTTTCATCCCGGCAACAGGGGTTCGATTCCCCTTGGGATCACCAGAACTGAATTATTAGCCTTGAATGGCTTATTTTCTAACGAAATACACCTGTAAAGCGGACTACTATCTGAACTTATAAAGTTGTGCTGTTTAATGTCATATACAAATCCTCTAGGGAAGATTAAATTCTGGTATTTTTGTTTAAGTTGAAGTGGCGCATCTGCCCATTGTTTTGCCACATTTCTCATAAAGCTGAGAGCATATTCAATAGATGATTCACTAAGGGTTTGTTCCTGTTCTAGGAGGTCTAGGGATTGTTTTAAGTCTAGCTTCTCGCTGTCTAGTGAATCAACTACTTCTTTCTTTTCTTC
>JAJZMX010000002.1 GCA_021848145.1 bacterium
AACCAGGAGAGGTAAAGTTAAGTTCTGAGCATGATAAGTTCTTATGGACAAAAGAAGAAGGCTTAAACGATATTAAGATGACTAAAAGTATGGTCAACTGTATTAAAGATGCGTTCACTAAGCTAACATAACTCCCACTAGGAATATATTGCATTCAACCTTTTCTTACTAAGTTGCTCTTGCCTATATTGATTGTCCAGAAGTACTCTCCATCTAAGAAGTTCCTGGGTGCTTAATGCATTGGAGGCACAATACATACACACAGACTTTGTATTTTTGTTATATAATAAGCTTATGAGAAGCAATACATCATATACAGCTATTATTGAACAGGACACAACCACAGGATACTATGTGGCCTATATTCCTGATTTACCTGGAGCTCATACTCAAGCAGAAACACTAGAAGAGCTAAAAGATAATATTAAAGAAGTTGTTGAGTTAGTACTTGAAGAAAACCCTAAAAGTAAACCAGAGTCATACTTTATAGGAACACAACTAGTTACTATTTAGGTTAAGATTATGGGTAGCGATTTACCTGTTTTAAAACCAAAAGAGGTTGTAAAAATCCTCAATAATCTTGGGTTTGAGCTAGTTAGACAAAAAGGTTCACATCAACAATTTCGTCATTCAGATGGTAGAGCCACTACTGTGCCCATGCATAAATCCAGGGGCTTATCGCCCATCTTGCTCAGGCAGATTTGTAAGGACATAAACCTTACTACTGACGAGTTTTTAAAAGCCAAGTAAATAGTTACATCTTAAATAGCTCATAACTCCCACTAGGAATATATTGAGTTCAGCCTTTTCTTGCTGAGCTGTTCTTGCTTATATGGACTATCCAGAAGTACTCTCCATCTAAGAAGTTCCTGGGTGAGAATATATAACTTATTTCTTTAATAATCCATTGACTTTATCTCAAAATATGAATACAATTATTGTATGAAAGCACAGACATTTAATGTATCAATGCCAAAACGATTAGTTGAACGAATTGATGCTCAAACCAGACGTCAAGGAAGTACTCGTAGCGACTTTATTCGTCAGGCAGTGAATAAGCAGCTGTCTATCTTAGAGAGTTGGGAAAAACTAACTACTAATACCCGCCAAGAATATAAAGGCAAAAAACTAAGCGAAAACGAGGTGGCTGATATTGTTCGAGACGAACGAAGTAAATAGATGCGAGTCGTCTTAGACACGAATGTTATTATCTCTGCGCTTCTATTTGGTGGCACACCTGAGCATTTAGTACTCAGCACTCTACTTGGGCCTAATCAATTAGTTTTATCGCCATATATAATTACAGAGGTTACTCTTATATTAGAATCAAAGTTCTCGGTACATTCTAAAAACTTAGAGTTATTGCAACAAATATTGGGCGAATCTGAACTTGTATACTTCCAGCCTTTTCTTCATTTAGTCAGTGACGAGCCAGATAATAGAATTATAGAAACAGCCTTAAAGGGCGGAGCACACTATATAGTAACTGGTGACAAACTATTATTGGAAATAGAAAGATATGAAAACATTCAAGTTATTAGTGTAAAAAAGTACCTAGAGATTACCGAAGGTTTTTAGACAAGATATATGTTTTGGCTAAACAAACATAACTCATATTAGAAATATTTTGCACTTAATTTTTTCCTTCTTAGTTGCTCTTGTTTGTAGATATTATCCAATAGTACTCTCCACCTAGAAAGTTCTTCTATATATAACTTATTTCTTTGGTGGCCCTCCAACTACAGAATACAATAGTTCCTAGTTCCTAGTATACTAGGAACTTTTATGCTATACTAGTTGTATGAATACTTCACAGAAAATAATTCAATATGTAAAAGAACATGGTCAAGCAACAGGATCTGAGCTAGTAGACTATTTGGCTATAACTGACCGTGCAGTGCGCAAACAACTTAAGGCCTTGTTAGACAATGGCGTGGTTGTAAAAACGGGGAAACCACCGAAGGTTTATTACTCTATACGATCTGAAGCAAATAATACTGAAGTAAGGAAAGACCGACTTAAATCTATCGATAAAGCTATCCAAATCATCATTAAAGATAATTTCTTGTACATTACACCCAGGGGAACTATGCTAGAGGGTTTGGATGGATTTGTTGTGTGGTGCGAAGAAAGGAAACTTGATCCTATAAAGACCGCAGCTACTTATCAAAAAACGATTGCTAAGTACCAAAAATACAAGAAGGATGGCCTAATTGATGGTATGTACAAGATGAAATCAAGCTATGATGACGTAGCCCTTGACAAGGTTTTCTATATTGATTTTTACGCTGTTGAGGTTTTTGGTAAAACAAAACTTGGCCAACTTCTATTGTTTGCTAAACAGAGCCAAAATAAAGAACTAATCAATGAGCTGGCTGATACCATAAAGCCTTCCGTTCTAAAGGTAATTAGGAAATACGGCATTGACGGTGTAGGATTTATACCACCTACAGTTAAAAGGGAGCTACAACTTATAAGACAAGTTCAGAAAAAGCTAAACCTTGACACAAGAACCTTAATAATTAATAAAGTTAAAACGCCAGTGGCTGTGCCGCAAAAGACACTCAGTAAAATTGAAGACAGGATAATAAACGCTAAGGAGACAATTGTTGTTGAGGGTAATGATAGTTACAATAATATTTTGCTTATAGATGATGCTGTCGGGTCGGGATCGACTCTTAACGAAACTGCCAAAAAAATTCGTCAAAGGGGACAATGTCGGGGTAAAATTATAGGTCTAGCAATTACGGGTAGCTTTAAAGGCTTTGACGTTATAAGTGAAGTATAGTCGAGCATTTTAGATTGCTAATTCAATGCCTCACAACTCTGCTTCGTCTTAAATCGTAGCAATACACAATTGCTTGTTGTCCTTAATTTTGGTAGCTACAGCGTTCACGATGGCTCTCCAATTTGCTTATGGACGAATACACTTATTTGATAGATAGCAATTTTAGTATTAGTATTAAGATGGTATGGATAAATGCAAAAACTTAGATAGAATAGAACAACCTGTAACAATTGGCCAGCTTATAGAAGATGTCTTTATTGATGAACATGCTACTAGATCCGACGATTTTCTACTAGTAGGACTTCAAGGAATTGGCGTACAGGAATGGTCGAGACAATTAGAGCTTGTTGGTTGGGAAGACGAAATTGACCATCATTTTAGGCTTTTCGGGGGTCGCCTTGTTTTATCACAAGAGCACAAAGACTTATACAGAGGTACTATTGGAGCTTTTGCTGAAGCTAGCGATAGGTTCGAACTTTCTTACGATTATGCAACCGAAATTGGTGACCTAGCTACCAAACGCCTCTTCAGATATGATATCGATCCCAATACTCCAATAGATGACGACGGGATGGTTACTAGATTATTAAAGGCACACTTACTAAAAAGAGGACAGGATAGAGAATCCGCTAAGTCTAGCTAAGATTACGCACCAACCCACAAAAATCTTTAGAAAACTTATACTCCATCTCTTTTGACGCATCTTTTGGAGTAAACCAATTATAGTCGTCTTCGTTACTATCAGGATCTAACTTTACTTCAAATCCATGAGGCAAATCTACCTCATAAACAACATATATTAAAGGAATCCTGGTTTGACCTACAGGAATAGTAATCTTAGTTAAAAATGTCATTAGCTGTTTAGGATTCTCCTCGTAATCTATTCCTATTTCTTCCTTCAGCTCACGCTTTAGAGTATCTTGGAAAGTCTCTCCAGTATCTATTCTTCCACCAGGCAAATCCCAATGAGCACTATTGCCACTCCATTCTGGAATATGCACCATTAAAATATCACCTTTATCATTACGGATTAATGCCTTAACCCCAACTTGAAACGTTTGTATTGTCGGCATCAACTAATAATAACACTATGTCTGTTAACATTAAGATGTGCCCTGGTTTTTAAACTTTAGAAATAGCATTATGACTATTAGAGATAAATCTTCAAGCCATTACGCGATTAATATTCTTTTAAAAATATATAAAGCTAAGGCGTATTTGCTTATTGTAGTAGGATTAATTGGCATTTTTGCGAGTGCATATCTTTATTTGAACCAACCAGGCCCGCCAAAGCTAACTGGCAAAGCAAAAGCAATCGAATTAAGTAGTGCACCTTCAAGTACAAAACCCACTGCTTCAACTATTAATAGCTACAGCGTTCCGCCTAATCAACCAAAGTTCATATCTATTCCGGCAATTGGCGTTGATAATGCAATGGTTATAAGGCTTGGCCTACTTAAAAACGGATCGATTACTACACCAGACAACATCTATGAAACCGGATGGTACGAAAATAGCGCAGCCCCGGGTCAAATGGGGGCTATGTTTATCTTTGGCCACGTATCTAGTTGGACTGCAGATGGTGTATTTTATAACCTTAAACGTATTGTTCCTGGCAACCTCATAAAGATAACTCGCGGAGACAATAAGGAATTTACTTATAAGGTAGTTGCTTTAAAGATATATCCATACACCAAAGTGGACATGAACCAAGTTTTAGCCCCTATAAATAAAAACTTACCGGGTTTAAACCTTATGACATGCACCGGTAAGGTAATACCTGGAACCAGTGAATTCAATGAACGATTGGTTGTGTTTTCGCAACAAGTTAGTTCTTAGAGTCTAGCTCAATAACAATCTCTAGGGATTTTTTACCTGCCGTGTCTCTTCTTCATATAGGTGAATCTTCTGGTAAAAAGTCTTTAAAGGCTTAGGAAGCCACCAATTATATTTGCCGAGTAGTTTCATACTTGCAGGCACAAGAAGCAGCCGCACAACAAAAACATCCACCACTACGGCTACGATCAATCCGAAAGAAACCTCTTTCATGCTTAATACGCTCCCTATAGCAAATGAAGCAATCACAGCTAAAAGCAATATAGCGGCTGAAGTTATAATCCTTCCTGTTCGCATAACGCCCCAGACAATGGCCAAACTCATGTCTGCATACTCAACAAAGTATTCTCTAATTCTACTAAAAAGAAATGCGGCATAGTCCATAGATAAACCAAACGCAAGAGAAAATACTATTACCAGTTGTGAAGCATCAAGACCTCCAAGAGATGGTATACCCAAAAGATTGTTAAGACGTCCTTCTTGAAATATTAAGACGAGGACGCCGAAAGCTGCACTTAAAGATAGTGTGGTTAAAATTATAGTTTTAATTGGTATTATTAAGCTTCCGAGCAACAAATAGAACAATATGAGCATTGCTAAAGCAACTACAATAATTGCATAAATACCGTAGTTGGATATTAGACTTAAAAGATCTACTAGATCGGCAGTATCCCCACCAACCATCCCCCTAATGCCATCTACTCTTGTTGCCCTTATATTTTTAACAAGATTTGAGTTTTGTGGAGAATAAGTGCTGTTTTTCGGTAAAATCATTAGCAGTAAAAACTTATCGTTAACTTTGTATTGCTCTAACCCGGAAACATTAGGTAATGACGTTATATTGTTGACATATGCCTTAATACTGGCAGTGTTATTAATCTCCCCTCTTGGTATGAGAACATACATTGGCGATTGGTTCCCGTATTTGAATTCTGAATTAAGTGTAGCTGCTACTTCCCTGGCAGTTGATCCTTTAGGTAGTATATTGTAACTGCCTTGAACAAATCGCACACGTAAGAAAGGAAAACCTATAGCAATTAATACGCCCAAAGTAATAACCACTGTCAGCAAGGGATAACGCATCACTAATCTGGCAGTATGCTCCCATATATTACGTTTGGCTTTTATTTTTTTTCTCCACTTAAGCGGTATAATGCTAGATATTTTTAGAGAGTTTACATTATCTCCTAATAAGGCAAGTATTGCAGGCAAAAACAAAAGGGATCCAACTACGGCAATCAATACCGCTGCAGCTCCGCCAATTCCCATACTCCTAATATAATCAATTGGGAAGATAATCAGGCCGGCAAGTGATATCATTACTGTTAAGCCGCTAAAAATAACCGTTTTACCTGCCGTGGAAACCGTTCGGGCCAAAACTTCCTCTTCATTGCCGGGGTCTTTGGCTAGTTCTTCCCTGTAACGGTTAACAATGAACAGGCTGTAATCAATGCCTAAGCCCAGACCTAGCAAGCTCACTATGTCTATTACGTATACAGACATCGGAATAGCTATAGTCACTAGACGGGAAATAAAAAAAGCACCAATAATTCCATAGAGTCCTAAAGCTAAGGGCAAAGCAGCGGCAGTCAGACTACCAAAAATAACAATTAGGAGTCCTGCAGTAATTGGTATGCTTATTTTTTCTGCTGTCCCTAAGTCTTTCTGGACCGCACTGCTCAACTCTGCATCTGATGCAGCCGTACCACCAGGAATAATCTTTAATATAGGGCTTTTTAATTCAGGTAAAACCTTTGCCATTTCGTCAGCCTGTTGATTTTCATTACCTTTCAAGCCTACGAACGCAAATGTTAAATGGGGGTTTTTAGATATAAAAATTTGACTGCCCGTTGAGTAGAAAGAGCTAGTGCTACTAACTACTTCCAGAGCAGCTACCTTCTTTATTACTGCTTCTGCTGCTTGTCTGTATTTAGGGTCATTGTATTTAAGGTTCTTAGACGAGAATAGGAGTACCAATGAACTTTTATTGCCGCCAAAATCATTTTTGACTACAGAATCGACATACCGTGATTCAGAATTTGGCGCAACGAAACCACTACTAGAAAGACTGGAAAATATACCTATTGCATATACGGCACTTGTCCCCATACAGAATAGCCCAAAAAAAAGAAACCAAATTTTAAACCGGCTTACCAGCCTTGCGTACGCTTTTAACATCAAGGACTAGTTTAAATTTTTTAAGCTAAAATTTTAGCGAAAAAATCGACACTAATAAGGGTACCAGAAATTGTAATATTTTCCGCATAAACCATTTTTTTGTCATTAGGTAAATTTTTTTACTTACTAATGAGTTGTTATCTAGTTTACTTATCATTAAGTATTAACACGGTTAAAAACGTTGGGAGAAACTATTATGAGTAAACTTTTACTTTTCCTATCTTTTTTAAGCTTAGTGGTTCTAGCTATCGGAACTTCAATTGCGCCACAGAGTCAAGTCTTTATATTTGCCAGTAATTCAGCAGCCTTCGACTACATACGTGAAGGCTTAGCGACAGTACTGTTTATGCAATTAGTCACAAGACCGCCAAGACACTTAATTTTCAGATTGCTTACTGGCTCGATTGCTCTAGTTGCAACTGGCTGGGTCGTTTGGTCCGCACTAAATGGCACTATGCCCTTATTAGACGTATTAAGTATTGCTTCAGCAGCAGTGGCAATTGGAGTAACCACACTTGAGGTTAGGCCAGCTGAAAAATCACCAAAGAAGAATAGCAATCCTTTGCTGGCCTAAGACTTTGCTTTGCTGGTTTTCTTAGATTCTGCATGTTTAGAATTAAACCAGAAAAAGAATAAGGCTACGGCTGCTCCCACCCCCACGATCATGGCTTGATAGTGTATTAACTTACCCCAATACGCTGTTTTTATTATTGAATTCATGACTGAACCTGGTAGCGTAGGCACAACTAACAAAGCAATAAATAAGCCGCAGAAGGCAGCAGGGATAAGGTTCAAGAAACGGTTACTGCCCTTAACGGAATGTATTTGACTAATTAGTGTTACAACCGCAGGACCGATAAGTAATACCAAATTAACAATGATATCGGTTGGCTTCAAGTGCGTAATCGCGCTTGAATGTATTGAGGCTAGTAGACTATGGGCATTATGGGTATCGAAAGAATACAACACATAGCCTAAACATAGACTCAAAAATATTGGAGCAGCATTAGCGCTAATAAGGAAGGTTCCAATAAAAGGTACTAGTATTATTATAGCGAGCCAGAAGGTGCCGTTTAGCATTGCTTACCCCCTTGCTACTATAGCATGAGCGCTTTTAGGCGCCGACCTTATCCTTGCGCCGACCTGTCTTTGCAGAGTGTTCAGTGTATTCAATGATGCTCACAGCAACATTACGGTCAGTTATTTTTTCTATATTAAATCCTGGCGAAGAATTAACCTCTAAAACTAGGGGACCACGATCGGAGCGAAGCATGTCTACCCCAGCGACCGTAAGCCCCATAGCCTTAGCCGCTTTTTGCGCAGTTCGGCGCTCAATATCCGTAAGCTTTACTTTCTCCCCAACTCCGCCTTGGTGTAAGTTTGAACGAAAATCCTCACTACTTTTTCGTGTCATACTTGCAATCACTTTTCCATTAACTACAAATGCCCGGATATCCTCGCCCCTGCTTTCTTCAATGTATTCCTGAACCAAGAAGTTTACTCCTTCAACATTGAAGGCTTGCATTACTGCAAGCGCAGCTTTCCTGGTTTCTGCTAAAACTACACCAGTACCGTGAGTGCCTCGGGCAACTTTTATTATTACAGGAGCGCCACCGACTTGCTCTAACACCCCTTCATAATCCGCAGTTTCCCGGGCAAAAACAGTTTTTGGTATACCAACCCCCGATTTAGCTAGAAGCTGCATGCTTCGAAGTTTGTCACGTGAACGTACGATTGAAATAGAACTAGTTGTCGTAAACACGTTCTGCATCTCAAACTGCCGCACAATAGAAGATCCATAATTAGTCAAGCTAGCCGAAATTCGGGGAATTATTGCGTCTATACCGGACACTATCTCTCCCCTATAATGCACGATTGGATTATTTTGTTCCAAAGTCACGAAGCACTTTGCGTAGTTTATTACCCTAACGTTATGCCCCCGCTCTTGTGCTTCCTCTACTAGGCGAATAGTTGAGTAGTTTTTAGGTCCTTTAGACAAAATAGCAATATTCATTATTATTCCTCGCTCGTTTATTAAGCCCTAGTTACGTAAACGTTGGTTCAAATACTTAGCAACTGCAGCTTCTTTTTCTTTTACGAAAGAGCCACTATATAACTGAGGAGCCTTATTAACTTCCAGACAATACCACAATTTAGTTACTTTGTCTTGGATTAAATCCAAGCCGGCAATCTGTAACCCCATAAGTTTAGCCGACATGGGGGCTAAATTAAGCATCGACTGAGGTAAGCTATCTGGGTCAACTATTTGTATAGTGCTGCCTCTTGAGGAGCTATATAAATGGCTGCCCCCATCATCCGGACTACGTTTGAAAATTAGTGCTACCTGCCCACCTAAGGATATAAGTCTGTAAATCCCGTCATTGGGTATATATTGCTGAGCCAATAACCAGACATCGAAGTCATTTGCTTGTCTAAATGTCCTATCAAACTCGGCTTTTGAATTAATTAGGTAGTTGTACTTACCACGCCTCCCGTTAATGTCTTTTAAAACAAAAGGTAGGCCTAAGTCAGCTACCAATTTCTCATATTCCGATTGCAGCCTAGAAGGTAACATAAAAATGGTCTTTGGAATATTCACTCCGTTATCGCTTAAAAGAACATATTGGTGGAGTTTGGGGGGGTCGGGGTTAAATACAACCGCTTTATCTATAAAATCTGTATGTCTATTACTAAGGTATTGAGCTATTGCTGAAGATACCCCAGTGTGTCCATAAACGTTACTGGTACGGAAGTATACAAGACTATAGCTAGATAAATCTTCACCACCGTTGTCGACACTTATTGAATTAGACCCTTCGCCACCTAAATTAAACACTAATTGGTCATAGGTTATACGTTCAATATCTAGCCCCTCGGAAGCTAATGCTTCGACGTATGCTTCGCTGGCATTACCTAATTTAGCGAGTAATAGAGCTGTTCTTTGATTGCCTAAGCTCGGGTTGCGGCGTGAAGCATCAACTAAGAATTTGCCCTTTACCGTTCGACGTCCAATAAGTATCGGGAATCTATTGTTTGATCTGTTGGCTAAAGTAAAGCGCGCCTTTATCGTACGATCATTTAAAAGTACCTTAATATCTACTTTGTAACGCAGCTCTTTGTGCCCAAAGGAATTCTTTACTAGTACTTTTGAGAACTTTGAGGTTTTTATGACCTCCCCCGTGTAGTAGGGTGACGTTGGGCCGAATAGAATAAACTCCAACTTTCCGTTTTTTTCAAGTATGTGATTCGCCCAGATCGCCGAGCTGTCTGCGCCAGTATCTATTTTTGCCAATATGTTTTCAACACCATATCCGGGCAAACTAACAGCCTCTATTGTGCCAATGGTTGGTAATGGGTAGTTATTGTTCATTAGTAGTTATTTAGACAGGTGATGAACCCTAGAATAAGCAATGTAGATTATAACTATCAAGACTAATAAGATGACAATTAACAGCGGTACAAAGCCTTCCTGATTGCTACGTAACCGCTTCATGCTTATATTATCTGTCTCAAAAGGTCTTTTTTGCAAACTTTCTAGCGCCAAAACCCTTTTTTATCTTTAGAAGATTCAGCTTCAAATTGCCGTAATATATCTTGCTGGTTCTTAGTTAACTTAGTCGGTGTGTCTACAATAATAGTAACTATGTGTGCTCCCCGGGAGCTACCTTTAATATGGGGAACGCCATGTCCAGAAAGTTTAAAATCACTATGGGTTTGAGTACCTGGCGGTATCTTCATCATCATAGGACCATCAACAGTATCTACCTCAATTTCTCCACCCAACGAAGCAGTTACTATGTCTATATGCTCACTGCTCAAGATTAAGTCTCCCTCTCTAGTGAACTGCTTGTGAGGCTTGACCCTAATATTAACGTAAAGGTCTCCTTTTTTACCCCCTGCTATAGCCTCCCCATGTTCTCGTAGCCGTATAGTTGCACCATCATCTATTCCTGGTGGTACTTTCAGTTTTATCTTTTGTCGCTTGGGTTGTGTGCCTTTACCGTGACAAACACTACAGGCTTTCTCAGGAACCTTGCCGCTACCATTACAAGTTGGGCACACACTGGCCTGCTGTATATTGCCAAATACTGTTCTAGTAACACGCACTACCTGGCCGCTACCTTTACATGTTTCGCAAGTTTTTTGTCCATATCCCGGTTCTGCAGTAGTCCCCTTACAATGACTACAAACATCTTCCATTGTTATGTTCAGGTCGACATCGGTTCCAAAAACAGCCTCTTTAAAATCTATCTCAACCCTTGTTTCGACATCGTTACCTCTATCTGGCTGCCTACGGGAACCACTAGAGCCTCCTCCGAAAAAGCTACCAAAAATATCCCCTAGGCCAAGGTCACCAAAATCAAAGTTAATGTTCTGAGCTCCACCGAAGTCAAAACCCCCAAATCCCCCAGATCCAGCACCGCCACCACCAACGCCGGCATGACCAAACTGATCATAGCGCTGTCGTTTAGCGGGATCCTTTAGGACCTCGTAGGCCTCATTAACTTCTTTAAACTTAGCCTCGTCACCGCCCCTATCTGGGTGGGAATCTATAGCTGCCCGGCGATAGGCTTTCTTTATTTCGTCAGGGGAGGCGCTTTTACCTACACCAAGTATTTCATAGTAATCTCGCTGGGCCATTACTTGCCTCTATCATTAATCTTTTAAACTGCCCTATTGTACCACCAAGCAAAGTTTAAGACTTTTTACTTAAGACGAAAGTATCGCTATTTATCTTCACTTTCGGCATTGTCGCCGTCTACTACTTCACCCTCTATTGGATCTTCCTTTGATTCGTCTTTGGCCTTGGCGTCATCAGTAGATTCCGAAGAGGAAGACTCGTACATTTTGGCTCCTATAGGCATCATAGTATCACCTAGTTTTTTAGCCGCCTCTTCTAACTCGGCCTTGCTAGCCTTATCGTTAGAAACGATCTTTTTGGCTTCGTCGACAGCTTCGTTAAGAGTCTTAGCATCGCTATCTGACAATTTATCCTTGTTGTCCTTGACCATCTTTTCTGCCTGGTAAATAGCGCTATCCAGCATATTGCGAGCCTCTACTGCTGCCTTGCGCTCTTTGTCTTCCTCGGCATGGCTCTCAGCTTCTTTAGCCATTCTCTCAACGTCTGCCTTGTCAAGGTTACCTGAACCGCTAATGGTTATGCTTTGTTCTTTGCCTGTAGCCTTGTCCTTTGCAGTAACGTTAAGGATACCGTTGGCATCAATATTGAACGTAACCTCAACCTGGGGAACGCCTCTAGGAGCCGGAGGAATACCATCCAAGATAAATCGTCCGAGACTCTTGTTGCCCTCAACCATTTCACGCTCACCTTGAAGAACGTGGATTTCAACCTGAGACTGGTTGTCTGCTGCAGTTGAGAACACTTCGCTCTTGCTGGTAGGAATCGTCGTGTTACGTTCAATGAGTTTTGTCATGACACCGCCCATTGTTTCTATGCCCAGAGACAATGGGGTGACGTCCAGCAACAATACATCTTTAACTTCTCCCTGAAGAACGCCGGCTTGGATTGCCGCACCAATAGCAACTACCTCGTCCGGGTTAACTCCCTTCATAGGATCCTTGGAGAAGATTTTCTTAACTTTTTCTTGGACTGCCGGCATGCGTGTCATGCCACCAACCAACACTACCGCGTCTATGTCGCTAGGCTTTAGTTTAGCGTCACTTAGAGCCTTTTTGCATGGTATTTCGGTCTTATCTATTAAGTCACCAACAAGGCTTTCTAGTTTAGACCGAGAGAGTTTATGTTCAAAGTGCTTAGGACCTTCAGCGTCAGCTGTTAAGAAAGGCAGGTTAATGTCTACCTCTTGTGCAGTCGAAAGCTCAATTTTAGCTTTCTCCGCTTCGTCACGAAGTCGTTGCATCGCAGCCTTATCATCTGAGACATCAATGCCAGTATCCTTCTTAAACTCTTCAACAAAATAATTAATCAGTACACGGTCAAAGTCGGCGCCTCCTAAGTGAGTGTCACCATTTGTGCTTTTAACTTCAAACACGCCGTCTCCGAGCTCCAGTATTGAAATGTCGAAAGTACCACCACCAAGGTCATAGACAGCGATCTTCTCATCTGTCTTCCCTTGTTTGTCCAAACCATAAGCTAGAGCTGCGGCTGTAGGTTCATTAATGATTCTCTTTACTTCAAGACCTGCGATCTTTCCAGCGTCTTTAGTTGCCTGGCGTTGACTATCGTCAAAGTAAGCTGGAACCGTAATTACCGCTTCGCTAACTTTATCTCCCAGAAAAGCCTCAGCGTCCGACTTCAGCTTAGCTAAAACCATGGCCGAAATTTCTTCTGGGCTATATTCCTTATCAGCCATTACGACCTTTACGCCATTGCCGCTTTTCTTTATCTCATAGCCCATTAGCTTAAGGTCACGCTGGACTTCAGCATCTGAGAAATTACGACCAATAAGGCGCTTTACTTCATAAATAGTGTTTTTAGGGTTGGTTACCTGCTGACGACGAGCTACCTGCCCAACCAATCGTTCATTGTTCTTATTAACTGCAACTACTGAAGGTGTCGTCCGATTACCTTCACTGTTCGCAATTATTTCTGGTTTACCAGCCTGCATGACTGCCATGGCCGAATTGGTTGTACCAAGGTCAATCCCGATAATTTTTGACATATCTTATTACCCTTTCATTTAGCAGCATAAATGCCCGAGTGCTAACAATAGTTCTATATTAAAAAACTGGCACTCCTATGTCAAGAGTGCCAGATATATATTCAACTTTTTATTGCACTTTAGATAGATTGCCCAACTTGGCCTTGAATGATTGACCTAGTTGAGAAAATAGCTGCAATACTGATTCTGAGTTAGCTGGAGCAGATACTGTCACGTTATTATAGTTGATTGTAGCCACTATAGAACCACTAAACTTCGAACCCGGGATAGAATTAAGCTCAACCTTGTTTATTAAGTTATTGGACTTATCTACCCATATAGTAAGCGGCGTCTGTTTCCCGTCAGCTAGAGAGCTGAAATTGCCTTGACTATTTTTACCTCCAAGACATTCTTGGTAGTTTTTGTAGGCCTGAAGATTACCAATCCCCTTAAGATAGTTCGCCGCCTCGTTATCGTTCATGGTCACTGACAGTTTGTCTGAAGCAACACCACCAACCGTATCACTAGTTAATGTATTGACTTTGAAGAACGGCTTTTTCATGTAGCTACTAGTTAAATAGTTGGTGTCGCTACTAGATAAGGTCCAGTTACCATTCAACAGGCATTTTACAGGTTTACTTTGGTCTAGCATTGCTTTGCCAACACTCAACCAGTGGTTATTTATTAATTTAATGAGCTGAGGAGGAAAAAGATTTAAAACAGAAACGTTACTTAAATTAGAATTAGACGACCCACTGCCTGATGACGCAGACTGTAGTATATTAAGCAAAGACGGTGGCATGCTAACTTTAAAATAGAGATTCCCATTAACTAGTCTACCTTGTATAGGAATACTAGTATTTCCACCAAACCCAAGGTTTAAGCCTAGATCTTCATTAATTTGTTTAGTTTTTAAATTAACTGCCGAAGTACTTGTTATCTGTACTGGTAGTGTTGTTTTGCCCCCAGAGCTATTAGCTACAATATTAGCTGTAAACTGGTCTTGGCTCATAGTATTTTTTAAGGCATTATCCAAGATATACCAAGGCTGACTTGGAAGATAAACAGTAAATAAAGCTAGAGCACCGCCACCCATTAAAACAATTAAGATTCCACAAGCAATGACCACATTGCGCCAGAAATGCTTACGCCCACTTTTACCAAATTTACTAGAAGTTTTAGGCACTTTCTCCGGTTTAGCTTCACTATCCTTACCTCCTGATGAAACTACAATTGGTTCTGTGGTTGATGTAGTTTGTTCTTGGATAGAGTGGATTTCTGATGAAGGAGAAGTTTCAACCCTTACTGTGCTTGGTGGAGTTTCCTCTACTGTGCTCACGGCTGGAGAAGTCTGGCTAGTGGTTATATCGGTTATTGGCTTTGGTTGACTGTCATTGTTGACGACGCCAGCTTGGTTTAGCGTGTCTGTTTCACCTGCACTAACGAAGGAAGAAGCCACTTCAGGCTCAGGAGTAGACGATTCTTCCTCTTGTGAGGTTTCTGTAGGTAATGAAACACCCTCATTCATGTCATTAACCGACTCGGTTTCACTACTAGAAACAGAGTCCTGGGTGTCATAACTTGGTTTTATTTGTTGTTGGTTTTCATCTTCGGACTGAGGCTGGTCTTGACCCGGCAGCCCTGAAACTTGATTATCGTTGGATTCCATTCTAATGCCTATAAGTTAATTCTTAGGTTAAATTATACATAAGCACTAGCTTTTTTTACAGCAGACTATTGTTCGAGGGGTACATTTACCATAGCATGGCGTATAACTTCATCCCCCAAAAGATACCCGGATTGAAGCTCTTCACTAACAACTTCACGACTACCTCCTGAAGAATCATCTAGGTGTACCGCCTCATGTAATTTAGGATCGAATTCCTCTCCTACAGTTTTTATCTTACTAACGCCAAGGTCAGAAAATATTTTATCAAACTGTTTCGCTACAGCCTCAACACCTTTCATATATTCATGCCCTTTTAGGTCTTCTGGTACATGCTTCAGTGCACGTTCTAAATTGTCGATGGCTGGAAGCAATTCCTTAACGACTTTAGCCGTACTTAGTTGGCGGACACTAGAAAGCTGAATTTCGTGCTGACGTCGCAAATTAATCGAATCAGCTCTTTCACGCTGAAGAGCTTCGGTTAGTTCAGCTACTTTTTTTTGAGCCTCTTCTAATTCCGGATCGGTTGGTTTTTTACTCTTGTTATCTGCCACTTAATGCCCCTTCTAATTCTTGTCCTGCACGTCGGACTAAATGCATTACATCTTTATATTGCTGCCGAGTTGGCCCTAAAACCCCAATATAGCTGTGGTCACTGAAACCGCTTCTAAATCGGGAAATGATCAAACTGGCTCCCGCACTACGACCTACTGGGTTCTCGCGACCAATATATACGTTTAAAGGTTGGTTTGGCGACGCTTCTCTTAACCAGGGCTCAAGATTATCCAGTAGTTGCGCAACTTGGCGCACCTGGCTTCCACTAATAAACTCTGGTTGACCAAACAAGTTGCTGAGACCACTAATATATAGCTGGTTACCTATGGTAGCTAACCCTAAATTATGGGTGAGTTCAACTAAAGTATCTACGGCATTGCGTATAATTCTCTCAGGTATGCCTCCTTCCTGAACCCTGATCGTTAAAGCTCGTGTGGCCCGTCCGTCCAATATGTCATCTTCGGACGCTTCGTTAAGCTTATTTACATAGAAGCGGTATCCTTTGTCTGTGGGAATACGTCCTGCGCTCGTATGGGGTTGCATGATATAGCCCATCCTCTCAAGCTCAGCCATTTCGGCCCGAATCGTTGCCGAAGAAACATTAAATACTTTAGCTAGCAGATTAGACCCAACTGGACTGGCAACTTCAGCATACTGTTCAACAATTGCTTTTAAAATTTCACTTTGACGTTCGCTCATCATTTCGGGCAAAACACCTGTCTATTCAGATAACATTCTAGAAGTTTAGCACTCAATAGTCAAGAGTGCCAGCTAACTTGCGCTACTGCCCTTATCTAGAAGATATTTGGAAGTTTGATCAAAAAGTGAGCCTAGAAGATCAAGATTTACCCGTTTATTTTGCTGAACTCCACCATGAGCCAGAATATCTATCTCCTTAGCTGCTGCATCAAGTCTGTCGTTAACCACTATATTTAAGGTTTTGTTGTTTAACGCTTCTTTAAAAATGCGCCGACCCGTTTCCAGGCGATTAATAATCTCAGCTTTAGACATTTCGCCGCGGTTAGTTAAACGTCTTATCCACTCATTAAAGGATGGTGGCAAAATTAATATACCGACACTATCCGGTTTTATTGCGCTAACATTGTTGAATCCCCCGATCTCAATATCTTTAATTGCGATCTTGTTTTCCATTTGAGCGCGCTCAAGTTCCCTGATACTAATTCCTGAAACCTGCTGGTCATGGATTATTTCCGCCTCGAGAAACTTGCCGCTGCGCAGATCTTCTAGCACGTCATCCTCTTTTCGAAACCAATAGTTGATTCCATTTTTTTCCTGTATACCGTTATTGGTACGTGGTTTTCGTGTCGTATCCGAAACTATAAAATGGTAGTCACCGGTTTTTAAAAGTTCATTAATAATAGTATTTCTACCTACCGCAGAGGGACCGCTTAGCAATACTAAGGGTATCTTGACAAGCAGATTTAGGCCATCACTGGAAACCTTATAGTTGGCGAGTATTGTTTCTAATTCTTTACGGTAATGCAATTGGTTCATGTTCATCCTAACGTTTCATCATCACAAAAAATGCTTCACTTGGTATGTCCACCTTGCCGAACCGCTTAAGACGTTTCTTTCCTTTTTTTTGCTTTTCTAATACTTTACGTTTACGGGTAACATCGCCTCCATATAAACCAACCGTAACATCTTTGCGGTAGGCGCTAATATCTTCACGGGCAACTATTTTGCCGCTAATGGCAGCCTGTAATGAAACCTTGAAGTTTTGTCGAGGAATAATTTCCTTAAGCTTAGATAGTATAGACCTGCCTAGTGATTCAGCTTCGCTTCGGTGCACCATCACAGATAAAGCGTCGATCTTTTCTCCGGCAACCAAAAAATCTAATCTAACGAGATCATCTGTCCTATAGTCTGCTAGTTCGTAGTTAAAGGAGCCGAAGCCACTGGTCAAGCTCTTTAGTTGGTCGTAAAAATCCGTTAACAAATTTGCTAACGGAGCCTCAAAACTAATTAGTGCCTGTTCATCTACATAACTTAGGTTCGATTGTTTACCTCGCTTGGAAATAATAAGGCTAATGACTGAGCCTACATACTCTTTTGGCAAAACCAATTCACCTTTTATCCACGGCTCCCTAATTTCTTTTATCAGGGTCGGGTCTGGCAAGTCAGAAGCGCTTTTAATATCCAGTTCATTGCCACTTGTTAAAACGACATGGTAATCGGTAGAAGGATTAGTTACGACCAAATCTAGTCCATATTCCCTCTCTAACCTTTCGCGTATTATGTCCAGATGCAGCAAGCCCAAGAATCCAATCCGGACACCAAAACCAAGTACTGGAGAGTTTTCGCTCGTATATTTTAGAGCCGAATCGTTAAGCGCCAGCTTGGACACAGCGTCCTTTAACGCTTGGTAATCTGCATTGCTCTCAGGGAAGAATCCCGCGTAAACAAATGGCAGCACTTCTTTGTATCCCGGAAGCGGATTACTCGCAATCTTATTGGAAAGAGTGACTGTGTCTCCCACCCGAGCTTCATTGGCTGTTTTTAAATTTGTAACTATATATCCAATTTCTCCTGAGCTTAACTGGTTAGTTGGTGTCATGTTGGGAGTTAGTGAGCCAACCTCTAAAGCTAAACCATCGGCTCTTGATGCCATCATCTGTATAGCATCTTGTTTGTTAAGCTTACCGTCAACAACCCTAACGTAGAGAATAACGCCACGGTAATCGTCAAAATAGCTATCAAAGATTAATGCACGGGTGGGGGATTCCAAATTAACTTTAGGCGGAGGTATATTAAGTATTATTCTTTCAAGTAACTCATCAACTCCATCACCAGTTTTAGCGGATATGGATAGTATTTCATCTCTCCTGCACCCAAGAAGGCTAACGATTTCCAGTGCCGTTTTTTCAATGTCTGCAGCCGGAAGGTCAATCTTATTCATTACTGGAATCAGTTTTAGATCCGCTGCCATAGCCAAATATACATTAGCAAGAGTTTGGGCTTGGATACCCTGTGTAGCGTCAACCACAAGAAGTGCACCCTCACACGCCGCCAGACTACGCGATACTTCATAACTAAAATCAACATGGCCAGGAGTATCAATAAGATTAAGTTCGTAGTCCCTATATTTCATCCTGACAGGTGCAAGTTTAATTGTTATGCCCTTTTCTCGCTCCAAGTCCATCTTGTCTAGTATTTGGGCTTTCATTTCCCTAGGATTTACAGTTCCAGTAAGCTCTAGCAAACGGTCCGCCAAAGTGGACTTGCCGTGGTCAATATGGGCAATTATACAAAAATTACGAATTCGGTTTTCTTCCATTGAATCTCTTCAGAACCTTTTGGCCTAAGTAAAATCTATCTTAACTGGCCGTAGAGCAATTCTACGAATGAAGCTTACAATCGGCCTTGCCTCTTCCAAGTCAAACAGCAGAGACACAATAAAGTGTACTGCCAAAGTCACAATAGTAATAATAAATAGTTTACCCCCTAGAGTAACAAAGCCCCTGTCTAAAAGACCTAGAGGCATTAAAGTAACCATAATAAAACCAGCTAGGACGGTAAAACCCGTGACTGATGCTATTTTAATCACCCCACCCCAAAATTTAGGATCAAGCAACTTACGGTCACGCCAAACCATAATAAAGCCAAGAATAAAGATCTCGGTAGCCGCCACAATCGACTGAGCTATCGCCAGTCCGGATACGCCAAACACAGATGGCTTGGCTAAGGTTATTGCTAAATATACGTTGAGACCGATAGTAAAAATCGACATATACATTGGAGTCCGTGTATCTTTTTTTGAATAGTACCACCTGGATATAAGGGCATAGAGAATGCGGAAAAAAATTGCAGCCGCTAAAAATCCAAATATAACAGCAATTTTATCGTTTCCCTTGGAGAATATGATCCTGGCTAAATAGCCACGACAAAAATAACTAATGACAACTACTGGTGCGGCTACCCAGATCATTACCCTAAGAACGCTCAGGAAGTCTTTTCGGAAAAGGTCTGGTCTACCCTGGCTGATACGAGCATTAAGTTTAGGAAAAGCAGCTGTCGCAATCGTCGTGCCAATTAGAAGAATTGGTGCTGTGCTCAATGTATAAGCATAGTTGTAGTAAGAGATGTTTCCGCTGCCGAGACCACTAGCTATGTGGGTTTCGACAATATCCTCAATCTGATCCATGCCCTGGTCTAGAGATCTAGGAGGCAAGTTCTTCAGTACGGTCCTGAGGTGAGTATTCTTCCAATCAATGACTGGCTTCCATGAAAAATTCAACTTCCTAAGTCCGGCTAGAACTACTATTAGCTGCAGAACCGCTCCCCCTAAGGCACCGAAGCCAAGTCCGACAATACCTATGTTATGTCGAAAAACAAAAATACTTGTAATGATTGTTAAGTTGTAAACGATTGGAGCAATAGCAAAGAAGAGCCACCTGCCTAAGGTTTGCTGTACGCTAGTTAATACACCCGAGACCGTAAATAATAGTGGGTTAAATGCCAGTAGCCGCATAATGTCCGCTGCTCTATTAAGCTGAGGTGCAGACAGACCCGGAGCGACAATATCATGCACCAGAGGCTTTGCAAAAATCAGAATTACAATGCCTACGACAAACATCACTACCATAAGAAGATTCAAAAAGCTAGTTGTTAGCTCCCACACCGCTTTGCGCCCGTTATTGTGGAGATAATCGGACAGTACAGGCATAAATGCCACCCCCAATGCACCAGCTGCAATCGTATAGAAAAACAGGTCAGGAATAGTAAAGGCAGCGAAGTAAGCGTCGGTACTGCCTGCGCCAGTAATTGGAAAATTGGCACTAACTAACTTGGTTCTTAGGAAACCAAGAATCTGACCGACGATTGAAGTCGCTATGAGCAAGGTTGCGACATTAAAAATTGTCGACTTTTTCTTATGCTTGGTTGATTCCATTTAACAGGGCACTCTGCGTTAGGGAAATATTCTTACTGAAAGTATAGCTCAGCTATAGTGGGTACTCAAAGGATCTTTTGAAGTAATTTTAATACAGTGCTGCGGCTTTAGGCATATGCGCGCCACTCAGTACTTCAGCTACTTCATCCGCTTCTACAGTTTCTTTTGTTAGCAAGCGGTCTTTTAAGGCTTCAAGCTTATCACGGTTGGCTTTAATTACTAGCCTTGCACGATTTGCGGCCTCGGTTATTAGAGCTTCAACTTCTTGGTCAATAACCTTAGCTGTGTCGTCGGAATATTCACGCTCATGCACAAGTTTATCCAGCATCATGCCATCATCAACCTTGAACACTTGATCACGTAACTGCTTACCCATACCTTGATTAATAACCATGTCACGTGCAATCTCTGCTGTGTGCTGTAGGTCGCTACCCGCACCGGTAGTGATATGGTCAGGTCCAAGTACAACTTCTTCGGCAATACGACCCCCCATGCCCCTAGCCAACATGTCCTTAAACTGGACAAGTGATACATATACCCGATCTTCAGGAGGAATAAACCAAGTTACACCCCCAGTACCTCCACGCGGAATAATGGTAACCTTGTGGACTGGATCGCTATCCGGTAGAACGTGCCCAACCAGAGCATGACCAGCTTCATGATAAGCAGTTGTAATTTTGTCAGCCTCTGTCATTACCTTGCTCTTGCGCTCCGGCCCAATGGCTACCCTTTCAAAAGCTTCAGTAACATCTTTCTGATTAATAGTATGGCTGTTGTTTCTTGCAGCTATAATGGCTGCTTCATTAGCAATATTTGCAAGGTCAGCACCAGAACTGCCAGCGCTTTTTGCAGCTAATGCATCTAAATCTACATCTTTTGCTAAAGGCTTCTTAGTGAAGTGAACTTTCAATATAGACTCACGTTCCTTTCTGTCTGGTAAACCAATATTTACACGCCTATCAAAACGTCCAGGCCTAAGCAGAGCCGGATCTAATACGTCGGCACGGTTGGTAGCTGCAAGTACAATTACGTTCTGCCCTTGTTCAAAGCCATCCATCTCTACCAATATCTGGTTTAGGGTTTGTTCCCGCTCATCGTGACCCCCACCCATTCCTGAACCACGCCTACGGCCCACAGCATCAATTTCATCTATAAAGATTATGCAAGGCGAATTCTTTTTAGCTTTAGAGAACAGATCACGCACCCTACTGGCTCCTACGCCGACAAACATTTCAACAAACTCAGATCCAGAGATGCTGAAAAAGGGTACATTTGCCTCACCTGCAACCGCCCTCGCTAACATAGTTTTACCCGTTCCGGGAGGACCTACGAGTAAGACTCCCTTGGGTATTCTTGCGCCCAAGCTAGCAAACTTCTTGGGATATTTTAAGAATTCTACTACTTCAGATAAATCTTGCTTAGCTTCAGCAGACCCCGCAATATCCGCAAATGTTGCCTTATCTTTTTCGTTACCATACAGCCTAGCCCGGCTCTTTCCGAAGCTTAATGCCTGGTTTCCCTGGCCTTGTGCACTCCTAAGCATAAAGAAAAGTACTCCGGCAATAATCAGTACGGGTATAACTGACTCACCGATGGTTATCCAAGCTGAGGTTGAGCTAGTTTGAGGCTTATAAGAAACAGTAACTTTACTGTAGTCAATGCCTTGAGATTTCAAGCTTGCATTAGGATCTGTATAGCTTTTAAGAGTCGGACTGGATTTACTCTTAGGCGTAATCTCTAACTCATTACCATTGACTGTAATTGACTTATAATCACCTGCGTTGGCCTGTGATACTGCTTCAGTTAGAGGTATTGTCTTAAGGTTTGAGGGCTGGTTATACGCACTGAATATGATCAAACCCAAAAGCACCAATATAACCACAAACCCTATATTCTTCATATTACGGCGGTTATTGTTATTATTACGATTCGGTCTAATTGGTTTCTTCTCCATAGCTATTCCTAATTATATACTGCCTTTAACACTTTTTACTAGCGCTCAACGCCAACGAGTGCCAAATATTCTTTTTCAACCCTTATTTGGTTACCATCAAAGACATCAAGTTTGGTCCCTGGCCGCTTAGTTTTGGAGGCTAGAGTCAATCGCTCAATAGTCATACGATCAAAGTTAAACAGATTATTCTGCCTTAGCCAAGAGGCAATTAATTCTTCACTTTCTACAAATGACAAATTACTCAAAATTCGTCTCCTTAATTTCCTGCTGTCGCCCTCTAAAAGTCCGTTCATTATCTGGTCAATCTGCTGGTTAATTACCGTTTGATCATCCATTAAAGCAATAAGCCTATCTCTGGTCCCCTTATCAAGCTTAGTTAAAACGTTATGTCGAATATAGTTTCGTAAGTACTTATCACTGCTATTGGTGCTGTCCTCACGCCATTTTAGACCATAGATCCTTGCATATTCCTTAAGGTCATCCTTACTATACTTTAATAGTGGTCGTTTAATGTATTCTGATTCCTGAATGGAGGCCAAACCACGTCGTCCGGTGCCCCGAATAATGTTGATAAACATTGTTTCTAAACGATCATCTAAATGGTGTGCTGTAATGATAGAAGACGCCCCCTGAGCTTTCATTGTGTCAAACAGGAAGGCATACCTTGCTTGCCTAGCTTTTTCCTCGCTTGCGTTAGCGCCCAGGCTTTCTAAGCCGACAACTAAAGGCAGTTTATATTTTTTCGATAGACTCCTTACAAAAGCTACATCAAGGTGGCTATCATTTCTAATTCCGTGGTTGAAGTGGGAAATAATAAGCTTATGTCTCCCCTCCTTGGCTAATAAATCAAGTAAGCAGACTGAGTCAATGCCACCACTAACTGCTACTACATAGGTACCTGGTTTTGTTGGTAAGCTAAGCTCCATAACGTATCATTTTATAAGGAGAATGATCGTAATGAAACACTTGTATTTTATGCGACACGGCATAAGTGAAATGAATCAGAGAGGACTGTTTTCAGGCCGAAGCGACACACCACTTACTAAAGAGGGCATTGATCAGTGTAAAAAAGCAGCTGCTGATTTAGAGGGTGTCGTAGTTGATCTTATTGTTAGCTCACCAATGAAGCGTACATATGACTCCGCTCGGGTTATTGCCGATGAGATAGGTTATCCTGAAAACAAGATAATTTTAAGCGACTTATTTATGGAACGTGAACTAGGAGAGCTTGAGGGAACTGACTACAGAAAAGGCTTAAACCTTAAAAAATATGAGGGAGTCGAGCAAAACGAGAATTTACTAGCAAGAGCTAAAATCGGCCTTGAATATCTTAACGGATTAGACGCCGACACAATAGTATTGGTTAGCCACAGCGCTATTGGACGTGCCCTAAAGTCGGTTATTGACCCTAAACAAAAACTACACAGAGTTAGTAGTTTTAAAAACGCTGAATTAGTCAAACTAATATAAGGTATAATGTCCCTGTTAATGGCGGCGTAGCTCAGCTGGTTAGAGCACAGGACTCATAAGCCTGGGGTCGGTGGTTCAAGTCCACTCGCCGCTACCATACTTGGATTTTTGGCATTTTGTTTCACAATATCTTCAATTAACAGATACGATTTACTTAAAACGGGTGGTTCGAATCCAGAATCGAAGTCATAAACCAATCCTTCAGGGAACAATACGTCTTGTATACGTTTCTTAGACTCTAAACTTGCAATATTCCAAAATGCTGCGGGGTCGGACATGAATAACATACCACCATCGACTATTTCTTCCTTTTGGTCAACGTAAGTATCAGCGTCTAGTTGTTTGAGCTTAAACTGGGCTATCTATTCTTCTATCTGGGCAATCTTCTTGTCTTTAGTTTCTTAGTCTATCTTTTAGTCTAAAAAGTAATCAATAACTTTATATTTACGCTCAGTTAGAGCGTCTAGTTGGTCATTTATTATCAATGAACGGATTCTTGTCTACGCTACACTCCAACAGTAGATACTAAACATAACAGTTAATTGACGTATAGCCAATAGTATGCTAGTATGTTTATTGTATTAAATAAAAATAAACATATGTCAGAATCATTCCCTCAAACATCAGCTGAAACCTCTACTCCGGTAACGGAAAGATTGTTACATGGTGAAGCTGTCCAGATACCTAGTGGTCAAGTATTGCGTGACCTTGAAGCCACTCGCGCTCAAGGTTTTAATGGTGCTACTGTTACAGAACTAGTATTACCTTCTCCGGTAGCTCCCGGATCGGACGTAGATAGGAGAGTAGCTCTTATTGATTTTGGTGAAGAAGCCGAAACCACAGGTAAAGCAGTACTTTACTACCCTGATACGCAAAAAGAGTTAACTGCTCTAGGGGTAACTCGTACTAGGTATGGATTGGTTACATTAAATTATCACCCAGAAGACCGATTGGCAGGAATTGTACCCCTGCGCCCTGGCAGGAGCGAAACTATTGGTAGAGATAAAGATAATAGAAATAACTACCTTCTCGGTTTGTTAGACGGAGAAAACCAAGACTTGTCTAGAACACAAGCTACTATATCTTTGGATGAATCAGGTGCAATAACTATCGAAGACCATTCAACCAATGGTACTAAAGTAGTTTTGCCAGCAGAACAATAGTTTTAGAATCAATAAAGCAAATTCAAGGTTGTGTAGAGCTGTAACCTAAAAAATCAGCTTTAGTAAGCAACTTGCCTATTAGCTTGTATTTCAGTTACTAACTTCCAGTAACCTATTAACTCCTGCTTGATTTGTGTCCAATGCGTCCAACTCACGCCTACCAAGTTTAACTAACCCTACCCGGCTTAAGCCGGTTGTTTTATTGTTGTCCTGTTGTTGCGTCAGGAGGAGACACTATATTATTGCTACTTGGCTGGTTATTGGGATCTTGCTGTGCGGGAGCATTTTGGGGTTGTGGCACTTGCGAAGGAGATTGTTGTGCAGGAATTTGCATACTTTCTGGGGTAACCGGAGTCTGCGCCATTGTCTCGACTTGAGCAGATGTCTGCATCGTCATTGGCTCAGCTGGCTGTGGTGCTGGGTTAGAAGTTATTGGCTGCATAGGTGCTGGCGGTGGAGTCTGAGGAAATTGACCCATAGGCGCTACTGGATCCTGGCCAGATGGTCCTATAGGCTGCGCTCCAGTGCTAGGGCCAGCTTCTAGCGTATCGTTAATGGCATCTTGAACTAAAGCAACCCCTATAAAATGTAGCAACCATAGCAATAAGAACGATACTGCCGTGCCCATCTTTCCCTTGGTGTATTCGTTAATGGATTTTGAATACTTGAAGAACCAATACGGCACTACGGTTAGGAATAGTAAATAGGCTATGATAGTTATGACAAAACCTGCAACTCCCAATCCTGATAAGGAAGAATTGCCATTTGATACGCTAGATCCTGACGCATACGTCGGCGTATTGTTAAAGGAGTTATTGTTAAAACTGTAGCTGCCAGCAGTATAAGAACTTGTTGCAGGCAAAGACCTTGTGCCTACTATCATTAATATGAGTCCGGCTCCTAAAACAATAAATGGAATTATGATTAGCCATATCGTAGGTACGTGCTTGGTGGTTTCTTTATTTAGATCTGCTCTGGTTTTTACTAACCAATAGAGATCATAAATACCTAAAGTTACTATGCTTAGCAAAAAGACTTTAATTGGACTGCGTATTTTCATTTTTTTCTTTATTTATATTGATATTCTTTGCTTAATTATATTTAAAATAACACGAAAAACAACGCTTATGCTTTTTTGAACGCCTGGCTAGATAATAAAAAAGCCAGGGCTTGAATAACAGCCATAGCAATAAAAAGGCCTTTAAAACTATAAAGACTAATTATTGTTCCTCCAATAAAGGCGCCAATTGAAGCAGCGAGCATATTGCCGCTATCCATCCAAGACCATTCTTCGCTCTCCCTGCCCTTGTTTTCATTTCTGGCAAACAAAGTCTTAATTGATGGGAAGGTAACACCTGACCCTACAGCAGCAAGAAGCAGTACTAAAAGCAAAGACTCAGGATTATGAACAAACAAGAATAATAGGTCGCTAGCTACATAAATTAGCATTCCCAATTTAATAAAACCTTCCTTTTTCTTCTTGTTTTCAAACTTACCAAATACTAGTATAAAAAAAGCCGAAGCAAGAGTGTATGTACCCCATATGAAACCTATGGACTTTGGAGTCATATTTAAGCTCTTGCCAAACAAGGCATACAAAGGCGAGAAAACATAGAAACTTACTTGGCTTAATAGATATATGCCAAGTAAAAACTTCAAGCGTGATTTTATTTTTTTCATTTTTAACTAACTCTTGGCTATTATAAGATAAGAAGAGTATTTTTGGCTATCCACTAAAACTAGTATTAGCAATTACTACACCAGCCTTGCTTGGATCACTCCTGGATTCACGTATTAGAACCCGATAACCTGCCCGGATCTGAGAAGCATTGGCCTTGGTTCCGTTTATGCTGAAAATAGTCTTTTTGGAAATAGCAAAAGTTTTTGTGTATGTATTTTCCTCGTTAGTAATAGTGATTGACTTAGGATTAATGTAAACTACGAGGCCAACTGCAAATCGGTGGTTAATAGTATTTGACGCAATATTACTTGGGCTGTTGCTATCGCTGGTTCCATAGAGCACGCCACCATAGAAACTTAGGCTCACCAATACAACTACTAAGAATACCTTAACAATAGTGCTAAGATGCATAACTACCGACCGTCCTATTGCGGTTGAGCTAATGCTGGTGGATTCTATGGATTCTTTAGTGGCCACTTCAAATATGCTCTTTCTTTATTTTTAACACATCTGCCTTAAAGTTGGCTTTATTTGCAATTTTATTAAGGGAAAAGTCAGAATAAAGCAGGCGCCCTTATTGGATCTGGAAACTACCCTTACTGTGCCACTAAAATCTTGTTCAACGTAACGCTTAACCATATCGAGCCCGACGCCTGTACCTCGACCAAATTTACTCTTAGTGCTATAAAAAGGTTCAAAAATCTGATTTATAAATATTGGGCTTATGCCGAGTCCGTTATCTTCAACCTTAATTATTAGAGCCGTTTTGGTTAAATCCAAATTTAACACTACACTTTTTTGTTCATCACTAGAGTTAGCTTCGCAAGCGTCGATAGCGTTGTTTATGAGATTGCCAATAATTTGACGGAATTTAACTGGATCACCATATAGTCTTGGGCTGACATTGCCTAGAACCATGACCTTAGTATTTGCCTCATTGGCTCTAGCACCTAAAGTTCTCACGACCTGACGGATAGCCAAAACTGGCGAAAAGTAAACGGGATCACTCTCGCCTTTTAGTTGTTGTCTTGCAGCCATTATGTAGCGCTCAAGTAATCGCAAATCTTTTCTTACTTGCTTAACTAGGTCGTCAGTGTTTTGGTTATCATATTGATCGAGCGTCAAAGTGGCGGAAGTCAACGGAGTACTTATCTCATGTATTAAACCAGCAATAATCCTTCCGTATTGAGCCCATTTTACTAATTCTTGACTATTGGCTAGAGCTTTACTTGAGCGTTTTGGAGCTGGGCCGCCGGCTGATTTAATAGGTATCCGGCTTGACATTTTTAAACCCTTACTTTCGGTTTTTTGGCATCGTACATATATCCTAGCCCATGTACGGTTGCTATTAAATTACTTAACCCAACTAATTTTAGTTGATCTCTAAGAGACTTAACGTGAACGTCCAATGAATTATTACTTACTGTTTTATCATTACCCCAGACGTATGTCCTTAAGTAGTCCCTGTCCACGCCACTGCCAGCATTACGCACCAAACATTCGAGGATAAGAAATTCCTTTTTTCTTAAAGTAAGCTCTTGTCCATTAACAGTTATTCGCAACGTGCTAGGATTTAGCTCTAGCTCCCCACTTACCAAGACACCGCGAACGGGTGAAATGTCTCTTCGCATAAATACACGAATGCGTGCCCTTAATTCGGCCAGACTAAATGGTTTCGTAACATAGTCATTTGCGCCACTGTCTAGTAAGTCGACCTTACTAACAAGGCTTGAATCACCACTTAAAACCAAGACAGGAGTGTTTATTCCCTCTTCACGCAACCTTCTTGTGATTTTTAATCCAGAACAGTCCGGTAAGTTAAGGTCTAGAATAATCAGGTCTAAAGGTAAGCTTCTGGCTTTTCTAAGCCCACTTGCCGCAGTTTTAGCAGTGTCAACCTTATACGTGTGGCTCAGAGCACGGTAAAGGGCCAACACTAAGTTGAGGTCGTCTTCAACGATCAGGATTCGTTTGGTTGCTTCCACCATGTGCCCTATTTACCTACCCTAGCATCATGAGGAGATGCCTTACCCCGCCACCCCTTAAGGCTGAAAATACAATATATTGTTTTTTTGTGCAAGTATTTTTTATAAGTACATTAAACGAATCGCCTTGGTGTTATCGGTGTACTTACTACTTTAATGCAAATATATTTACAGGGGTAAGTATCAGGATTTATAAGGCTTAGCATGCTTGCGAAACGTATTAATCGGTTCCTTAAATTTATATGAACTTTAGGTAATTACTAATCTTATTGCAATTTTGTTTCAGTTACTATAAGATTTGTCTATGTCGGAGAATGACCTAATTAAGTTTAGAAATATACTAACAAGCAACGGGTACCGCATAACCAAGGCTCGTGAAGCTACCTTTAACCTGCTATTAAACCCTGAACCTCAGTCAATTAGGGAAATTCTATCTAGAACCAAAGGGGAGGTAGATCGGGTTAGCGTTTATAGAAACATTGAGCTATTTGAGAAATTAGGGCTTGTCCACCGAATATACGTCGGCTGGAAGTACAAACTAGAACTAAGTGACCAGTTCTTATCCCACCACCACCATTTAAGCTGCCTAAGGTGCGGAAAAGTAATTGACATTGCTGATGAAAAACACATCAAAATGTTTATTAAAACAATATCTAAAAAATTTGGATTTGAAGCAATGCGGCACCAATTCGAAATCGCTGGTCTTTGCTCTCAATGTCAAGTTAAACAGAACTAGGGTTTATATAATTGAATATCTCTAGATTGCCGTCTTTAATATCTAATGCAATGTTCCGTTCGCTAAGAAAGGTCGGTAAAACAACGTTGTTAATAGGATCTATAAAATTAATCTCAGCTATTTCAATTACTCCATTTGTAGTTTCTTCTAGAACTATACTCCTATAATCTTTTGCATTAATTACATGGAAGAAAAACTCCAAATGTTCTGAGTTCTCATGCTGAAATTGTTGTATATATATGAGCCTTCCTAATATTGGCTTAATACCAGTCTCTTCTATAAGTTCTCTTTCTAGGGCAGAAACTAGCGGTTCGCCAATATCGACTCCTCCGCCGGGAGTACACCAGTAGTCCTGACCATCACTAGTTGCCTTGCCTGGATATTTCTTTAACCTAACGCATAGCAACTTACCATCTTCAATGATAATTGCCCGCACTGCAACTCTTCTTTTTTCCATAGCTAATACTATATGTAAGCGATATTGAATATCCAAATGAAGCTAGCATTAATATGCCCCCGTAAATTCAATATAAACAAAAACGCTGCCCTAGCAACCGGAATGAATACATTTGGTTACCCAAACACGCTTGAACTAGAACTGTAACTTGCCAAAGTTAAATCGGTGAATATAGCTTACTATACACACCCATTGAGCTTCCATGCCTTAGCAGGCTAGAACTTGTTACTCTTAACGCTGTGGCGCTCGTAAATTACAAGTAATTCTTCTGCATTCTTTTCAATGGGCAAAGTGCCATCCAGCCTGTAAGTTGGATAATCGGCAGCCAAAACACTTAAAGTTGGTACAACATTGTCTCGGTGGTCTGCTAATCGTTCTGTTGGGTCTTTAATTTTCTGTTCAGGCCTAACCTCTCGGTTCATAAGACGTTCCATCAGGACCTTTTCATCATCAACTTCGACAACCACAAGAGCCAAGACGTTTGCTCCAATTCGTTGCATTGATTCCTTAAATGGCTCTACCCTATCCATATAACGCGGAAAACCATCGACAATTGTCAAGCCGCTGGGGTTCATCATTATAAATTCTTCCATGATGTCGGCCATGGCATCGCTAGGTGCAGCGCCAGTTCTACGGTCAGGATGTTCAATTTTATTCAATCTATCAGCGTGAATAGATTTTATTTTCCCGGACGTAATATCTCTCTTTAAATCGCCAATTGATTTGTGGCGAGCACCTTTTGGCACTCCCATGCTTTCGAACCTTTCGCCAATACTGGATTTCCCTGACCCGGGAGACCCACCTAACAAAATTATTTCTGGACTCGGCATAGTAATTGAACATTTTAACGTTTCATGTAATAAATGCAAGCAAGAGCAAAAATTACTAAACAAGATTCGAACCATTTAACTTCTTAGGATTTGTTTCGTCAAACTAAAATCTCTATTGCGATAACAGAGGTAGAATAAACTTGGTGCCCTTGTGCATTCGAACTGGAACCAACTTCTAGCGGAATTGTCTCGTTGGAGAAAGCTATATAGAGGCGAACATGAGTCGGTTAATTATACCGAATCTTAGTAGAATAACGTTAGACATAGATTCAAGAAAGGATGGTTACAGGGGACTGGTCACATTTAAGCCTTCAATGTGTTTGAAGTCCTCTTTATTCACTGTCCAGAGTTCCAGGTCGTGTTCTAAAGCTGTGGCTGCAATTATTGCATCACCAAGACTCATACGCTTTGCCTGTCTAAGTTGTACAGCTCGATTAACTATAGTGTCAGTTAACGGCAAATTATATGATTCTTCGAACAGGCTGGTTAGTATGAGAAGTTCATTCGCAGGAATAGTTGAGAAGCCCAGTGCTTCAATCTTAGTAACGCTGGCATGTCCGATATCTGTTTTAGCAACTATATCAGTCGGCAACATACTATTTGCAATATATATGAAGATGTTGGTATCAAGAATAACCATCGAGCTAACTTCTACCTGGTAGTGGACGATCTTTACGTATCTCTCTTTGCCAGGCAGCCGGATCTTTAATATCTTTGTAAGCTCCAAGCTCCTGAAGCTGCTTAAATAGTGATTGAATCCTGGCTCGATCTTGTTTAACTTCGGGGATAGGCAGCTGAATGGTCGCCTTTTGCCCAAGTTTAAGATTAGCGTCATTAATATACTGCTTAGGGACACGTAACGCATATGAATTACCGGTTCTAATAACAGTAGTGGAGTATTTATTCATAGTAACTACTATTATAGTTACATGTTTGTTAATGTCAATCTGTTTGTGCTTGTTTCTTGATTTATTCGAAATGGAGCCAACTTCTTACGGAGTTAATTAGGTGGCAAGAGCTATATAGGGGGGCGTTGGAGTCAGTTACTCTGACGTGTAAGACTAAAACCTGATTGCTCTAGAATATCGTCAGCCACTTTTTCTATTGGTCTAGTAGAGTCGACCACGATTGAACCAATACTTTTTGCATAATCTATCGTTCCCTTATTCCATTCCAGCTGTCTAGCTAAATCATCAGGATTTTTGCCGAAGTGGTTATTGGTCCGATTCAAAAGCCTCTGTATAATTGTTTCATCGTCTATAACTAAAGTGAACCTACGGCTAAATAGTTTTCTAACTTTATCTTGGTTCATAGCACCTCCGCAGACGAAAATAACATCTTCACCAGGGGATTGAGCCAGTTCTTTGACTTTGTCTAGGTTCAATAACCAATTCGCTTGAACTTGTTCATCGGTCGTTTCGCCGGTTTCCGGGTTACCGTAGTACCCAAAGGCTGCATCCGAATCTAAGGCACTATAGCCGCATCTCGTAAACTCTTCAGCTAACGATGTTTTGCCTGTGCCTGAAATACCGTCTATATGAACTAACTTCATAGTTTAATAATAGCAAGCAACCAAGCAGGAATCGAACCAAATAACTTCTTAGCGGGCTTTAGGCAAACAAAAACCTCTGCTTTAAAAACAGAGGCTATAGCACTTATGGTTGCCAGGAATAGACTCGAACCAGGCACATCTACCGCCTATCTTTAGGCCCGCTTCACTTTAACTTACTCGTAATCATTATCAAAATCTTTTGACCAAGCTTAGCGATCTATTGCAATCTAATACAATCTCATATATAATCTATGGTAGATTTATGAATAACCTAGATAAACGCATTGCAGATCTGCCACCATCTTTATACCGCACTCTATCGCAGATTGATGAACTTAACGGTCAGTGGAAAGGTGGCCTAAATTTAAGCCCACAAATGCTGGGCAGATTAAAGCAATCAGCGCTCGCAACATCTACTGGTGCTTCGACCCGTATTGAAGGTGCAAAGCTCTCTGATGAAGAAGTTGAAACCTTGATGCGTGGTCTATCAATGCAGAAAATGCGTGATAGGGATGCACAAGAAGTCCGTGGCTACTATGAGACACTACGGATGATTTTTGATAGCTACCACGACGTAGATTTTACCGAGAACACTATACTACATTTACACAACCAGCTACTCAAATATTCAGATAAGGATGAACGCCACAAAGGCCAGTACAAGCACTTGGAAAATGAAGTGCAGATGAAAGATCAAGCTGGCAATGTTCTGAGCGTATTGTTTAAAACGACGCCAGCATATTTAACGCCGAAAGCCATGAATGAGCTAGTTGGATGGGCTCAAAATCAGGTTAAAGCTGACGTGAATCACCCGCTTATTGTTATAAGTGCTTTTATTGTTGAGTTCCTCAAAATACACCCTTTTGTTGATGGCAATGGACGTCTCAGCCGTATCCTGACTGATCTACTGCTTTTGCAAGCTGGATACGCTTATGTGCCCTATGTATCACACGAAAAAATCATCGAAGACAGTAAGGCCGAGTATTATATTGCTCTACGAAAAAGCCAAACCACCTTTGATACAAAGCAGGAATCAATCCTGGCTTGGGCAGAATACTTTTTAAACGTCATACTTGAACAGGCTAAACAGGCCGTGGCATTACTGACCGCTGAAGATATTGAGAAATTGCTTTCTCCGCAACAGCTGAAGGTCTGGACATACCTGGGCAAAGTACGTGAGGCAACACCGGGTGTTATCGCAGAAGATACAGGAGTAGCTCGTCCAACGGTTTCACAGGCACTTGACAGGTTACTGCGCATGAAAAAGGTTGAGCGCATCGGCCAAGGTAGTACAACTCGTTATCGAAAGCTCTAGCAATGCCAGCCGAAGACAAAATCAAGCTTTACCGATCCATCTTTCGCGGTCGCGAAGATAGGGGTACTGGTCCTAGCTTTTCCGTTTGCCTCTGAGGGCAAGCTAACACAGTACGTTGGCCGCTTGATGCACAGTTCTAGCCCCAAAGTGCTGGTTGACTACCATGACAAGAAGATTGCTTTTTTGGATCGGCAATTCAAACGACGTGAGCGGTTATACAAGAAGTTGTAGGGGGCTTTTAGGCATAACGGTCAAGGAACCCGGTCTAGGTCGTGGGTGCCCAGCCACCATATAGAAGAGTGGGCAGTTCTAGAACCACCCCGTAGGGGTAATCTAGACATTTCAGCGCTTTAGCAAGGTTCAAGCCAATGGGGATAGGACTCGAACCAGTCAACAGTGGTGATGATTTAAAGAGAAAATAAGAAAACCGGTCATGGAGACCGGTCTAACTCTGTTGGTGCATGATCTGGTTGCGGGGGCAGGACTCGAACCTGCGACCTCGTGGTTATGAGCCACGCGAGCTGCCGCTGCTCCACCCCGCGATATCTATCAAAAAGTCCAAGCTATCTTAACAAACAGAGGTAGAAAAGTCAATTGGTCTATTTCCTATGTAAGAAAAAGTTAACCCAGTCAGTAATGTGTTGTTGTAATGTCGGTGCTTTAATTTTAGAAGATTGACCATCATTAATGTTAATCTTTGGTGCATATGAAAGAGCGACATGTTTAGGTACTAATATCTCCTGTTCTCCCGGCATTGCCAGACCAAAATTTCTTCTGGCTTGAAGCTCTAGGTATTGTTTAGACTGATAGTACTCATTCTGAAGCTTCAAGTTAGAGTTCTGAAGTTGTTGCAAATAATTTTCTTGCTTGTTGGTTGCTATTTGTTTTTGCAAATTAAAGTTCATTTGAATTGCTTTAACCCCACTCCAACTAATCATCAGCACTATTAGCACAAACAACACTTGCCCAGCAAAGCGGATATCACGTAATCTATAGATAAAGTCTGTAACAAAAGCTCGTAAATATCTAATTTTTGTTTGCATAGGCCAAGCTAATTATATAACTTACGAGTTATTCTGGTATACTCCGTTAACAGGCACCACGTGGGGATGTAGCTCAGTGGTTAGAGCAGTCGGCTCATAACCGATTGGTCGCTGGTTCAAATCCAGCCATCCCCACCAAACTTAAATGTAAGAATATTCTTCGCTAAAAGATTCCACTTCATCCAACATTTGTTGGATGCTTTTTCTTGAAGCCAGTTTATCCCTTAGCTCTTTTGCCCCATCAAATCCGCAAATATATATCTTTGCATACTTGTTTAGCCTTGCCACGCCTTTATCAGGGTTTATCGCCCACTGCATATATAAACGGAGGTGGTTTTTAAATAAATTTAGTCTGTCTGAAGCCTCCATGCCTTCCCATGGGCTTGAATCACTAAACACGAAAGGATCGTGAAAAACTCCACGACCAATCATAACTCCATCAAGTCCATAGCAGTCAATTAATTCTTGACCATGTTCTCGGCTTAATATATCACCGTTGGCTACTAAGAGGGTGTTTGGAGCTAGACTATCTCGTTCTTCTTTTATTCTCTTTAACTCATTAAAGTGGGCAGGCACTTTGCTCATTTCTTTAACGGTACGTAAATGTATCGTTAACATACTTACATCTTGCTTTAACAAGAATTGTGTCCACTCAGGTTCAATTCTTTCGTATCCTAACCGTGTCTTAACACTAACCGGCAGTCTTCCTCCGGCACCTTTTTTGGTGGCTTTAATGATTTCAGCAGCCAACTCGTGATTCTTGATTAAAGCAGAACATGCGCCTGATTTAACCACGGTTCTTGCAGGACAACCCATATTAAGATCAATCCCAGCATAGTTTTGTTTAAGGCCCAATTCTTTTGCTATTTTCCCTGATGCAATGTCGTCAGCCATAACCCTGAAGTGGTCAGGGTTTATGCCCCATATGTGGGCTATGAGTGGGGGTTCTATCGAGTTCCAGTCAAGCTTTGGAAGCAACCTGCTTCTACCGGGACTCAGTAGTCCTTCTACGTTCACGAATTCACTGAAACAATAGTCTGGGGCAGCACAAGAACTTACAATTTGCCGAAAAACAGTATCAGTAACATCATCCATTGGAGCCAGGATGAATAGTGGACTCTTAAGTTCCCCCTTCTTTGCCATTAATGTCTTCACCTTTATCTCTTAATTGTGTAGCGCGAATTAATTTAACCATATTGCTTGCATGCCGTATTTGGCCTGGAGCTAATATACCAACTCTATTTTCCGGTATTTCTTTATTAACATCGCTTCTTGCATTTTCGTTGTCCCGCTGTACTCGTAACTCGCCGCTTCGAGCCACATCTCTTGCAAATGCGTCAGCATCAAAACGTTTAGTTTCAAACCCGGGTAGTTGCGTCTGCTCTTGGACAAGTTCTGGATTATCTGGCATTTACTAAATAGTACCATAATCCTGTTTATTTGTCCATTGACAAAACTGTCAATCCAATGGTTAGTTCTGTACTGAGAATGTCATAAATAAAAACTGCCGGAACGTGTCCGGCAGTAGTTTGTGAGGATAAACTAACTTATTTACGCTTTACGGTCAAAAAGCCGTTGCGTGGGTTTTCGTTTACTTCGCGGTCTGCAGGCAGATCAGTTGCTTCAGGACGCTTGTCCTTGCTGAAGTAGTAAATGGTCTGCACCTTACCGCCACGAAGGGTGACCTTTTTCGAGTTTAAGTAGTATGTGACACCTTTTGAATTTGTGTGCTGGTATGCCATATGCTGTATACCTTTCCCTCTTAAATAAGTTGATGGTACACCTACCATACTCTGTTGGCTTTTTATTTGTCAAATATTTTATACATAATCTAGTTTTTATGTATTGCATAAGGGATATGCTTTGCTTTAAACTATGCAGGTAAGCATAAACACTAATTTTGGGTGGAGAAGAAACAAAATATGGATTTTTCTACGCGTGGTAGCAATTCACCGTTACCGCAACAAAACCCCGTTACCCACAACCCGGTACAACCCTCAAAGCACGATAAGTCATCAACCAGTAAACAACTGGGTTTACTTAAGTGGGCAACCCTCGGTTTAGGAGGGGTTATTGTATTATTAATAGTTGCTGTGATCTTGGTGCTTATATTTTCGGCACCTAAGTCACAAGCCAATTACGTGTACAACAATAAACTTCAGGCAGTCTTCCTTAATACCGGTCAGGTATATTTTGGCAACATTAAAAATATTAATGCCCAATACCTTGTTCTTACTAATATTTTCTATTTACAAACTAACAACAAGAGTGGATCATCAAGCACAAATACTAGCTCTAATTCTAATGTATCCCTAGTAAAGCTAGGTTGTGAATTACATGCGCCTTATGACCAAATGGTTATAAATATGCAGCAAGTTACCTTTTGGGAGAACCTCCAGGACAAAGGTCAAGTAGCAAAAGCGGTTGCTCAGTACTACAAAGAATATCCACACGGACAAACATGCACTAACCAATCGACTAGTTCAAGCACGCCAAGCTCAACTAACGCTGTACAACAACCAGCAAATACGAGCAAAGCAACACCAGCAGCTTCCAAGCCGTAAATAGTAACTTAAATGCTAAAACACCCCTTAATTAAAGAGGGGGTGTTTAGCTTTTAGGAGAAAAGTGGCGATTAAAGTAGCGGGCCAAGAAAAGTACAGCGGTCAATATTGCGAGCAAAATAGTAAGCATAAGTGTCCAACCTGCTAGATCAGGACTCCAAGTTGGTGAAACAAAATCAAACTCATAAAGTGCCGCAGGTATTTTGGGTAGCTTAGCTCCATGGCTAGTTACGTACTGTGCGATACAGGGAACTCGGTTACGACCCGAAAAATCTGTAGGATCAAGATTTTGGCAATAATTCTGGGCAGCAGTGTATAAACCTGCATCATTACTTAGGGCTGCCTGATCCTGAGCCTTAACTAACCTAAGGTATGTGTATTCAAGTTGTATTGGCGGATATACAGATCCATTGCCAGTAGATAAGTTCGTATTCATATTAGAAGTGACATATGCCTGTAGATTATCCAGGGCTTGCTGCACGTTGTCGTTATTTTTATCTGCGGAGTACACTGCTTGCTTTAACTGTTCCATGTGTTGGTTGTTATGTCTCAATGCAATCAGACATATAGACCCGCAAACCAAGGTAGCAATCAACAAGTAAATCGGGCTAATGCCCAAAACTCCTTGGTATTTTTTTGTTACTTTAACCTTATTTCTTACCATAGCCATATTTTACCTCAGAAACAGTCGGTAAAGGCTCGTGCTAGACTAAAAGCATGCATATTTACTTCTCTGGCATCGGTGGGGCAGGAATAGGTCCATTAGCAGAAATTGCCTATGCTGCCGGTTATGAAGTTTCAGGGTCAGACAAACGAAACTCAAGTTACATTGAGCACTTAAAAAAGAATGGTATTTCTGACATTTACATAGACCAAAGCTACGAAAAGATAGCAAGCGTACATAAAGAACACCCTATAGATTGGCTGGTTTATAGCTCTGCACTCACAATAGAACAACCTAATGCGCCCGAAATTTTGTTTGCAAAGGACAACAAAATAAAGGTAAGCAAAAGAGATGAGCTTATTAATGCCATAGCTAAAGAAAAAAACCTATCGCTGATTGCCGTTGCTGGTACGCATGGCAAAACTACTACTACGGCCTTAATAGTCTGGCTTTGCTACCAACACCAATTGCCAGTCAGTTATTTATTGCCAGCAAAAACCAGCTTTGGCCCAATGGGTAGTTACGTGAAAGGTAGTCATTATTTTGTTTTTGAGGCCGATGAATTTGACCGTAATTTTCTCCACTTTCAACCCTGGTTAAGTGTAATAACCGGTGTAAGCTGGGATCACCACGAAGTCTTTCCGTCAAGAGAAAGTTACCAGCAAGCATTTAAGGAGTTCATTTCTCAAAGTGAACAGACATTAATTTGGCAAGATGACTCGGCTTATCTTGACCTAGGGGAGGATGACCGCGTAGCAATTCAAAACCCATCACACCCAAAAATTCAGAATATTAGCTTAAAGGGCTTATATAACAGGCTTGATGGATGGCTTGCCTTACAGACATTACTAAGAATTTGTGACGATCCCATTGACCAACTCATTGAAAGCGTCAACCTTTTCCCTGGGCTATCCAGAAGAATGGAACAAATAGTGCCCAACCTATATAGCGATTATGCCCATACGCCAGAAAAAATACGTGGCGCTATGAGCGTAGCCAGAGAAATGGCCGCCAAAACCAATCAAAATGTTATTGTCATATACGAGCCTTTAACCAACCGTCGCCAGCACTATATGATAAACGATTATGGCGACTGTTTTAGTGGGGCAAGCCAGGTGTATTGGGTACCGAGCTATTTAGCTCGTGAAGACCCCAACCAGCGCATCCTACCCCCCTCAGAGCTAATATCTCACTTATCCGACCCTACGATTGCTGTACCTGCTGAGCGCAATGAAGATTTAAAACGTACCATTGATGCTCACCTCAATAAGGGAGATATGGTTGTTGTTATGGCCGGAGGAGGCGGGGGTAGCTTGGACGACTGGATAAGGGATAACTATTTCGCCTAAGGCCGTTGTGATTCCAGATTTACTCCATAAGACATTTCAGCAACGTTTATAAAAGTGTCCTTGTCCCGGATTATAGCTTGGGGTGGCAATTGCTCCCTTTGGGTGTTAACCCCTTCCATGCGCTTAACTGCAGTGCCAATAGCCAAGAATTCAATTACACCGTTACCTACGTTATATATGTATGTTTTTATTCCTAGAACGTCATCTGCTCCAACTTCCGCTGCTTGTTCCCTGACTCTTGCTAAAGACTTCTCTCTAGCTTCATAGATAAGCTCGCTTAAGACTTTTACCTCTCCTTTTACGAGGTTTCTAAACGAGGCTTTAACTCCTCCTGCAAAACCAAGAGAGAAAACTGATGTCCCAAGCACTAACTTAAGTGGCACATAGCCAAGTTTAGTAACATTCCACGTTTCTTCTGCGGTAAGATCACTAGTAATTACGCCGCCTACACTATCTGCAATAGCCTTAATGTTGGGGTTAAAAGACGCGGTCCCTATCATGACCATCTCTTGTATACCAGTTAAGCCTACAGGCAAAATAGTGGTGCGTATACCAACTACGCTATTAGCGTTTTTGCTTTTCGCCTCATCAATAATCCTCTGTAGTGCCAAATTACGTGTTTTATTAAAAATCTCCGAGAACTGGGTCACCTCGCCCTTAACCAATTCCTTTAGGTTTCCAAGCATGCCCCTAGCAATGCCTATAGAGTAAGCTACGTTGCCAAAGACAAATGCTAGCGGCGTATAGCCAGCATCTACCTGGCAATAAAGCTCCTGCCCATCGCTCGATGATGTAAAGCTAAACTGCTCCATTGCATTATTTGTTGGGTAAATAACGGATCCGACAGATAAAAATTCAACATTTCCCGGGTGAAAGATTAACTCGCTAGTTACGCCAGTGGCAGCCTTGGCTCCACTGCTATTTAGTTCGCCGTTAAATCGCTCAAGACTTAAGCGCCTACCTTCGGCAATCATAGTAGTTATTTGGCTTATTTCTCCCCCAACTGCCGTGCGAACATTGGAGGTAATTCCCCCGAAAAAACCTAAAGCGAAAACACTATTGCCTACAATAAGATTTCCTGGTCTAAATCCGAGCAAGTTTAAACAATACATCTCATTGCCAGATAGACCGGTAAATACAGGTCCTCCCGACACATCCTGGGATGTCTCGCCTGGTTGCTGTAAAGGATCGCCTTGTTGGATGTTATTAGAGAAAATAGCCATATAAATAGTCCTTTTACGGTTAAGCTTAGGTCCTATTGTATGTGAAAGTTAAAGACTGGCAAGCGTAGCTTTATATTGCACTCAGATTTTTACAGCGCCTTGGCGCACGACTTCAATAGCATCGTCTATAACACGGATTATAGTGCTGGGCTGGTGGCCTTTTATTTCACCACCGTCAAAATAATATTTAACTTTGTCCTTAAAATAGGCTTTTGCCTGGTCAACTGTTTCAGCGGGAGTCTCACCAGGCAAGTTAGCACTACTAGTCATAAGCGGGCCAGTCAACTTAAGAACATCCCGTACCATCGCATTGTCCGGTACGCGCACTGCTAGCTGGGGTAAATTTTGGGTTAAATATTCCAGGCTAGGATTTGAACAAGGGATAAGGACACTGACCGCTCCTGGCCAATACTGCTCAACTGCTTTCAGATAACGCTTCTTTAAACCAATTGCGCTAAGCTGCTCTACGTTCGAGCCAATCAAGGTACCTGGCTTGTTATGACGGTCTTTAAGACCATATAAGGCCTCAACAGCTTTTATATCTGTAGCTCTTGCTACTAGTCCATAAATCGTGTCCGTGGGCATAACAGCAACCGACCCCGGTTTGTTTAAAACGTCAGCGATTTCTTCTGGATTAACCATGACAGGGTGATATTTTACCCACTCTAGCCAAGATTGGCTATTTCTTTAAGTAAGCAAAGACTATTAGAACAGCTATGATAACAATTATTACAACCGTGGCTACTATCGCTGCGTTTGAGCTGTTGCCGTTTTTTCTAGTCGGTATTCGTTGTTTTTTGTCTGAAACTGGTAACTTTGGCAGCGGATTATTTGGTTTTGGGGGCTCGGCAGGTTGTTCAGGTTCAGGAACAGGCTCTGGTGCTGGTGCCGGTTCAGGACTTTCGTTTGGCGCACTTACTGGAAGTGTCTCGGGTGGCACCTGGTTTGTATTTTCCGATTGTTGATCGTTATCGCTCATGCTTATACATTAACATAACAGGCTAGAGGTGCTTACGTATACTACTCCAATGGACTTTGCTTAAGGGGGTATATATTGATGGATCAACAATATATACCGCAACCGCTATAGCAATTAAACTGAGAAGAGCAATAATTGACCAGAATATCCTGTGGTGATGTTCTCTATTAACCGGTGTTGCAGCTTTCTTAGCCCTAGAAAGCTTTTGGTCATTAAGAGCTAGTATCATGTCGCTTTCATGAGACACAATATCGTCAATGGCTTGGGTTGTTTGTGGATCGTCATAATTGTCGGGCCTATCTGGCCGTTCTAAAACCGCCTCTTCAGGATGATCGTCTTTTTCTTCGTCCTCAGACAGCGACTGATCTTCTATTACAGGTTCATCAGTACTAACCTTCACGGTAGTTTTCTTGGCTCTATTTTTTTTAGCGTGGGGCTTTTCTAACAAAGGGGCGCTCGGAGTATCGGCGAAAATATCCAATTCAGGAGTTGACTCATCGCTAGTTTCTGAATCAACTATAGCCTCGTTTGGATCGTTTTCCGACCCTTGATTTTCCGTAGCTTTCTTAGGATCCATCATTTGATCCACTTTCTCAACCAGCTTTGGGTCTTCGCTAACTTCTTCGTTGTCTTCAGCCTGGATTTTTATTTTACCCGCCATAAGCATTTATTATCTAATGCTTAGCGTTTTAGGTAAAGTCAAATGATTTAATAATATTAATTATTGGGTCTGAAAAACTTGTATCTTTCCAGTCGGTTGAAGCAATGGTCAAGGGCTTTCTAGTCGATATCGGGCACTGTTGTGAGGCACAGGAATAGAAACTGAAATAGACTAAAGGATCAATTGCCGCTATATCTGATCCTGGTATAGACTGGTATTTTTGGTAGCCATAATTACCAGTCAGATAAATAGCATTTAACCCCCCAACCGTGGTTGTCGTCGGATACTGGACAAAACTAACATATGCCTGCGCTGCCTGTGTGGTAGAAGGGCTAGTAAAAGATATCTTAATGGAATTCATCACCGCGACGGACTGAGTGCCTAGTTCTGGTGGCACTGTACCTTTTTTGGCCAATGTAAGAACAACTTCACCGAGAACGCTCTGTCCTTTATCTGAAATAATGTTCATTGGGGTCGAGGTAACCGTCAGCGGTGCACTACCGCTATCAACAACATTCCATCCGGTTGGATAACTAAAGGTGGTATTGAAATTAGTTGACGTATAGCTAGTAGTTGGAACAGCTGGAGACTTAGGTTTAGTAGAAGCTTTCTTTGGTGCTACTGCCGTCTGGTTCTTCGTGCTATGGTTTGCGGTCGCTTTCGGCTTATAGCCTTTATACACAACATAGCCTAGGCCGCCTAGGATAATTAGAGAAACAACAACTATTACCCAAGGTAACCACTTGTGACCACCTTGTTTTTTGGGAGCGTAATTATGTGGTGGGGGCTGCGGAAGATCTGGGATATCGTTATACCTGTTACCCCAGCTGCTTTGCGTATCAGCCCTGAACCGTTCTGGGTCCATACTTTAATTGTAGAACAAAAAGCTTAAAAAAGAGCTTAAGGAGTCAGTCTATTTATATCCCTTGGGAAAAGTATGGCCTCTTTTATGTTGCCTAGGCCAATTGTTTTCTCGACTAAGCGGTCAACTCCAAACCCGCAGCCGCCATGAGGTGGTAGACCGTGTTTGAAAGCCTCTAAATAAAACTTGTATGCCGGGTCGTCACTACTAATACCCGACCCCTTCATCTGTTCCGTAAGGACGTCGTAGCGATGTTCCCGTTGCGGTACCGTAGCTAATTCAAGCCCCCTAAATAACAGGTCTGCACTTCGTGCGGAATTATCGTCCTTGCTCATGTGGTAAAACTTCATCTTGCTCTTAGGCAAGTCAGTTGCAAATACCGCTTCGCAACCGTCATGTTCTTTGGCATATTCACATATCCACCTCTCTTCATCAGGGGTAAGATCTATCTCTCCAGACATATCTTTCTTGTTAGCTTCCCCGTAAAGCTCATGGATGTTTTGCATGCTGTATCGCGGAAATGGCGTTTTTAGGACTAGTTCGGGAGCCTTTAGTTCGCGCAAAGTATCTGCCTGCTGCTCCCAAACTTTAGTCAGAACATAATAAAGCAGGTCTTGAACCATGTTTAAAACATCATCATGATCTTTTATGAACGCCATTTCAATATCCAGCATAGTAACCTCGGATACGTGGCGAGTGGTAGCACTAGGCTCTGCCCTAAATGCCGGCCCTATCTCAAAGACGCGTTCAAACACTCCAACCATTACTTGCTTATAAAGCTGGGGACTTTGTGCTAATGAGGCCTGCTTACCAAAATAATCCAGCTTGAATACTTCGGCTCCACCTTCGGCTGCGTTTGCTACTAGTTTTGGTGTTTGTATCTCTACGAAATCATGGTCGTACAAGAACTGACGGATAAGTTTTAACAAAACCGAACGAACCAAGAAAACTTTAGCCTCACTAACGTTACGCAGACCTATTGAACGGTGCTCAAATAAAGTATCTAGGTTTTCAGGACGATGGCTTAAAGGTTTGTCGATCTCAACCGGAGGTTCCTGAGTAACTGGCACCATGATCTCTATTTTTGTGTCATGGAGTTCGATGCCACCCGGGGCCCGAGATTCGCTAACTACTTTTCCTTCTAGTGCCAGAACCGTACCAATATGCAGTCCCTTTAGCTTGTCTACCTCAGACTTATCCTTGATAACTGCTTGGACTATGCCGCCACGGTCACGCAGGTTAATGAACGTCAAGCCGCCAAGTAAACGTTTCTTATGTAGCCATCCTTCAACCCGAACATCTTCTCCAACATGGTCATTTAAATCTTTAGTAAGCAGTCTCACTTTTTGCCATCTCCTTATCTTTAGTCTCTACAGTTTGTCCTAGTTTATCTGGGTTATCCTCTACTTCAATTGGTTCTTCACTTGCAATGAATGATCCCAATATATCCTTCAGTGTTATAGTACCGACCACGCTGCTATCCCTATCGGTAACAATAAGTAGTGGTAAAGGCGAATCAGCAAATTGTAGCAAAGCTGCTTCAATAGATGAATCCTCGCTTGCTGTTTCTACTTTTTCCTGCATATAATCTCCCACTAATCCGTTGCTATGCAAGCCGACTGCATCCCTAGATATAACACCAACTACATGATGGCTGTTTTTGCTAGCAGTAACCGCAAAAGCCGTTTGTTCAGACCGATGCATTTCATCAAGCAGCTTAGGGCCAATTGGTTCTTCCCTATTAAGCCTCATAGACTTTTTCCATGGACGCATATATTCTCTAACTTTGGCCTCTTCAATGGCGATTATTTTTCCTAGCCTCAATAACTGATTAACAGATATACGGTTATCTTCTTGGCGAACCTGGCGTTGCAACAGCTCCCTCAGATCTTCATTCTCGTACACCCTTGTATGCGGACCTTGATAGCGATCCTGAATTTTTTCAAGATATTTAAGGGCGGGATAGCTCCAATTTAGAAACCAAATGAAAAAAGGCGTCAATTTCTGGGCAAGTTTCTGACTAAACGAAGATGCCTGACGATTTGGTATCCAAGAAAAAGCTAGCCAAATCCAAATCACTGCTAACGACAAGCCTAAAGGAAGCGGGGCTTTACGGTTAAACATGATTACTGCAAGAGAGCTGCATATTGCCATCAATAGCCAGAGGAACCCTCTGAAGGCAGGAAAAGATGCAGCCGGATAGATAGCACGAGCAAAGCCATCACCTCGCGCTGCCTGTCGCTTCAACTCATAAGAAGGCAAGCTGAAATAGGCTTTCCTGAGCATTAATAATATAAGCGCTATTAATAAGCAAACCGCTGCAGTAACGAGATCGGCCATATGTTCAATCTTAACATTTTTAGCTTTAGCCCAGGTCGGTTTGCTAAATTATTTGTTATACTTAGTTCAAGATAACAAGGGAGAGAGAAGTGAGTAAGTCCTTTTGGGGGTTTTTAGCGGCTATCGTAGTGGTCTTCGGTTTAGTATTTTTCTTTACTCATAAAAGTTCGACCAACAACAGTAGTGGTAGCAAGCCTACTCAACATATCGAAGGGGACACATCCTCAAATATTAAACTAGTAGAATATGGGGATTACCAGTGTCCTTACTGTGGTGAAGTTTATCCAGTTCTACAACAGGTGCTTCCAAAATATTTAAACAAAATCTCTTTTCAGTTTAGGAACTTCCCGCTAACAAATCTTCACCCGAATGCTTACGCCGGAGCTAGGGCAGCCGAAGCTGCAGGCCTAATGGGAAAGTTCTGGCAAATGCACAATAAGCTGTACGAGGAGAACGTGACTTACTATAGCGACCAACAGACTGGCACTAAGTTTAATACCTGGATTAATGCCAGCAATCCTCTACCAGAGTTTGACTCATACGCCAAACAGCTAGGCCTAAACGTTACCCAGTTCAATAAGTACTACAACAGCAACCGTGTAAACAACGCCATTGAAGCAGACATGACTGCTGGCAATAACCTAAACGTCCAAGGCACTCCTACATTCTTCTTAAACGGCAAAAACATAGGAAACCCCGCAACGGTAAGCGGCTTTGAAAAGGAAATCAATGCCGCAATCGCCAATAACGGCAAAATTTCATCGACTACTAAGACAAAAACTAGTACAAACCAGACTAAGAAGTAAGTCTAGTAATATATAAACTGCTGCCAGTTAGGACGTGGAACTACCCTAACTTCTACAGTTTGCTCCTGGTCGCTGCTTTTAACATGTATTAACATTTTATTTTTGTTTAAGGGTCCCCTTCACCGACCCATTATCCCAGGCCGAATATAACCTTGAGATAAAGCCTTTTAGTTTTAAGTTTTTTATCTTTTAGGCTTAGCGCCTATGTAAGAATGGGCTGATTGTAGCTAAAAATTTACACCTTTGTCAAGGAGTTAATTTGTGTATTCGACTCCTTTTAATAAAGATAACCATTAACACCTTAGGGTTTATGCTAAAAATACTGCGAACAATAAATTTACAACCACGTTTTAGGCTAGTGAAATGTATAGCCAATTGCTATCACTATACCTTCTGACACTTGAAAGAAGTCCATCTGCCTCTTGTTGACTACGCAAAGCCTCACGTATCTTGGTCGAAGATACGCTGGGAGCATAGCTCTTTATTAAATACATGGTCTTTGGCTGTCTTGGAAGTTCCTTAATCCATTGATCAACCATTGGCTCATCACCAGCCCTAATACCAACAACCAGTTCAGAGTATTTGAGCAAGGTATCGACTTTTGGCCAATTTTTTATGTTTTCAAGGTTATCTGACCCCATTAAGAACACAAGGCTTGCGCCAAAGAACTGATTCCTAAGTTTAGGCAGGGTCTTCTCTACACTAAAACTAACATCACTGTTTTCAATTAGACCAAAACTGTTATATGGGCGTATAGCCTGCCTTACCATCGCTACACGATGTCCAAAATGAGCAATGTCTGTTTTATTTGGCCTATAGCGTTCTGGCATAAAAAATACCTTATCTAAGTTTGCCTTCTTAACAGACTGCAGAGCAAAGGCTATGTGTCCTGCATGTACTGGATTAAAAGTGCCACTGTATATACCTACCCTTTTCATGATTCCTGTGGGCCTCCCTCGCAACATTTAGTAGGCAACTTGCATTCTGGACAAACATAGTGACCGTGTATTGGCATTAGCGGGTAGGCACCGCAATTATCACAGATAAGGTAAGGAGAGCAAACAGGATTGGTTTCTTCATCTAATTTAATGTCTTGGTCAGAATCTTTACCCATACTCTAATTCTACTATTTTCTGGAGCTGAAAACGCTGTAATTTTATTAAGCTTTATATGTCTTGGACTTATTGCACTTAGCGCAAGTTATGATTTTTTCAGTTCCTTTGTATTCTATAGTGGCGTCAACTCCGGGTTTATGGCACAAAGGACAAGTGACACACTTCATGACTTCGGTTTTGCTACTACTTGAGCCAAATATTGCTCCGTGAATATCGGCCGCAGATTCGCCGAGAACCGAATCATCAAAACCGATGGACCCGCCACACCCAAACAACACCTTCCTTGAAACGACAAACTCTCGGTATGCTTGCCAGACTTCAGTTGATAGCTGTCTTTGAATGTATACATTGCTGACACCAGATCGCTTTAAGTTTACGCCTTCATTTCTGTCTAACCTCTTCTTCATCAATGCCCATACGCCATAAATATGCCTCTTTGTAGCTTTTTCTAGCTCAACATAGTCATTCCTTCCCGCGGCAATTGCTTCCAGGCCATTTAGCAGATATTCAACTAAATCACTGTTAGAAGAAACGGTCTTCCATGCGTTTTCATAACGCTCGGCTTCACTCCTGCCCGCATAAAACCTGCCCCCATATTTAGTGGACAGCGTTAAATCGTGAACCTCTACTAGATCGTCAAGGCTGAGAGCATCATTTTTTGCTAAGGCATCCATTATGCTATACATTGCGTCTTCATCACTCTTATCTAGTGTTTGTGATTCCAAACAGATTGACCCGTCTTCAAGACAAGAGGCTTGGTAAACATAGCCCATTTTGCGTTCAGGGTTCATCCCACGGCTAGCTAGAAAACCGGGGCCATATTTTTGTTCAATATCTTCTGGATAGGCATTAATCCAGATATGGCGTTCACCAGGAATAAGCTTTTGTATTTGTTCAAAATGGTAGCGGTCTTTTTCTGCCCAGCCAACCAAGAATTCACATCTAGAATCTATACTGGCATCATGCCTTGCAGCATCAAGCCCAGCTTCTATCATTTCAGCGTATGGCCGCCATTTAGCTTCGTTAAAATAAGCCAGCTCACCGTTTACACGCTTGAGCTTAAAACTAGTCCTCGAGGCCCGGTCTATACCTTCGGTTATAAAGCTAAGTTGTTCGTTGCATACCTGTTCCCTAGTTTCAGGCAAAACATAACCATAATTTTCCAAGTCAAACTTTAGGGAATTAACATTAGCAAGAATATTAAATGAGTGGTAGTTCTCTTTTTCTATTTTTTTTTGTGTTAAAGTTTCCATTTGAATAAAAAATGCCCTTGCTCTTTCGGGGGCAAGGGCCATTAATTTCTTAATACCAATGCTCTTGCTCGAGAGACTTAAACTACCGTATCTGGCTTACTAATATTTAGCTTACAGTTGCGGCACAGCCCAGGAATTACACCTGGTTCCGGTATTTGTTCTGTTAAAGTGTCTCTAGTGTAGCACAAACCATACCCACACTACATATAGTATTAATTACCGCGTTAAGTAGACAACCGCCCTTTTAGCTCTTTAAGGCGAGGACTGAAACTCTGAGCAGCACCCTCAAGCCCCAACACCTTCAGGGCACCTACTAATACTATTAAGTTGTCTACTTCTTGAGCCATCGGGGCGGCAGACTGTTCCACTTCCTTAAATAAGTGTTCGATCTTTTCTACCAGCCATTTCTCTTCTCCAGGCGAAACTTCATTGGTTAAAAGGGTTTTAGATGGGTTAGAGTCCACTACTTCTAATGATCTGGCTGAGTGGTCACGCTTAATTAGATGTCCCCGCTTAATGAGGCTGTTAACATGAAGTGCCACAGTAGCAACTGAAGTGTAGTTTAGCCCATTCATTATTTCTCTATAGCTAGGACTATATCCGTGTTCAGCTATGAAAGCACTAATGAAGCTAAGCAGTTCCCTCTGCTTCTTGGTTGGCCTAACCTGGTTTTTATTTTCGTTCATTACTAATTAGCTGTGAACTCAATTTGTTTCTGGGCAACTTGTGTACCTGAACTCATCGAATAAACATTGACTATCCAGTTACCCTTTGGTGGATTAAAGCTAATACTGGCACTCCCTGACGTATTCGTTGAAAGGCTTGGATCCCAGTAAAGAGTATTCCCAATCGCTGCAGCAAAGCTTGGCAGTTGTCCGCCCCCGCCACCACACCTACCACCACCACTACCAATAGGCGATAGAGAGGAAGAAGAGCTTGTCATTATCGGTCTCGGGTTATACAAGACATTAAACATATTTGGGTTTACTGAGCGGCTTAAGTCATAAGCATTTGCACTAACAACATCGACTATTAAGTTACTCTGTAGTGGGTTGCCATTTGAATCAGTAGTATTCAATGTAAGTGTTAGTGGCTGATTGGCTTTAACACTAGAAGATAAACCCGAGACGCTAATATTCGCCAGCTTTGATGGGTTATTCACGGTAAAGTTAACACCCTCTGAATGATATACGCCATTTAAGAAGTAATTAAAGGTTAGGGCAAAAGAAGGCGCCATATTGCTTGTTACATTAAAACTAAATGAATTTGCGCCTGGCTTAAGACTTAACATTTGTGGATCATATACCCTCCCACGATCCATACTAACTAGCGTCCTAATTGCGCTTGGCGAGTTAATTGTAAGATTGACAGTATCGCCAATTTTAACTACGCCGGAAGATCCAGACACATTAAGATTAAAGAGGCCTTGGGAACTAGTATCGAAGTTACCAATAGTGGACGAATCCTGAACAGAGTAGTAGCCCGTAGCATTAACAATGTTTCCATATTGGTCCTTTGCCGACAGAGTTAATTGCATACCATCCTTGCTGGAAAGTTCAGAACTTGGAATGTCAAGTACTGCTTGCCCATTCGATCCAGTCGTTAGTGACCCCTTAGCAAGTACAGAGCTAGTGTTGGTATCGGTTAGAACATAGTTAACTCCTTCAGCGCCCATAGGGCTACCACTAAGGGTGTTGACGTAGATTGTCGTTTTTAGGTCTGACCCCACTGGTACCATTGTTCTCCCAAGTCCCAAGTTAATGACTGCATCCCCTTGATGCACTATAGCCGTTGCACCTCCTGCAGCACCTACGCCGCTAACACCCGGCATACTGGCTTGAATGTTAACAAGTTGACTGCTGCCATCTGAAGGCAAGATTGACGGGTCAATGGCATAAGTGGCTTGTCCTTGTGAATTAAGCGTAATGGTTTTAGGGCTGCCAGGAAGTTCATTTCCTACATACCCAAAATTCTCTAAGTTTGCAGATGGGTTATTTTCATAATAATTTTGGGAATAAATATGGACTTCGACTTGTTGGTTAGACAACGGTTGTCCTGAAGAATTAGTTGCAGTTATCTGAGCAACTATTTTGTCGTTTGGTAGATACTGTGACTGGTTGAAACTAACCTTTACACTATCGCTGGCGTTTACGCCAGGTGTAAGAGAAAAACTAGAAAGGGGGATATCGTTAACTGGATTGCCGTCCGGCGCCGCCAGAAAAAGCTGAAACTGATCAAAAGCATCCCCGCTTGTTAGCCAACTTGAATTAGGTTGGAATGAACCACTAAACATGCCGTTTGAGTCAACCGGCAACGTAATGCTATATAGGGGCGTTCCTCCTTTATATGTCGCAACGTAAACCTTCACCGTACCACCGCCCGGATTTACGTACTGAGCATCGTTGTCATTACGAACGTATCCGGCAAACTTGACTATACCACCTACTTTATATGTGGGCTTATTGGTAACCGCATAAGCTTGTTGGGCAGTACTTAAGTTCTGGTCGACGCGGATATCCCCACCACTATCTAAAATGTTAATTGGAATTATTGCAGTTTCGTTAGCGCTTTTTGCAACCGCAACATCAACACTAGGATTATAAGGAAAATTAATAGTAGTTAATCCGTTGACGTTTTGTTCCTTTAGCAAGTTCACACTTCCGTTTAAGTTATAGAAGCTAACATTTGCTGCTTGGTCTTGTGAACTAGCAAAGCTCTGGGCATCCAGTATAATCTTCTGGTCATCTTGCCTTAATAAGACACCAAAATTAGCAAAGTCGATCCAGACCATACCAACTTCCTTGCCACTAGAATTTGTTGCTACCAGAACATATAGGCCATCAGGTTCTTTAACATTAAAGGTTGAGTTATTTACTAAGCCCGTCTTACTCGTAATCTGAGTAAGACCAGATGTTGATACTGCTAAATCGTTAAATTGGGGGAAGTTATAGCTTGAGCTACCCGTTTTTGTATATACGAGAGAACTTAATAAGTCTGAGACATCCCCTTTATATAAGGCAACGCTTGCAGTTTTACCTACATTAGGACCAAAGAGTAGTGTGTAGTTAACGGTTTGGCCAGACTGCATTGACGTAAGCTGATCTATCAGACCATTTTGATCCTGAAAAACTATACTGTTGCCTGGAATCGAGGTCCTGAATTTATACAACGTAGGAGTTCCCAGAAGAGATCCTTGATTGCTAGCAAAGGTACCATTTATCATGACACTAACCTTAGTGCCTTGCGGAAAGGGTTGATCAGGTTTGAAAATAATTTGGTCTGGACCCTTGCCTTCTTCGTATTTACCATTAACTACAGGCGTCAAAAACATATTGTTAATCATCTTGGCTGCAGTGACAGGTTGGTTGAAGTTCAACACTATTTCCGAGGACGTATTAACGTTCGTAGCACCTTTAGCGGGAATAGTTGAGACAAGCTTAAAGGGAACTACTTTTAGTTTAAAACTGCTGTTTATAACCGATGGCTTGCTATTGTTTAAGCCAAAACGCCAATAAGATAAGCCGCCGATTATAACAATAAATAAAGCAAGCAGAAGCACCGTGACTGGCCTTGCCTGTTTGCCAAGACGTCGCCTAATGAAAGGTGGCAAGAGGCGTTCAACCCTAAACTTTGATTGTTTCTCTTGGTTCACCACTACGTTTCCATTATCCTCCTCTACGGAGACAATATTTTCAGTATTGCTTTGATCGGGTATATCGGTTTTTTCTATCCGGGTGTCTGGAGTCTGTTCTGGCCTATCTTCTTCGGGAGCGTCTTCATTTGCCATAAGCATAATATATGCCAATAGACGTTAAAAATAAAAACTACACCGCTTTTGGTTTTTTGTTGTCAGCTGGATTTTCAGCAATAGCCAATCCTGCGAGTCCCCACCAAATATATGAGAGAGTGTCGTCGGTCCAGGAAAGCAACAGTAAGTTAACAAAGCTTATTCCAATCAAGCTCACGAACATGACAAGGGCAAACGGAGAACGCCGCCGTAGCCACAACTCTCTGCCTAAGAAAACATTAATGGCTACAAATAGGATTAATCCAATCCAACCTGTTTCCTCTCCAACTTCTAAGAAATAGTTTTCCGGAATTCTAGCTGGTGCATAATGGTTGTATACGCTAGCTGGACCAGATGTTCCTGGACCATTACCAAATGGCTGCTTAATTAACGCCTTAACCCCACTTTCAAGGGCGGTTAAGTGTTGTTGGTCGGAGCTCACTTTAATGGCGGAATTAGTTTGGGTATGGAAAACAATATTCTGGAAGTGTTTACTACTTCCAAGAGCTACAAAACCACCAGCAATGATGACTACTGCCACTACTATTCCTACTCCAAGCGCCTTACGGTATTTAACGACTTGTTCTTTTTTAACTTGGGTAGCTATAGCAACCAAAGCCGCCAGCAGAGCACCAATCCAAGCCCCCCGGGAATAGCTACCTATTAGCACAGCGATTGCCGCAGCTAAGAACATTAACCTAAGCCAAAGCCAATTTCTTTTGAACTTTAGCAATAAGACTACCAGGGCGCTTATCGGCAAAATAAGGTAGGCCCCCAAAGGATCGGCGCCCCTGAGCGTAGACAAAATCCTAATGTAGTTAGGATTATTGTTAATGGTTTGGTACGGCATAATCGTATGAGGCCCATAGCCAAAATGAGACAAGAAGTTAGCTGGTAACAGGCTCATTTGCAAAACCCCAAACGCCACCACTACCGCCGCAGGTATTAAGACAATCTTTTCCCAACGCTTATTTAAATAATGACTGTTTAAAGCAGCTGCCCAGCAGATAATGAAAAAGGCTAAAAAGCGTAGGTCGTCTAGAAGACCGTAGGCCACGGCCTTACCACTAATACCGTGGTTATGGTAGGCAATACCAGCGCTAATAAAGTCGACTACCGCATAAGCCCCGATAAACCAGCTAAGTTTATGCTTAAGAATCTTTATTCGAACATTCTTATCTAAAAATAAAAGACTTATTACAATCAGGCCACAAATAAGTACTAAGAACTCTTTCCAAAGCCTAAATAACGTATAGTGTCCAAAGTTAGAACCTGCCCATACCGTCATAAGGGCATGAAAAGGCAAAAGAACAATAACGATTCCAATAAGGGAAATAAGAATAGATACTAATGATCTTTTGTTAGTTAGCGCCTTCATTTTCTAACATTATACCTTCTACGTATTACTAGTTTGAATTTGTTTTATTAACCACCAACTCTGTACAAAGAGCCTGCTAGCAAGGTATCCTATGACTACGGCTGATTTACTCTTAACTAACCACTTAAAGCGTCGGCCATAGCGTGCTAGATGAAGAATAGTTCCTCGCTTGTTTACAATGTGTTCTTGGTTATAGGCGACTTCTTGGCGCTTGTAGGCGCTTTTTCTATTGCATACATTCTCAGAGTCAGTGTAAGTCATGTCCGTATATCTACACCGATTACGGCCGTAGACTACCTGGAAACTTTCTTGATTCTGTTGCCATTCTTCATACTGTTCTTTGCCTTGCTCGGTCTTTATACAAGAGAAATTTACGAACAACGCTTCAAAGAGATGGGGCGCCTGGCAGTAGGTGTTTTCATAGGCATATTGTTCATTATTAGTTATGGTTACGTCTTAAACAAACCTATATTCCCTGCACGTTTAGTTATAGTCTACGGCTATATACTAGCTTTGCTTCTTATTATTGGCTTTAGGACCGTCACCCACTGGGGCCGACACATTCTATTTCGCTTTAATAAAGGAATAAACAACGTCCTTATAGTTGGCGACACTAACGTAACCCATCAGCTTATAAAACTGCTTACTCCGTCAGAAAATTCAGGTTACAGGGTACTTGGAGTGGTTGGAGGCGTTAAGCATCCCTTAAAACAGGAGGCGTCATACGCCCTGTTTTCTAGCTTCGAACAAGCGATCAATAAAATTGGTCCCAGACTCCACACTATTATCCAAACCGAACTCTATAGTGACGAAGCTAAAAACAGTTGTGTATTAACATTTTCTCAAGAGAACCACGTTTCCTATCGTTTTGTTCCTGGTAACAGCGAACTGTTTGTCGGTAATATCGACGTTGAGATATTTCGGGGAATGCCCGTTATTGAAGTTCACCAAACAGCCCTAGTAGGTTGGGGACAAATAGTTAAACGTGCAACCGATTTAATCCTGGGCTCATTACTGTTAATAATTAGCTCCCCCTTCATGCTGTTGATCGCAATTGCAATAAAACTTGATGACCAAGGGCCGGTTTTTTTTCAACAGATTCGCCTCACGCGCTTTGACCAAAAATTTAAGGTCTATAAATTCCGAACCAATAGGATGAATATTAATGGCATGAGTCCGGAGGAAGCCTTTGAAAAGCTTGGCCGTAAAGATTTAGCCGAAGCTTACAGAAAGAACGGAGACTTTATAGATCATGACCCGAGAATTACTAGAGTCGGTCATTTCTTGCGCAAAACATCTCTGGATGAACTCCCCCAGTTATTTAATGTCATTAAAGGGGATTTAAGTATGGTAGGTCCTCGTGCACTAATACCTGAAGAGCTTGCCCTGTACTCAAAGCGCTGGGCGATTTTAAGCGTACGCTCAGGGCTAACCGGCCTTGCACAAGTTTCTGGTAGACGCAACATATCTTTCGATGAGAGGCGTCAACTTGACATATACTATGTGCAGAACTGGACTTTTTGGAATGATCTCGTGATATTAGCCAAAACCGTTTGGGCCGTACTTAGACAAAAAGGCGCTGCTTAATGGCAAAGAATAAACTAAAAGTTGCGCTTGTTTGTGATTGGCTGCTTGGAACAGGTGGAGCCGAGCGAGTAGTTTATGAATTGCATCGTATGTTTCCTGATGCCCCCATCTATACTTCACAGTACGATGACAATCCAAAGGTCTGGTACGGATACAACTGGTTTGATGACGCGGATATCCGGACTTCTAAACTTCAAAAGCTACCAAAAGCCTTAAAGAAGTTTTTGCCAGTCTTAAGAGCCATTACTTTCCGTGAAACTGACCTCAGTGAATACGATTTGGTAATATCTTCATCTGGCGCTGAAGCAAAGGCTGTGCACACCGGACCTAACACGCTGCACATTAACTATTGCCACTCGCCAACCCACTACTATTGGCAAAGGCATGACGAATACATGAAACACCCTGGATTTCCAAAAGGAACAAACTGGCTTGCGAGGATAGGACTCAAGCTACTGGTTGCTCCGCTTAGAGTTTGGGATCGCCACGCTGCAAAGCAACCGGATATTATGGTTGCCAACTCAACCCACACTCAGGAGATGATCAAAAAGTATTACCGAAGGGATTCGGTAGTTATATTTCCGCCTGTAGACACAAGCCGCTTTAAAATTAAAGGCACACCCCCTACAAGGCACGGCTTTGTGGTAGCGGGCCGGCAAACACCATATAAACGAATAGACCTTGCAATTAAAGCCTGCAACGAACTTAAAGTACCTTTAGTTGTCATCGGCAACGGCCCTGAGCACAAAAAACTTGAAAAAATTGCTGAGCGAAACATAACCTTTTTAACTATGGTCAGTGATGAAGACATTGTTAGCCATTTCCAGTCATCGCTAGCTCTAATATTTCCAACCAATACTGAGGATTTTGGAGTAACCCCCATAGAGGCCATGGCAGCCGGAACACCCGTAATAGCTTACAAAAAAGGTGGCCCAATAGACTATATTAAACCTAAAACTGGACTTTTATTTGACCGTTTAACTCCTAAAAGCCTAGAAAAAGCAATTGAAAGCTTTAACCCTAATAAGTATGACCCCATAAAAATTGCTGAATTCGCGGATAACTTCTCTGCAGATAAGTTCAAAAGGAGCATGGAAAAATTAATCAATGAATCCTTAGATGGATTCAGCGCCTAAAGACATGTGCGGCATTGTAGGTTATATAGGTTCAAAAGAAGCAACAGACGTAGTAGTCGAGGGTCTAAGGGCTCTAGAATACAGGGGTTACGACTCTACCGGCATAGCCTGCATTGAAGACAGTGGCAATGCCAAACTACTTAAGCAATCGGGTCGAGTCGATAACTTAATTTCTTTAATAAAAGAATCGGCTCCCCGTTCGCATGTTGCGATCGGACATACGCGTTGGGCTACTCACGGTCTACCTAACAGCGTAAACGCCCACCCTCATGCCAATAACAACCAGGATATATTTGTTGTTCATAATGGCATAATTGAAAACTATCAGGAACTCAAAGAGCAACTAATTAAAAACGGCTACATATTTAAGTCCCAAACGGATTCAGAAATAATACCAAATTTAATAGATTATTACGTTAGACAAATTGGTAGTTTTGAGAAGGGTCTAAGTGCGGCATTAAACGACTTAAAAGGTGCTTTTGCTATTGCTGTAATAGCAAAAAACAAACCTAAAACAATATACGCCGCCAAGGTTTCTAGCCCCCTGGTTATTGGCGTTGGTAAAAACAAGGAATACATCCTGGCATCAGACCCAAACGCCATTTTAGAGCACACCAAAGAAGTAGTATTTCTAGAAGACGGCGATCTTGCGGTAATTGGACCCGACAAACTAAAGATCTATAACTTCAAAAAAAGTAACAAGAAAAAGCCTAAACTAGAGTTACTAGACTACGACCAAGAGAAAGCCTCCCTAGGTCAATTCCCTAACTTCATGTTAAAGGAGATTTTTGAGGCTCCAAAAACTATTCAATCCGCAATTCTAGGTCGAGTTCGTCCTGACGAAAAGATAATTAAATTGGGTGGCCTCGAGGGAGTCAGTACGCAACTTAACTATATCGATAGGATTGTAATTGTAGCTTGTGGAACATCATATTACGCCGGGCTTGTTGGTGAATACATAATTGAGGATATAGCGGGCATACCTGTAGAAGTCCAGCTGGCAAGCGAATTTAAATACAGGAACGAGCCCTTCTCTAGATCAACCATGTTACTAGCAATATCCCAATCGGGCGAAACTGCCGATACCATTGCCGCCCTTGAAAAAGTTAAAGACTTTGGTTGTTTAAGGCTTGGCATTATTAACACTACGGGCAGCACGATAGCCAGACTTACCGACGCGGGTGTCTATTGTCATGCCGGACCAGAAAGAGCCGTAGCTTCGACCAAGGCTTTCATCGCTCAAGTTACAGTACTTACTTTGATTGCTCTCTATTTATCCAAAGGAAACAATAAAAACTATACTAAGCTCCTAGAAGAGCTAATTTCGCTACCCCAAAAAGCACAGGATGTCATTGATCTTGCTCCTGAAATTAAAAAGATTGCCCTAAAGTACAAGAACTACAGAAGCTTCCTTTTCATTGGCCGTGGTTATGGCTACCCAAGTGCCCTGGAGGGAGCATTAAAGTTAAAAGAAATTTCCTACATCCATGCGGAAGGTTATGCAGCGGGTGAGATGAAACACGGTCCACTAGCCTTAATAGACAAAGACTTCCCTACCTTTGCTATTGCGACAAACACAAATGATCTTGATAAGATCATGTCAAATATAGAAGAGATTAGAGCCAGGGGCGGTCCAGTAGTGGCGGTAGCCACTAAAGGAAATAAAGCAATTAAAAGACTCGTTCAAGATGTAATATATATACCGAAAACCCTGAGTCATACACAGCCCCTGCTACTTGCGACCATAATGCAGCTGTTCTCTTACTACATTGCTGAAGCCAAAAAAGTAGACATAGACCATCCTCGAAACCTAGCAAAATCGGTAACCGTTGAATGAAACAACCAAAGATCGTATCAATTGGTGGTGGAACAGGTAGCTTTACTCTGCTACAGCAATTTAAGATTTGGACCCCGAACATAACGGCAATAGTTAACATGAGCGACGATGGAGGATCGTCTGGTCAACTAAGAGATGAACTTGGCGTATTACCGCCAGGGGACGTGCGGCAATGCTTAGTGGCACTATCTAACCACCCAGATGCCAGAGAGTTATTTGACTACCGGTTCGGAGGCGACGGCAAGCTAGCCAGCCATTCAGCGGGAAACATTATATTGTCTGCACTGGAGCTACAAACGGGTAGTTTTACAAAAGCCATAAAGATAGCGTCAGATTTTTTAAAAATAACCGGTAAGGTAGTTCCTGTTACCGAAGACAGCCATAAGCTAGTTTTAGTTGACGGCGACAAAGTTGTTGATGGCGAATTCAAGATCAGCAAGCACGCCATTAAACATAAGGGAGCTAGACTACACTTAGAGCCCGAAGCGGTTATTAATAAAGAGGCTAACTCTGCCATAGAACAAGCAGACATGGTTATTATTGCCCCAGGAAACTTTTATGGGTCTTTGCTTCCGGCCTTGTCTGTAAAAGGCATGGCCGAGGCATTAAATTCTACAAAAGCCAAAGTAGTAATGATAGCAAACCTGGTCAACAAACCACAGCAAGCTTTGAACTGGCATGTAGTCGACTATGTGCTCGAGATGGAAAGTTATATCGGTAAAAACACCATCGACATAGTCTTGTTTAATACAGAACTTCCTAGCGAAAGATTGCTCAAATACTACGCGGAAGATAAGGAATTCCCAGTCTTAATAAATCCTAAACGATTTAGCGAAATTAGTGCTCGCTCAATTGGAGCAAAGCTAGTTGCATCTAACATGTTAAAGCAAAACCCTAACGACAATTTTATTAGGCGCACGCTAATCCGTCACGATGCCTCTGAAGTAACGCGCCAATTAGCTAAATTGATAGAATCTAAGGCTCACACAATATGAAGCATTGCTTCTAGCGCAAAGGCTGTATCTTGCCACGAGGACACTTCTAGGCTATCTATACCGAATGCCTTTACGGGGAAATCGTTCCCCCCTTCCTGCAGCTTATCGCCAAAGAATAGAATATCTTTCTTGTCTATTCCCAGATAGTCGATTAATTTTTGCATACCATAAGCTTTATCTATTCCCTGCTTGGTAATGTCTATGGTTGTAGTGCCCCCAGTCCTGACTTCAAACTCTGGAATCATCGGCGCAACCATCTCCCTAATTTTCTCCTTTTTGGAACCGTCTGGATCCCACGCTTCCTTACGTTTAACGCCTTCCTCCCCTAGAACATCGACTATATCCTGCCCCAGAGCCGACCAGGATATCTGACTACCTCTGTCCTCAATCTGTTCACCATAAACCTTAACCTTATCTAGCCCAAGACTGTGAGTAACCTCCCTTATGGCTTTAATAATTTTTGTTTTTTGAGTTTCGCTAAAATCTTCAGCATAAACTTGTTCCCAGATTCTTGTCTTGGTGGAAAATAAATAATACCTAGTGCCACAAGTAGGCATAATATGCAGCTTGATTAACCTCTCTGGATCAGCTTTCAAATTACCCATTAACTGATTATTGAATTGCTCAAATTTGCCGCCAGAAATTACGCATATATGAAAATACTCTAAAAGCTCAGTCAAAAGTTCAGAAATACGATCTGGCAGGGGCGATTTACTTGGAGCTAGCGTGCCGTCAAGATCAAAGGCAAGAACTTTTTTCATTTAGCATTCCTTGCTGCAATTTTCTTGGCAATATCCCCTACTTTTTGTGACAAATCCTTTCTCGTAACCAGTATCCCGTCCTCAGTGTTTATAACAACACAGTTATCCATGCCAATAACAGCGACCGGCTTCTTGCCGCGGTTTTCTATATATGAATTACTTACTTCTTCGATTTCAATGTCACCTTTTAAGTAGTTCCCAGACTCGTCAGCCGTAACAGTTCCCGAAAGATCATTATATGAACCCAGATCGACCCAATCAAAACTAGCAGGCACTACTAATAGATCGTCCACTTTTTCAATAAGTGCGTAGTCGATAGCCTCATTATCCAGCTCCAAATAAGCCGGCACAAAACCATCCTCATCTACTTCGCTTAGTTTAGTAAAGCTAGAAAGTAGCTCTGGAGAAAATTGCTCCATCTTATTCTTAAAGGTTGACATGGAGCCTACAAAATAACCGCAGTTCCATAGGTAGTTGCCGCTTTTTAAATAAGTTTGAGCAGTCTTAAAATCTGGCTTTTCTTTAAAAGAACCTACCTTGTATACAAAGTGTTCCTCGTCATATATGCCATCCTTCTCGATATATCCAAAACCAGTGGCTGGATATCTAGGCTCAACTCCCACTAGTACTATTTTTTGTTCTTTGCTTGACGAGATTGTTGCAACATTGAAACTGTGAACAAAGCCTTTAACATCACGAATGAAATGGTCTGCATGAATAAACGCTACTGGCTCATTTGGATCGTTATCCTTTGACAGCTTTGCCATAGCCGCGATTATGCAATTTGCCGTACCTCTTCGTGCTGGCTCTATTAAGAACTTATCCTCACTAAGCTCAGACAATTGCTTCTTGACCTCATCAATATGGCTTTGTTCGGAAACAATATATATTTTATCCGTTAGGCTAGAGGCTCTATCGAAGGTTTTCTGAAGAATGGACTTGTCGTCATCATTAACTTTAAGCAAATGTTTTGGGTGCTCAGGAGTTGAAAGAGGCCAGAGCCGAGTCCCTGCGCCTCCAGCGATAATAACAACAATCATTACCTAAATAATAACAAATGAAGGCTAGATTATTATTATAATTCGGCGGCTCTAATTGCTTCTTCCTCGCTGTTTGTATCATTTTTAAATATTACTTTGTTGTACCACATAAAGTTCCAGATAAAAGTGACCCCCGTGGCAATAAGTTTTGGAAGCACCGTCTTGACAATATGCCCAAAGGAATTTGCCGGTGGCCATGTGTTTTTGAGCAAATGGTTAATGATAGGAGTAAGTGCGTAAATGATCCCTGTTTGCATTACCCATAAGCCAAATATGGTAACAACTACAAAAAGTACAAAACTTTTAGGTGTCCACTTTTTAAATTTAAACGTATAACGAGAATTAAGAATATAGCTCCCTATTATGGCTGCAGTGGTAGCTATAATGTTGGCAATTATTATCGAGCCAGTTAAGTTATTAAATATGACATAAAGAACTAAATCAAAGAGGGTGTTAAAAACACCAATTATCCCAAATAGGACGACCCTTAAATCTTTCTTTTTTTCTTTAGTGCCTTGAATTGTGTTCTTTGAAGCCGTGGCAATTCCTCTCGTTGATTGCATTTCCTAGGAATCAGAGTTTGTAATTGACTCAATAATATATAGTGGCCTGTTTTGTGATTCGGCGTAGATGCGTCCAATATAGTTACCGATTACTCCAAGCAGGACCAACTGGATACCCCCTATGAGTAGTACTGCTATCACAGTAAATGTCCACCCAGATACAACATGTTTAGGGAAAAATATCTTCTCTACAAGAGCATAAATAATACCGACTAGGCTAAGCAGCGATATGAAGTAACCAACTCTTAGGATTAATCTAAGTGGAGCGTTAGAAAATCCGACAATTCCGTCACTCGCCAATTTAAACATTTTTTTGAGAGGATAGTTAGACCTCCCCGAATGTCTACTATCCCTATCGAACAAGACCGAAGTATTGCTGAATCCAACATAACTAACAAGTCCTCTTAGGTATCTATCGTGCTCCCTAAACTGGTTTAAAGCGTCAACCACTCTTCTGTCCATAAGCCTAAAATCACCTATATTTCGAGGTATGTCTATATCAGAAAGTTTACTCAGAATTCGGTAATAAATGTTGGCTGTAAACTTTTTGAAAACCGTGTCCTGCCTTGTTCTTCTCTGGGCATAAACGATATCATAACCTTTTTCCCACATAGAAATTAGCTCAAGGCTAACGGAGGGAGGATCTTGTAAATCACTGTCCATTACTATAACGGCATTTCCCTTAGAGTAGTCCATGCCAGCAGTGACCGCTACTTGATGGCCAAAATTTCTAGCGAAATTTATAACCTTCACTCTTTTGTCTTTATTGCTCAATTCCCGGAGGATGCTTAATGATCTGTCTGTACTGCCGTCATTTATAAATATAAATTCAAGATCGTACTTATTTCTTATTTTTTCAACGCTACTACATAGTGTTTCATAAAGAAGCCTAATATTGCCCTCTTCGTTATATACAGGAAAGATATATGTAATTGTTTTCTTCAATGCATACCTCCAACGCCCCTAATAGTAGATGGAAAAATTGATTTAATATTAGCACGAACGTGTTTTATGGTTATATTTATAACAATTATTGATTTTAAGGTACAATTTTAATTAATTAAGTTTTGGACTCGAACATTCATCGCTAAAATGGCAGCCTGTTATTGAGAAAAAGGCAAAAATCTATTATTTATTACAACTATGCAAATACCTACAACAGCTAAGAAGAGACTAGATGTCACAGAATTTGCAAAGGATAAATATGGACTGTTGAAAGATTATGAACTTAAAATAATCAAAAATAAGAAACTACTATTCTTTATTCTTAGCGTTCTGATGGGCCTAATTCTTCTGTCTGCTGCAATATACGTTTCAGTTAATACCAACTATCAACTGACCAACGACTCTGATGCAATAATATACCCTTACTTGTTTAAACATTTTACTCTTAACAATATTATCCTCCCGGGGCACCATAGCAATGTGCTATTGTTTCCGTTATACCTAATACAGGGACTTCTTCCTTACAATTATGCAACTTTTTCTGCTGTAACTATAAGCTTAACTATTGTAACTATAGCTCTTTGGACTTTCTTTACAACTTTTATTGTGGGAAAGAAGTACTTTCCAGTTGTTTGTGCTTCTTTAACGCTATTCTTAATAGCATCGCCAACATTGGTTAGTTCTATGACGGGGAACACCATACGAAATATCGAATACCCCATTGGTCTTGCCTTTCTACTGAGCATAGCTTGGATAATTAAAGACAGGCTAAAAACTTGGCAAAAAATAGTAGCGGTTCTTTCTTCTATCCTCTTGTGCCTGGCACTAGCTGGCGACGAGCTAGTGTTATTTTGCTTTATTATCCCAATAATACTATCTATTATCTTATACATATTAAAGGGTCATAAAATAAATAGACGACTCTTTTTATCCTTGTCTTTGGTTGGGGGCGTCTTTTTGTTTTCTTTTATACTAAACGACTTAATTCAACATGTAGGCATCGCAGACTACTATTATGCCGCCGTTTTTAGTCCACATACAGTACCCTTAAATGAACTAAGCTTTTCATTCACTACTGCTACGCGCCAACTTTTAAAACTAACCGGTGCAAATATTTTTGGGCTCCCTAAGATTAGCTCTGGCACAATTATCTTATTTGTTAACTTCGCGCTATTAGCAAGTGCAGTAATGGGCTTTTGTATTTTACTAAAACAATCTCTTTTTGACAGAAAAAAAGAGAACTTCGAAGTAAAGGATCTAATTTTAGTAGCACTAGCTATTAGTTTTTTCTTAATTTTTGGCGTGTACATACTGTCCGGCCAAGTAGTGCACTTAACACCCTCCGGCACTCTTGTAAGTAGTAGTCAATTTAGATATATGAGTCTTATGCCACTTTTAGCTATCATAGGTATTGTTTATCTATTTAAACAGCTGTTCAAGCGGTTAGATCTCTTAATTGTTGGTTTTTCTATATTATCAATCATAATTATGGGTATATCTTTGCCCTACATATCAAAAAATGAAAGTAGTTTAAATAATAAAACAGCTAACGCTAGGAACGTTATAAATGAAATAATCAATACTTCCGCGCATAACCATGTTAATTTCCTTCTTACCGGTTATTGGTATGGAGCTACTACTCGCTTTTGGTCAAATGACACAGTTAAAACGGCTAGCGTGGCTCAGTGCAATGTTGCTTCACCAACATTTAACACTTCTCTATCTTGGTACAAGCCTTTAACAACCGTTACAAGATCCGCTCTAGTTATAGATAGAAGCGGGCCTGATATAGGTTACTGGTTGGGTTGTTCTAGTAATCAGATTAAGGCTATTTATGGTAAGCCAGCCAAAATAGTTTATCTAAATGGAGTAAATGCTAATAATACGCCCGTTAAAAATTCAATTGAATACTGGATATACAACTATAATGTTATGTCCAAGGTCAATAGTTCTGACCTAATAAATATATAGAAAACTACAACTTACTTGAATTACAGTTTCTGATATAATTTTAGAATTAAAACAAAAACGATATCTAGATAAAAGAATTATGAAAAGTACAATTGGAAAGTTTTTTTCTTCACCCCTTAAAATCATTATTACTTTAATAATTCTTGGCGCCTTGTCTATAACCGGATTAGAACTGACTAATACAACCCATTTATTCCATAGCGGCCCTAAGTCAAATTTCCCGACTACATCCACTAAGGGTGGAGGAAGTACCTATAATCAAAAGGGACAGTCTCAAGCCTCACCTAGCTCAAATAGCTCGTCATCATCCTCAACAACGAATAGTTCTACTAACTCAAGCAATCCAGTCAATAAGACACCTGGGCAAAACACTGCAAACACTTACTTAATAACTCCTTGGGGTAATTTTGTTAGCAACCACCACCCAGGACAAAATGGGACACCGTTAACGGAGACTTCTGTTTGTAATACCACGCAGGGCGCCACTTGTGACATCTCATTTACAAATGGAACCGCCACAGAATCATTACCAGCTCAGGTTGCAAGCTCAAACGGTGCTACATTTTGGAGCAATTGGTCTCTTTCAAGCATTGGACTGACACCCGGAAACTGGAAGATAACAGCGACAGCAACTCTAGATGGTCAAACTAAAACAGCCACTGACCCAATGGAGTTAGTTGTTCCACAATGAAACATAAATACAAACTTCTACTATTAATATTATTTACTGTAAGTAGTCTATCCAGTTTGTTCGTGGGTTCTGAGGTTCATGCTCAAACTTTTAATAGCAGTAACATTATTAGCGACAGTGTCTTTGGTAATACGAGCACTATGACCATATCCCAAATCAATAGCTTTCTTAATCAATTTTCAGGTAGCTGTATAAGTACAAATAGTGGATTTAGTGCTCCTGACCCAACTGGTTATAATCCCACACAGGGATTCCTTTATGGGGCAAATGTATCAGCAGGACAAGTGATCTATGATGCATCATTGGCCTATGGATTAAACCCTCAGGTCCTAATAACCACCTTACAAAAAGAGCAAAGCCTAATTACCGGTGGAGGCGGATATGGCTGTACGGCCAACGCATACGCCGCTTCGGTAGGGTATGGCTGTCCTGATGGGGGCACAACATATAGTTACAGCAACGTAGACATTGGAACGGTCAAAGGAACAGAGATTACTTCTGTAAGCAATACATGCGTCGATTCTTCTCTAGATGTAGGATTCACGCAGCAAGTAATTAGAGCGGCTTGGTTATTAAGGTTTGCCGAGCAACGATCCCAAGGAAATATAGGCTGGAATGTCCAGGCAACCAACTATCCACAACAAGGCGACAGTTGGAATAATTCTGATGACCCCCAATCTTGTTACAGCGGGCCAATGACTCAAGGCACCTGGCAAGTTTGTCCTAATTCCAGCAGTACATATTATGACGGATACACGACCATAGATAGTACATCAGTATATTTAGACAACGGAGCTACTGCCGCTCTATATTGGTATACCCCCCATTTTGCTGGCAATGAAAACTTCGATAATATCTTTACTTCTTGGTTTGGTGGCTTATATTCAACAAGCTATTATGATGCCCCATTTTCTCAATCGGGAACTCAACAGCTTAACCCCGGTCAACAAGCGACCGTATTTATTGAATACCAAAACTTAGGATCTCAGCCATGGTACGATAACAATTCCTTGAGTGGCGCCCCCTCAGGAACAGACCCCGTCCATCTAGCAACAGATAGCCCCGTCAATAGTGCTAGTCCGTTTTCAGCAACTTGGCCATCTAATGATAGGCCAGCACTTAATTTTTCAGCTGTTTACGAATCAAATGGTACTACTTTAACTAGCAACCAAAACGTAGTGGAACCAGGCCAAGTGGGAGAATTTAGCTTTACAGTTTCTGTTCCTTCTAATATGGCTGCAGGGTCATATTATGCTCATTTCGTGCCAGTACTAGAAGGTTCCAGTGGAACTTTCAATGACGAAGGATCGTATTTACTCATAGACGTTAATCCAGTACCTGCCCTTAGTTTAACTTCCCAGAGTTCTAGCCCTACAATTACTGCCGGTATTTCTTCAAACGCATACTTAGAGATGCAGAACACTGGCAATACTCCTTTATACGACAGCACTTCATTGAGTGGTGCACCCTCAGGAACATACCCGGTGCATTTAGCTACAGCAAACCCTATTAACAGCACAAGCCCGTTTTCCGCAACTTGGCCATCTAATGATAGGCTGGCACTAAATTTCTCAGCCGTATATGAATCTAATGGGACTACACTAGCTTCAAATCAGCACATTGCACAGCCAGGACAAATAATTAAATGGGCTTTTAAATTAACAGTACCTGATCAATATGCTGCTGGCTCGTATAGTTTGTACGTACAACCTATACTCGAGGGGACAAGTTCCGGTTATTTCCCCTATACAGGTATTAGTTGGTCGATTACAGTTCCAACTGCCGCTGCTTACTCAATAACAAATAGTTCAAACAGTATGGCCTTGATATCTGGTGAACCTAGTCAAATTAGCCTAACTATAGAAAACGTTGGAAACTCATCAACAGATGCAAATACACAAATTGACGCCTCGAATTCAGCTTTTCAGGCACCTACTTGGCTCTCTAGTAGTGAAATATCAACACTAACATCAAGCCTATCCGCAGGCTCGTCGACCACCGTAAATATTCCGATCTTGGCACCAATTGAAAGTTCTAATAAAAACCTATTATTTAGTTGTAGCTTTAATGATAATGGCAGCCCAGTTCAACTTACCAACAACTGTACTTTCACGATAAGCATAACTGCTTATAGCTATACCGCATCGTACTATAAAGAGTCAACCTGGCCAACAGTTGTGCCCGGTGATTCAGCTGGTGTTTATTTGGAATACACGAATACTGGCAACCAGCCATGGTACGATAACTCTTCCCTAAGCTCAGCGACATGGCGTAATCTGGGTCCTGTACACTTGGCCACCCAAAACCCTTTAAATCGACCTAGTAATTTTGACAGTGGGTGGCCTAGCAATAATAGGCCAGACATTAACTTCTCTGCAGTATATGAATCCAACGGAACTACACTAGCCCCAGATCAACATGTTGTGCAACCAGGAGAGATAGTTGAATTTAGCTTTAATGTTAGCCCTTCTTTAGTTGTATGGCCTGGACTTTTTCATGAATTCTTCCAACCGATAGTTGAGGGGACATCTGGGCTTTTTAATTACACATGGACATTTATAGGTATAACAGTGCCTACCCCCGTTTATGAGGATACATTCTTTAGCCAATCGTCTCCATCACAAATAGCTCCCAATGGCCAAGCTGCAGGTTATTTCATGTTTAAAAACTCAGGTAATCAACTGTGGTTTGATAATGCTTCCTTAAATAGTGCCCCTCCTGGGACATATCCAATACATCTAGCAACAGATGACCCTATTAATAGAACTAGTCAGTTTTCAGCCTCTTGGCCTAGCAATAATAGGCCAGACATTAACTTCTCTGCAGTATATGAATCCAACGGAACTACACTAGCTGCTAATCAAAACATCGTTTACCCTGGTGAAATTGCAAAATTTAACATCACTTTCTCTGCACCATCCAATATTTCATCAGGAACATACTATGAGCATTTCCGTCCAATTCTAGAAGGAACTTCAAGCGGCATATTAAATGATGTTGGTGCCTATTTAAGGGTTATTGTTTCTCCGTAATTAATATATTTCTTTTGTAATAATAACTAGCTCTTATTTACTCATTAATTGCCTGTAAAAATCGGCAAATTCTATTGCCTCCTTGTCATAAGTATGTCTTATTGCATATTTTTCGGTTGCTTTAGCTTGTTTTTTAATATTAATTTTTTTAATTTTATTAGCTAGCTCAATGTAGTCCGGGTGATCGCATAGTACAATAATTGGCTCTTCCTTGTTTAGTTCTTCGAATGTATCTGTTGGATAGGCAATTGTAGCTTTATGGTTGGCTATGGCCATGTGTAGTGCACCTGAAGACACATAAGAATAATACTTAGAATCATAGGGATACACACAAATATCGCACTCTCGCACAAAAGCGTTTAGCCTGTCGTCGTCTTCAACGTATCCAGTAATAACCACACGTTGGTCAAGTTCGTGTTTTTTTATATAAGCTTTAAGTTCTTCAAGAAAACCCTTATCATTGCCCCTAGGATGAAGCCCTCCTATTATTGCAAGCTTATAGTTATCAGGAAGAATAGTTAAAGCCTTAAGTGCCTGATCTACACCCTTGGTTTTTGAAACAAATCCCACTGTACAGAAAATTATATCTCCTGCTTTATAGTCTAAAGATCTCTTTATATAATTTGTTTTTAATTTGAAAGAGACTCTGGGTACTGGGTGTCTGATTTGCCTAATTTTACCTGCCCTGAAACCATGACTTATTAGACTTTTCTTAGTGTTGATATTGTGAACAATCACCATATCTGCTTGCTTTAGAGGATTAAGATGAATATCTTCAAATTTCTTTTGTGACTTTAGTGATCTAAGATAATCTTTTAACGAAGAAGCCGATATACCTTCCAGCTTAGCTTTTTTATACTCAACATCCAACGACGTGTGGATTGTTACTATAACCTTTTTGTTTAACTTATGTGCTAGGCTAATTACACTTTTCAGTTCCTTGTGTTTATAAAATGATAGTTCATGTTGAATATGGAGTATATCAAACTGTCTAAGTTGACTATAGAAACGCTTAAGAACTGCTGAATATTCTTTTTTAGTCATAAACCTAGTAATGTTAGGAGAAACATCAAAAAAAACATTCTCAATATCACTAGCAGCTTTCATGCCCTCCACGAACTGTTCTTGATATCTGGCAATTCCGCATTCCTCGTTATGTGTAGTTAGATGCAAAACCTTGATTGTTTTCATATGCTAGTTTTAATTATAGCTTTTACTTGTTCGTAAGTTTCATCCCATGATGTTGTTTTGTAGTCCTTAAGTTTTTTTTCGGCTTTGGCCAAATTTCCAAATTTTAATAGAGTCATAATTCCACTTAAACAATCGTCAACCGAAAAAGGACTGAAGTAAGTTATCAGGTCGCCAGCGACTTCTGGCATACTGCTAGTACTGCTACACAAACAAGTCCTATCGTGCGCGATACTTTCAGCAATTGGTAGGCCCCATCCTTCATAAAAACTTGGGTATATTGTGAATAAGCAATTATCATATAGCCAACTAAGTACATTATCATTTATATCGTGCATGAATATAATTTGATTATTTACATCAGGGTCGTTTGAGATGGTATCAATAAAACATTCACTACCCCAGCCCTTTCTGCCAACAAGAAGTAGCTTTGGTAAATTAACCCCTCTATGGGATGCTAATTTATAGGTATAATATAACAACATATGATTTTTGCGGCTCTCGATAGTTCCTACACAAAGCAGGAAATCTCCCCCTTTCAGTCCAGTTTTCAAGAATTCTACATTAGTTGGTTTATGGGGTTTAGTTATCTTGAAATCATCACCTAATCTTACTACTTCAATCTTGGGAGTCTTTAACTTTTCTTTATTTAGCCAATTTTCAATATCCTTCTTTGTATGTTTTGAATTTACTAATATTAGGGAGCAATGCGGATAGATTCGCCTAGCGTAATTCTTGAAGTATCCTGTAGCATGACCTGTATACTGAGGAGCTACAATAGGTAATAAATCATGAGAAAAATGTATTAATCTTACCCCCGAACTCTTTATACGTCTTAAGTATTCGATAAAAGTAGGATTATTCCCATGCCACTCCGACAAAATAAAAAGTAAGTCCCCTTTAATGGGATTAATCTCCTCAACACGAGTAGTTATTAACACTAACTTGCGTTTTAAGCGTCTAATTGATCCGATCGACACCTCGGTGAACAGGCTAAGAAATCTAGAGCTTCTTATTATTTTTTTGATGGAATTTAGGACATAATCATCTCTACTTTTTTGTTTATTTTTACTATCTTCATACAAGAATTGCTCTGGCACGGTGTTGATTTTTCGCATAACCTTTCTTTCCTTGTCCCACGAACAAAAACAAACCTCATATTCATCGTCTTTTTCAAATCTAATTGCCAGTTCATGCATGACCCGAGGCACACCCGTAAGCTTACCTCCCCAACCCACCAACTCGGTTATGTCAATAAATAACGTATTCATATTAATCTCTTGTTTCTGGTTTAGCTTCTATTATTTTAGATAGATCGTACGCAAAGTTCATATAGCTATAATGATTATCTATAAAATCCTGTACCTTGTTGCGCCTAGACAATAAAGTATCAGCATCAATATTTAATTCTAGCTCTTCTGCTGTCTTCACGGATCTTTTGTTTGAAGGATACAATATAAACCCTTCATTAAGAGAAAGTTTTTTAGCAACTACCTGACTACAACATGGCACAACTCCAAAAATCATACCATCGAGTAATTTAGTGACTGATGCATTTTTGTTATTGATTAGAATTTCGGTTTTTGAAAGTTCTAGAATGTATTCATAGTCCGTTATATTATTTGAGAAAATTCTATCATCCGTTCCTCTAAGTCGAATAGTTTTATGTGGAAGAACATTATCATACACTAGCGCTTTAACAGGAAACTGTCTCAACGTAATCCTTAGATCGGGGTTTATTGTTGTAGATACCTTATTAATTTCACTATAAGCATCATCGTCGAACACCACTACCTCGTTCTGTTTTGATAGCAAAGAGGCCACCCCAATATGGGATAAACCAACTGCTTTAGTTAACCGCTCTTCAAGTTTATAGCGATCATTATTTATGAGGTTTTTATTAAGCAACTCTTTCCAGGGCTTATCTAGGCTAGTACCATACAGTATAACAATTCCGGGATTAGCCAGGGCTATTAATAGAAGACCAGCAGCATTTGAACTATTGTCTATATGATAAATAATCTTGTCGTAATTAGATATTTTAAACTGCGTCCCGGGTTCTATGAACTTAACTGGTGAAACATACGGAAGATAGTCTATTCGTTTTTCATATTTTGAGTCAGGAACACTTAAAAAATAATCGCAGTTGCATAACCTAGAAAGTTCAGCATGCAGTCCTAGGGCTAATCTCCCAGCACCCTCTTCCAGAGAGGGATTAGGAGAAAAAACAGCAACTTTTGGCTTCTTGGGATTATTCCTTGATTGTATATAGCTAGTCTTAATCGCCTTAACTGCTTTTTGTGCGGTACTTTCCCAGGAATATTTTTTTAAGATCATCTTATATGATTTGCTGTCTATACTATGTTTAGTTGCAGACTCAAGTGCGAGCGCTATTTCAGAAATTGAATAAGTATCAAAATATAAAAAGGCCGTTTCTGACATTTCTCTAAACACAGAAATATTAGAACAAACCACTGGTTTACTGTACTCAAGAGCTTCTAATATAGGCATGCCCAACCCTTCGTATTCCGAAGGAAAGAGCAGCATGTCACATTCTTTATAGAGATACCCTAATTCAGCACCAGAAACATTACCAGTGAAAATAACGTCAGAAGATAATTTTTTTAAGTCTTCGAGTTGGTAGTTCTTAAAATAAGATGTCACAACCAGTTTATATCGCTTATTGTTTTTTTGATTAAAGGCATCAAATCCCAGTATTGCCCTTTCGTTATTTTTTCGAAGGTCGTTTCCTGTTGGCATAAGTATAAAAGGTTTGGGTATATCAACTTTTTTAACAGTAGACGTATAATGTTTTGCCGGACCACCATCAATGGAGATTATTTTGCTTCTGTCTACACCAAGATAGATCGCTAAATCGTTTGCAACAGTTTTGGATATTGCAAAGTATTTGTCTGCCAATAGAAGTTCTTTTATCTTCGATAAATACTCAGTTCTTGTAATTGGATTATCGAGGTACATTTTATGAAACATAAGAGGAACTAGGTCATAAAATAAAAGAATTTTTTGAGTATTTATTGTTGAGGGGAATACTGGATATATCTCACCTTGCATAAGAGAAAGAATTATAAAGTCTATAGAATCAAACGAATCTAAATTGCTTAAGTGAGTATTAATTACTTCACGGTTATGTGAAGGAACTTCTAGATTACCTATTTGGTTTGGCATCAAGTCAAGGTAAGTTATTGAGGTATTTTTTAGTTTTTTATTAATCTCAGCTATTAAATTTGGGTTTTTAGGAGATTGTCTTGATAGAATTAACTCTATTTCGGACCATCCCTCTTTTAGGGCAAGAGGTTCTAGTGACGAAAGGAAGTCAAGAGAGTACTTGCCCATTCCCCTATGCCATGCTGGCGTCTGAAAAACCTGACCGTCAACAAGTAACTTCCTCCTCAATTATTTGTCCTTTTATTGTTACCTATTATTTTTCTATAACATTTAATTATTACATATTTTGCCTTGTTGTATATCAGTAAGGTAATTGGTAGATGATTTTTTTTAGCATAACTAGTAAAATTAGCTAGATCGTACTTTTGAGCCGCTTGCTGCATATCTTTTATATTATGTATATCATAATTATCAGATATATTGACCTTACTTACCTTCTGACCCGACCCTCCCAACAAAGCAGAAATTTTTTTGTCTATTAAAATAAGTCTATTTTTTAAAGTTCGTTTAAAATGCCGTTTAAATGGTGTTATTTCGTTTAGTTGACCTTGTAGAGTAGTTATCTGAGCCTGGGCATTATTAAGAGCCACTCTTGCGTGTCCTAATTCTGCTTCCAGATTTGTGTTAATAGATTTTAGCCAAGACACTGCTTCGTCTCTCTTTTTAAAATCGTCAAGTAATTCAAAGTGGACTATAGGCTCTTTATATATCACAGACTCTACATAATCAAAACTTCTTGGGTTATCTACAGATGTGTCAACGTAATATTCGTTCAGGCCATCAAAAAAAACTTTCTTATAGCCCTGATCTATTAACAATTTGCGCCAATCCTTCATTATGTGGTTGGCTTCAACGCATATAACCTCGGGTCTGTATTTACTCCAGTCATTACCGGAAAGTACCTCATATTCTAATCCCTCAACATCAACCTTCATAAACTGAATACTATTAACATCGTATTCTTTAAATAAATTCTTTAAAGTAGTTACATTGACCACATAATCTTTATAGTTTTTAACTAAATGCTCGGCATCTTTAGTATGCTCAATTTTCATGTCTTCAGAAAAAGTTGAATAGCCAGACCCTTCATATTGTCGAAACTGAAGCGCTCCAGACCTATTAGAGATTCCAAGGTTTACATTTATATCGCGAGCACGATCTTTTGTGAACAATTCGTAGCCCTGTTTAATCGGTTCAATATTTATTCCGTGCCACCCTTGATCGTAAAAGATTTTTGTAACTGAAAGTTTTGTTGGGTGTTCTGCTCCGACATCGACATAAAAGCCCACTTCGTCAGGACTGAAAAAACCCCTTAGAATTATATCTTCCCTGTTTTGAGCATAAGTAATTATGTGATCCTGTCCCACGATACCTACTTTCTGCTGTAATACTGCAATAATATGTTTAGGTCTTCCTTATAGGGCCTAAACATAGAAGGGCCAGTATTAGCGCTGATATCAACGATGAAGTTTTTGTCTCGCTCTTTAATCGTCATTTGAGTAGGATCGTTCGCCAACAATACGTCTATAACATTGCTGTTATACTTACGAATAAGCTTTCTGCTCAATTTACTTCCTCAAGATTAATATTTATATCAGGATGAATTGTGTATGTGGTATTCTCTTCTTTTAATATCCTGAAACTAGCAGCCTCTTCCCACCAATCCCAAACAGTATTACTTGTGTTGACTGCTGCAAGGTCTACGAAATAATCACCATCTCTAAGTATATTTGGAAAACTCCAGGATATTTTTATGCGTTGATTAGTTTCTATTCGGGGTATTTTAACTTTTTTGATAATTGAGTTCGTTCCTAGAAGTTTTTGGCCAGTCGCATCAGTAATAGAAAAACCAAAATTTGCGTCCTTTACATCAACATTAGCTTTCGCGCTAACTATAATTTCTATTAATTTATCCGTAACTGTTATTTTGGGCTTAGAATATTTAACATCCCCAGTACCCCATCTATTGCTTGAGCTTGTATCTTCTGTTTGTCCCATCTTAGAGTCTTCTATGAACATTCGAGTGTATTTGGTGGCTATTTTTCCTGCGTTGCCAGAGGCTATAATTTCACTCTTTTCAATCATTATTGCCCGGTCGCAGTATTCTCTCACTGCATTCATGTCATGGCTAACAAAAACAACTGTTTTTCCTTGCCTCTTTAGCTTCTTAAAGTAATTGAAACACTTCCTTTGAAAATCTGCGTCACCCACCGCAAGCACTTCATCTATAAGCAAGATGTCGGCATTGGCCCTTGTGGCCATGGAAAAGGCAAGTCTGACCTGCATGCCTGATGAGTAGTTTTTCAGCTTCTGATCCATGAACGGCCTAAGTTCGGCAAATTCTACTATATCGTCGTACATCTTCTCGACCTCGGCTCTTGAAAAACCTAGCATTGCCCCATTAAGATAAACATTCTCTCTACCTGTTAGTTCGGAGTTAAACCCAACCCCAAGCTCAATAAAAGGAACCAACTTACCCTTGATGTCAACCGAGCCTGTTGTTGGTTGATATATGTTTGCCAATATCTTAAGCATTGTGCTTTTGCCGCTGCCATTACGGCCTACTATTCCAAAAAACTCTCCTTTTTTAACCTGAAAACTTATGTCTTTTAGTGCATGCTGGTTTACTATCTTTGATTTTGGTTTAAATAAGCTAATAAACACCCCTTTTAAGCTATTAACCTTCTCTTGGGGCAACAGGAAATCCTTTGAAACGTTATTTACGTCGATTACTACTTCTTTAACTTCAGCCATGTTATATTTATACCTCTTCAGCAAAATGATTAGAACGTCTCTTGAAATACCAACCAGCAACAGTAATTAATACAAATGTAAAGCCTATGGGTATGGCCCAGGCTATATCATTCCCATTAAATACTTGGTTTATTGTTGTCGTTTGATGAGTGACCATGACATAGCGAGCGTCTTGAATAACCTGTGCCATTGGGTTGCTCATTACTATCTGCCTTATGAGCTGGTAATGTTGGGGAATACGAGAAAGTGGGTATAGTATTGGTGTTCCGTAAAAAGCACCCTGAATAAAGACATCCCAAACGTAACCGACATCACGAAACTTCACAAACAATGAGCTCAATAAGAAAGCTATTGCTAAAGAGAAAATATATAACTCAATAATTAACGGAATTAAAAGTAAATCGTAAATATTAACACCAACGTGGCTAAAAATCATAAAGATAGCCACAACAATAAAATTTAGGCCTAGATTAATCAGGGCGGCAAACGAATTAGCAACTACGATATTATATTTTGGAAAGTTGATTTTTCTTATTAGATCACCTTTGCCTACTATTGCACTTACACTGCCAACTGTTAATTCCACAAAAAAGTTCCAGAAAACTATACCAAGCAGCAAATAAACCGCATAGTGAGGTACCGCATTACCAACCTTCAAGAACTTGGTGAATACTGCATATAGGATAAGGAATAGTAGTAGTGGCCTCAATAAAGACCAAACATAGCCCAGGAATGAATCCTGGTATCTTATTTTAAAATCAGTGCGAACTAGCTCGCGCAACAATATAATTGAATAGCGATAACGCTCTCTAAGTTTTTGCATCTATTAAATATATTACTGATAATCTATCGGTAGCACAACTTACCAAAAATAAGCTACTAATTACAGACGCAAACCTTATAATTAAACAAGTCTATGCCCAAAACGGATATTCTTTTTGACGCTAGCCCTATGGTTGACTCCCAGAAAACCGGTGTGGGCTACTATGTAGATCATTTGATGAAAAGTATTGCCCAGCATTATGGACAAAATGTTTCAATTACGGGTTACTATTTTGATTTCTTGGGCCTCAACAGAAAAAAACCACCTTATGCTGAAAATATAAACTTCCAGAAAATTTGGGTTGTTCCAGGAAAGCTACTCTCGCTGTGTCGTAGACTTGGTTTTCAGCCCTTTCTAGAATTCTTTATACCCAAGAAATCTAGAGTAACGTTGTTCACAAATTATGTAGCATTGCCCCAAATAAACAAGGGGCTTAACTCTGTGTTTATTTATGATCTTAGTTTTTTGGATTACCCAGAGTTTATAAAGGAAGAAAATCTTAAGTTCTTAAAAAAGTTTTGTCCACCATCAATTTTAGAAGCTGACTCAATAGTTACAATCTCAGAATTTACCAAAGGTCGGATAAAACACTATTTCCCAAACATAAAAGCTCCTATAATTGTTGCGCCCATACCGCCTCAAGAGATTAAGAACAAAAGATTACCGTTATCAAAAAACTTACGTTATATGGGCATAAGCCCCAATAAATATATCCTTTTCATGGGGACAATAGAGCCTCGAAAAAATATCGATACACTAGTGAAAGGCTACGCTTGGTTGGATAAAAATATTAGGGACAATTATGCCCTCGTAATAGCTGGCGGTAATGGTTGGAAAAACGAACAAACTCTTGAAAATATTTCTAAACTTAAAGAAGAAGGGCTTAATATTATCCTTACTGGCTATGTTACCGACAAAGAAAAGAATTTTCTTTATAGCAACGCGTCAGTATTTGTCTTACCGTCTCATTATGAGGGTTTCGGTATGCCTATATATGAAGCAATGCAGTTTGATATACCGGTTATTTTGAGCGACATCCCTGTTTTCCACGAGGTTGCAAGTGATTCAGCTCTTTATTTTGCTAAAGACAACCCCAGAGATCTTAGTAGAAAGATCGAGAAGATCCTTAATGACTCAGGATTGCGAAGTGAGCTTATAGAAAAATCAAAAGAAAGCCTCAATAAGTATAGTTGGGAAGAAAATGCCCGTATTCTTTATGAATTGATCCTTAAAAAATAAAAATAAACCATAATTAGATATAATTTCCTTTGTGATAAAGAAAATACTAGTTACTGGCGTTAATGGGTTTGTCGGAAAGCACTTAGTTAGTGAACTAGAAGGTGTTGGTATTGAAGTTTTAGGTATAGCCGGTAAGTCTGCCGACCAAGAATCAGGCAAATATATTCAAATAGACTTAACAGACAGGGGGTCTGTTCAAAAAAACATAGACTTCTCTGGTATTGAAGGCGTAATCCATTTGGCTGGCTTGGCATCTGTTGGGGACTCGTTCAGTAACCCTCTTAAATATATTAACGTTAATTCGTCTATTCAGATTAACCTTATGGAAACAGCCCTTGAACAAGGTTGTAAGCCTAAGTTTATTGTAGTGAGTAGTGGTAGTGTATATGACCCCTCTATGGCCCTGCCACTAAAAGAAGAATCGCCAATAAAGCCGACTTCGCCATATTCGATTAGTAAATTAGTTCAAGAAGATTTAGGACAATACTATACATCTCGTGGGCTCGAATGTGTAATAGCCCGACCCTTTAATCATATTGGCCCGGGACAAGGTTCGGGTTTTATAGTTCCAGATTTAGCAAAACAGATAGTAGAAGCCAGGAAAAATGGGGAGAGAAGCATAAGGGTCGGTAACCTTAACACTAAACGTGACTACACAGATGTCCGTGATATTGTTGGGGCATACATATTGCTGCTTAAAAAGGGACGGTCAGGAGAGGTATATAACATATGTTCAGGAACAGCAGTTAGTGGCAAAGAAATACTAGAGGGATTAGAGAAAGCAGCAAAAATAGAGATTAACCCTATTATTGACCCTTCAAAGAACAGGCCTGTAGACAACCCCGTTATATATGGTGACTACTCAAAATTAAATAATGAAACTGGCTGGAAACCAGAAATTAAACTAGACCAGACCTTAGCAGACATTATTGCTTCTATGTAATTATGCGAGGCGCTTCAAGCTCAAGGTCATGCTTAACCATGAGTTTAACTAAATTCTCAAAATCTACTTTTCGCTTCCATCCTAGAACCCGCTCTGCTTTTTCTGGATTACCCAATAAAATATCTACCTCTGCCGGGCGCATAAACTTTGGGTTTTGCCTTACATAAGGCTTCCAATCGTCAACGCCTATTTCCTTAAACGCAAGTTCTAGAAAGTCTTTTATTGAATGAGTCTCCCCAGTTGCAAGGACATAATCACCAGGTTCTTCTTGTTGCAGCATAAGCCACATACCTTCTACATAATCTCCTGCATAACCCCAATCTCTTTTTGGGTCAAGATTGCCTAATTCAATGTGATCCTGTAGGCCAAGATGTATTTTTGCTACGGCATTACTAATTTTCCTAGTGACAAATTCAATCCCCCTTCTTTCACCCTCGTGATTAAAGAGGATGCCACAACTAGCATGCATACCGTAACTCTCACGGTAGTTCTTGGTTATCCAATGACCGTAGAGCTTAGCTGCTCCATAAGGACTCCTTGGATGGAATAGGGCATTCTCGTCATAGCCCTTGCCTGGCCTGTTGTAGTCTAGTCCGCCAAACATCTCGGAAGTTGAAGCCTGATAGAAGCGAACCTTCTTTTCCCCGCCAGTGACCCTTATAGCTTCAAGCAGGTTCAGTACACCCTTGCCAGTAACTTCCGCGGTTAGGATTGGGTTTCTAAATGAATACCCGACATGACTTACAGCCGCAAGGTTATATACTTCGTCCGGTTGAGCCGTCTCAATAGCTTGGACCAGAGACGCAGGGTCGGTTAAATCGCCTTCGATTAGGTCAATATATGGCTGTTCTTGTTCGACAATTATTTTCTTAGGATTCTGTTGCCCCCTAATAAGACCATAAACTTTATATCCCTTATTGTTTAATAGTTCAGAAAGATGGTAGCCGTCTTGTCCGGTAATTCCTGTTATTAATGCAACTTTTGACATGAACTAAGCACTTACCGGTTGAGTTTCTGGTTTTTGTTTATCTTTTAGGTTTGTAAATGAGTCTCCGTGAGGGAAATCTCCGTTATGTAGCTGATCAAGGGTTATACCCATACTTGCTGCCAGCCTTTCCCTAAAATTTTGTAGCACATAGGGATATTCTTGTGCTGCTTGGCCTGGCTCTAGGTTATGTTTTGCTGCCCAATCTCGTAATGATCCTGGATTTTCGATTGACATTTATTTGCTCCTAATTATCTCTGTACCATATAATATTACATTAGCTATGGCCAAAATTGTAATAGACGCAAGGCAGTACTCTACCTCTACTGGCCGCTACGTTTCTAAACTTGTAGAAAATTTAGAGGTAATAGACGATAAAAATGAATACGTCATCCTTCTTAAAGAAAAAGACTTAAATAATGCTAATTTTACCAATCCTCATTTCAGTAAATTGCTTTGCCCATACAAGGAATTTACTTTTTCTGAGCAATTAGGGTTCGCTTTTCAACTATATAAACTAAAGGCCGACTTGGTCCATTTTAGTATTACCCAACAACCTCTTCTTTATTTTAAAAAATCCATAACAACAATAAATGACCTAACCACCGCACGGTTTACTAATCCTGAAAAGAACCCTTACGTATTCTTTGTAAAGCAACAGGTATACAAGATAGTTATTTGGTATGCAGCATATAAGTCCAAGCGCGTACTTACTTTCACAAATTATGTAAAAGATGATGTCGTTAAATACACAGGCATAAAACCCAAAAAAATTGACATAACATATTGTGCTGCAGATGAAATAATTGAACCGGCCAAGCCAATCAAGAACCTTGAAGGTAAAAATTTTATAATGTATATTGGTCGCCCTACACCGCATAAGAACTTGTGGCGCCTTATTCAGGCTTTTGACAATCTAAAAGGCATGCACCCAGATTTAAAGCTAGTTTTGGCTGGCAAGTTTGACAAAAACTATAGCGACATAGAGAGGCGCGTTAATAGCAACGATATAGAAGGCGTGGTTTTCACCGACTATATAAGTGAAGGGGAGCTAAGGTGGCTTTACGAGAACTGTCAGGCGTACATCTTCCCCTCTTTAAGTGAAGGTTTTGGCCTCCCGGGATTAGAAGCCATGACGCATGGTGCCCCGGTCGTGTCTTCCAACGCAACCTGCCTGCCTGAAGTTTATGGCGACGCCGCCCACTACTTTGACCCACTAGACAAACAGTCTATGGTAAGTGCCATAGCCGAAGTCTTAAATGATGAAAAACTACGCGAGAAGCTAATAATTAATGGTCGTAAACAAGCAAAGAAGTATTCTTGGAGAAAAACGGCCGAACAAACACTTAAAGCTTACGAGTCGGTTCTGTAGGCTTATTCTTCGCTGTAACCTAGAACTATGTGCCGTTCTCTGCCAAAACCCGCTGATTCGCTAGTTAAGCCGTTCTCGGCAGCTAGTTGATGAATAACTCTTCTGTCTGCCGCGTTCATTGGCTCAAGCTCAAGTGGTTGTTTAGTGTCTTTAACCTTTTTTACCCAACCTTCGGCCTTATCTCTTAGGCGGTCGGCGCGCTGCTTCTTGTATTCAGCAATATCTACATTAACGCGGTTATAGTCGTGTCCATTGTTCTTTAGAGCTGTTGAGGTTAAATACTGCAGGGATCGCATGTTTTCACCCCGCTGCCCGATCAGAAAGCCATTTAGGTGGGTGCTGGGAACATTTAGTTGAATTACTTCGTCGTCACTAGTCGCATAAACGTCTGTGTTTAGTCCGAAAAATGAAAGCAAATCTTCTAAATATTTCTTAGCATAGCGAATTGCTTCTTCCATTTGTTCATTCATTTCTTCTTCCTCCTTTTCTTAGCCTTCGACTTTGAGGTAGAAGATTGTTTTTTGACTTTTGGTTTGGGGGCCTCTATATCAGCTACGATTGGTTCTGTTACCACTTCCCCTTCGGGAATCTTAGCTAAATCTTTTTTAGGGGTATCGGCGATGGCCTCTAGTTCCTCCTCGTCTTTGCGGAGGACCATTGTTTGCTGGATAAAGGCAATAAGACCACTCGTAAACCAGTAAAGGCTTAAAGCGGCCGGTAAGTTAATTGTAACGATGAGTATCATGACAGGAAGAAGGAATCGGGTGCTACGTGCAACCGAGGCGTTAACCTCAGATTGGTCAGCCTTTTCACCAGATTTGCCAGCATCTTTTAGGATGTCTCTTAATTTTCTGGCGTCCTTTTGAGTCGGCATTAACTGTTTGCTCTGATAGTACTGGGCTATCGCGCTTAATAGAACCAGGATCATAGCAGGCCAATAGATACTCCCATGGCCCGTGGCGCTTTTAGTCAAGTTTATAAAGCCAAACAGTGTGTCATCAAAACGGTGGATGTTGTTAGATAAAACCTGCATCCAAGGAAGGTGAAGTATCGGACCATATGTAAGGGTTAATATGGATTTTGAATTTGTTGCCACCTTTTCAAGTGCATCATAAAGACCAAAAAGAATAATAAACTGGGGTATTAATACGCCTATAGACCCAATTGGATTAACCCCCTTCTCTTTATAGAGCTCCATTAGCATGGCTGATTCTTTTTGGCGGTCACCCTTAGAATTCTTTTTAATTTCTTTAAGTTTTGGTTGTAGTTCCCGCATAACCTTGGCTTGGCGGAGCTGCTTTTTAACCAGCGGCCACATTGCCAATCGGGCTATGAGAGTAAATATAATAATGGCTAGGCCGAAGTTATGTCCGGGTATTAGCGCATAAATTGCAACTAACAGGTTAAACAACGGCTTTACAATAATTGTCGTAAACATCTTGCTTTAACTTAAGTTCTTTCCTAAATACTATAGCAGAGTGTTGAGGTAGAAACAGCGACCACTAAATTATATTTGCTCGTTTTAGTAGTCCTTTTACCATAACCTCTAACTCTTTACTTGATATATCTGCCAATTCATCTCCATAAACGCTGAAGATAAGGTCGTAGTTACCTTTTATAGCATCTGAGTTTGACCTTAAAACTTCGTATATCCTGCGACGAATACGATTACGCACAACTGCAGATTTATTGACTTTACGCGAAATTACCACAGCCACCCTGTAAGTGTGCCTTCTTTGGTTGTTGGCGTACTTAAGGGACAGTTTGTGGTCACGTATTGTTTCCCCGTGACGATACGCCCAATTTAACGAGCTGTAGCCATGGAAACGGTTGTTGCGAGCTAGCATTGGCTTTTTAAGCCGAGAGCTTAGCTCTTCCCCTTTGGCGTCTACTGGCTAATATTTTACGTCCGCTTTTAGAGGACATACGCTTCATAAAGCCATGCTCTCGTGCGTGTTTACGTTTTTTTGGTTGATAGGTTCGTTTAGGCATAATAGTCCTTACATTTAGTGAAATTAACAATATTTAGCCCACTAATTTTAGCAAGTTTTCCACTTATCGCCAATCTTAATCCACAGAATTAACAGATAACGAAAATGCATGTGCATAAACCTACCTCAGTTTAGTAAAATAAGTTACTGAACCAACCACTAAAAGTTTTTGGGTGTGGAAAACGGTCGGTTTAGGGACTAAACTTAAGACTAAGACTTAAGAACAGAGAGCTAAAAAAGCAAATGAACAGTCCTCTTTGGCAGGCGGTTTTGGGGGAAGTTGAACTCTCAATTTCCAAAGCTAACTATCTCACTTGGTTTAAGAACACCAGGTTAGTTCAACAATCTGATGAGCTAATAGTTATTGGCGTGCCCAATATCTTTATAAAACAACAGCTTGAGAATAAGTTTAATCCTATGGTTAGTGATATCTTAAAAAGAAACGGTGTATCTCCGGAACGTATTGAATACAAAATCGTGGCGATAGACACTAAATCCAACGAAGAACCAGAACCAATACTAAACCAACCCAAACCCGTTCAACATAGAACACAAGCAGTAAACGGCATATCCCATTCTTATAGACAAGGGTTGAACGAAAAATATACCTTCGACAACTTCATTGTTGGATCAGCTAATGAATTAGCGTTTGCCGCATGCCAATCTATAGCGGCCAACCCTGGCAAAAAGTACAATCCCCTTCTTTTATATGGAGGTGTGGGCATTGGCAAAACCCACTTAATTCAAGGTGTTGGTAATGCTATTTTAGCTAACAACCCTGGAGCTAAAGTCTTATATATAACTACCGAGCAGTTTGTTCAGGAATTCGTAGAGTCGCTGCGGTTTCGAAAAACAACTGAGTTCGCTAACCACTACAGGTCTGCGGATGTATTAATTGTTGATGACATTCAGTTTATAGCGGGTAAAGAAAAAATTCAGGAAGAGTTCTTTCATACTTTTAATACCCTTCATCAAGCAAACAAACAGATTATAATCAGCGCTGACAGACTACCTAAAGACATACCGACACTAGAAGAAAGGCTGCAAAGCCGTTTCGCTTGGGGTATGAGTATAGACATGCAAAACCCAGACTTTGAAACACGTTGCGCCATCTTGCAATCAAAAGCCCAAAATAACGACACCACACTACCAAACGACGTTGTCGATTATTTAGCCACAAACATTAACACCAATGTTCGAGAGCTTGAAGGAGCCTTAAACCAACTCTTGGCTTTTTGTGAGATGCGCGGTTTAACACCTAACCTGGATATAACGGTTAGTGTGTTAGGTAGTACCCGTAGCAGACCCAAACACCTATCTGCCAAACAGATTATTGAACGCACCGCAAAACACTTCCAAATACCGATTGAAGACATTTTAGGTCCTAAAAGAGATAAGGACATTGTGATGCCTAGGCAAATTGCTATGTATATGTTGCGAAGTGAGCTCCATTTAAGTTTCCCTAAAATTGCTCATGAGTTAGGTAGAAAAGACCACACGACGGCCATACATTCCGTGGAGAAGATTTCTAAAGAATCTCAAATTGATGCCAGTTTAAGAAATGCTATTTCTGAAATAAAGGAGCGCCTTTATGCTTAGGGATAACTGGTTTAAAGGTTGTTTATTTACTGTGCAAAATTGTGTAAAGATTCTTACACTAACCACAAAACAATTGTTATTTTTACTTAACCGTGTGGAATTAACTAATAACTACACACATTTTAACTACTGTTTATCCCCAATAAATAATGATGTTTTTACCTTTGTTAACGGGTGGTTTTTACACACAATTCACAACCTTAACTATAAAAACTATTTTTTAAAACTTATTTATTTTGATGTGAAAGGATTAACCACATGAAGCTTCAAGTCACGCAAGAAAACCTAAACCTAGCACTAAATTCAGTTGGTCGTGTAGCTAACAGCCGTAACACACTTCCTATACTTTCAAATGTCTTGATTCAAACCAAAAACAACCGGCTAAGTTTGTCTGCTACAAATCTTGATATAGCTATAGTTCATTTCATCGGTGCAAAAATTAACAGTGAAGGATCAATTACAGTACCAGCTCGTCTGATGCAGGACTTTGTGGGAAACTTACCTTCAGGTGTTATTGAGTTAGATTTGGATAATACAAAACTGAAAGTTACAACTGATCAGTATCATTCAGTAATAAACGGTATCGTTGCAGACGACTTCCCTGTTATGCCTTCAATAACTGAAGGTAGAACTTGGAAAATTGAGGCCGGTGTTTTTAAAAAGGGTCTACAGCAAGTTGTTATTGCCGCTAGTGGTGATGAGACAAGACAAGTGCTAACAGGAGTGTATATGCACACTAAAGATGGAAAGTTATATATTGCCGCAACAGACAGTTACAGGCTTGCTGAAAAGGATCTTGGTAAAAATGATGAAGAAGTATCTATATTAGTTCCTGCTAACGCTATTCAAGATCTCCTTCGAGTTATTGGAGATTACGAAGGAGATGTCGTGATTACACACGACGGCCAACAAATTCTTTTTCAGATGGGTGACATTGAATTAACCGCACGATTAGTTGAAGGTAATTATCCTGATTACCAAAAATTAATACCCTCTGAGTTTACTAGTTCCGTTGACCTTAAACGCGCAGACTTATTAAACGTAACGAAAGTGTCAAGTCTATTTGCTAGAGAAAGCGCGGGTAGTGTAACTATAGAATTGAACGAGAAAGAGGGTACGTTAAGTATTCGTTCTGTTGCATCTCAACTTGGAGAAAACACCGCTATAGCAAAAGGTAAAGTGGTTGGTAGTGGTAGCATAACCCTAAATTCTCGATACTTACTTGATGCGCTTAGTGCTATAAGTGGTGAAGATATATTTTTTGGTTTTAATGGAAAGCTAGAGCCAACTATCCTTAAAAACCCCAAAGAACAAACCTACAGACATATAATAATGCCCTTAAAAAGCTAAAATAGATTAATGATTGCCGAAGTCCGGCTACAACAGTACCGTTCATACCTAGATAAAAAGTTCCAGTTTTCTCCTGGGGTTAATATTATTGTTGGACCTAACGCCAGCGGTAAAACAAACTTATTAGAGGCTGTTGAAGTTATATGTAAAGGCGGCTCTTACCGAGCCTCAGACATTGACCTTATTATGCACTCTAAAAACTGGTCAAGAATTGATGCCACAGGAAGTTTTGGTAACAGGACACTAAAACTACACGACAATACACAATTAAAAAAAGAATTTATCTTAGATGACAAAACATATAAAAGACTTAGGATTAACCAACAAATACCTATAGTGCTCTTTGAGCCCAATAACTTGCTTATGTTGTCTGGGTCACCTGAACTCAGGAGGAATTATTTAGACGGTATACTCGAGCTAACTAAAATAGGATATAAGCAGACAAAAAATAACTACATAAAAACCCTTAAACAACGAAACGCTCTTTTAAAAAGAGGGAAGACGACCACAAGTGAGCTGTTTCCCTGGAACGTTCGTTTAAGCCATTTAGGAGGCTATATAGCCGCTTCAAGAGTCGAATTAGTAACCGATTTAAATAAAAACATTAGCGGTGTCTATACAGCCCTCTCAAGCAGTAAAGATAATATATCACTGAGCTACAAGACGAGCCTGGATGTTGAATCTTACGAGAGCTCATTACTAAAAAAACTAGAAACAAGCTTGCAACTAGATTTAATTAAAGGATTTACAACTTACGGACCACACCGTGACGACCTTGAAATTTTAATAAACAATCACTCACCATCTGTGGTTGCTTCAAGGGGCGAAAACCGAACCATAACAATATCTCTAAAAACTCTAGAAACAGACATACTCAATAAAGAATTAGGCAAAAAACCAATTGTTTTAATGGATGATGTGTTTAGTGAGTTAGACAAAGAAAGAAGCAAGCAACTATCTTTGTTTATGACAGGTTACCAGTCGATCATAACTACAACCGACATGCATTCAGTTCCTAGACTAAAAAACATTAAGTCAATAAAAATCAGCAACTAGTATTTGTTAGCCAACACGCTACTATTTTCCACGCTTAAATTGTTAATACCGTATTGTGAAAGATAATTTGGCGTATTACTGCAAGTGGATGGTAGGGGGTTAATAAAAGACTGTATGAGTAGTTGAGTTGAGGTGAAATTAATGTATCCCAACCTACAAAAACCCAACACCACAGGAAGGTGTTGTCCTAGCTGCATTGCAGTTTGAGAGACGGTCTGGTTTTTTAAACCGATTCGGTAAATTGATGATGAAGCTAGTGTTCTTGGTTGACCAGTTAAATAGATATATGAACCCCGTGAACTCAAAGTTATATTTTGGAGGTTATAGTCTGATGTGGCTATAATGGTCGACCTTTGTTTTTTATAGTTATAAGACCACACTTTGTTTCCAGACGCATATACAAGTGTGTTTTCGTTAATCCAAGTTGGATCAACGAAATTAGTGTTAGGAATAAGAGCTAGTTGTTGCATGGACTTATTAAACACGCCACCATAAGATTCTCCAAAAACCGCCACTAAATTGCCGTTTGTTGACCAAGTAAACCCAGTTGCTGGTGTGGCTCCTTTGTATATAAGAGAGCCATCCTTAGACATAACTATAGCGTTGTTGTTAGAACCTGAAGGCCAACTTACGCTAACATATTGAGTACCGGCACTTATTGAAGCCGGGTAATGCCCTTCTTTGTAGATCAGTTTAAATCCATTGGTAGTTGTGTATGAATAAACACCAGATTTGTTAACGAAATATGCTGTTTGATCAGGCGACACTGTGTAGTTAAAGTTGCTGTCACTAATATAGCCAGGCAGACTTAAGGGCTGTATGTTGCCGTTACTAACAGTATAGAGGCTTCCATTAAAAGTCTTGGCAATACCATAATTAGTGTTTGACCAAACAACTGTTTGAAAGGAATAGTTTGAGTTAACAGAGCTTAGTTGATTATTGGTTATTGTTTCCAGGTTGTTGTTGCTGGCGTCAATGAAGTTTAGGGTGTTGGAGCTCACAGACAATTGGTTTGCCGCAACTGATGCTACCGGCTCAATAGGCATCTGTTTGTTATTTAATGAAATATTAGTGGTAGTAGTAGAAAAACTTTTAACTTTTACTACTTGTTTTGTGACGTAAAGTCCATAAGATACCGTTACTATATAAGTACCTGGTTTAACTTTCTGTGGTTCGTTAGCTTTTATTTTAATGGGCTTAGAGGATGTACTAGATAACTCGTTTGTAATCAAGGCCGTAACACTATTGTTGGCAGCTGTTTTAACAAAAATACTTCCCTCAGATACGTAGCTAAACAAATAATATACACCTATGAGCATTAACAAAACAATCACACCCAATAAAACAAACCTGAACAGTCTAACAGAGTTGTCTTGCCCTTGTGGCGTGCCTGAATAATATATTTCATTGTTCATAACGCCGTATTACCCCATGTTGGCCAACCAGCTGGCAAAGAACCGGTTGTTGTTCCTTGCATTGTACCAGGAGGAGCTCCTAAACTTTGTAACAATTGAGAATAGTTTTCACCAAGTGCTGTCGGGTCTTTCCCATCAAATTGTGGTTTTGCTAAAGCCGTGCCATTACCCGGTGGCGTTGCCCATCCTGTTTCTATCCCTGTTGTGCTTGGAGCTGCCATAGTACAAAGCGGAGTTGAGCTGGTTACAGATTCACCTATAGTTAAGGATGGGTCAGGAATACACCCCTCTGCGACGTAAACGTAGTCCCCTGCGGCGGGACCACTAGTTAGTTTTTCTGATATGAAGGCGTCATATCCACCAAAATTCCAGCCACCGTTGGTTAAGTTCTCAATAGTGCCACTACCAAGTGCATATATGGTTCCCAAGCCCGTATAATCTACGCCTTGATCTATGCGTCCTGGAGTTAAGTTTGTTATGGAGCGAAGAGGATTTTGGTAGCCGCTTGCGGATGTTGTAGTTGCGGAACAAGGAGATGAAGCGATTGGGCCATTAGGGTTGTTGGGTGATACGCTTGAACCGTACTTAAGCTCACTATATGGCACATGCATGTTGTCATACTGTTCATATTTACTGGTACCCATTTCTGTTGAAGCCTCTTGGTCATAATTGCTTCGTGCTTGAGCCACGTTTGCTTCTAAGCCGTTAAAGTATTGCTGTTGGTTTGCGGTATCTGCTCCTGCCCATGCCTTATTTCCTTGGTAATTTTGGTAATACGTTATTGCCTGCATAACCTGATCGGCGGTAGTGTTGGGGTTAATAAGCGCTTGGGCTATACGGTTTTGGTATGAATTTACCATTGTTTGGACTGTAGCCTGAATACCACTATTGAAGCTTTCGTAGGCCATGTTACCAGTTAACTGTACACTAGACCCAGGTTCCCCTTGAGATGAGTTAAGAGGGTTAAATAGATCTGAGTTTGCTATATCTCCTCCCTCGCTCCAGAACCAAGCAACTAAAGCAATGACATGCTCTTGCGTGACTACAGCTGTTTGGCTCGTGTTTGTGGTTTTAGCTAAGTCCTCTAGCACATTAATCGCAAACTCTTCTAGATAGTATGGTGGCTGAGTGTTGCTATTCCATGCAGCTTTACCGGTTGTATTTAATGTAACACCGAAACCAACAATACCACATAGGTTTTGTTTGCCGTTATAGTAAATACTGTCATTCAGTATTGAGTTCCAGTCGTATGTAGTTATGGCGAATGCGCTACTTATAGTTAATACAAGGGACATTGAAACGGTTATTATAAAAACTAGAAACTTTTTCATTTACTATTCATTAAACTTGTGTAAAAACCCGTTACTTCGTCATCGAGTATATACTGCCTAAACCTTGTAGCTAAACCTTGTAATTGTGGGTATGATGGCAATGAAGCTAAACACCCACCAAAATAACGTCCAGGGGCAAGCCGTAAACAAAAGGAATACGCAATATTTTCTTTAGTGATTGGTTGTGGGGCTACCTGGCTGTCAAAAATACCCATAGTCCCACAAATAGGATCAGCTGTTGTATTGGATGCTGTGTTGTAATACCCCTGAGTGAAACAGTGGAGAACATCTTGGCTGTTGTTGTCATCGCTCGCATTCGGGTATTTGTTGGGATTACCAAGTAGGTTAATTAACGTGTCGGTGCTTCCACCGTATGAAATGGTTGTATTAAAGAGATACTGCTCGTTACTTATGGGATCATATTTTGTAATGTCACCAGGATTAAAACCATACTGGGTAAAGCCATAAGCTTGACCTGGATTTGTAGGCGTGGTCGATGCATAGGCTTTTGCACCAGCAAGCAAAATTCCTAAATCATGAAACAACATAGAAGGCGCATTAAATATGACACCAAAGAAAGAGTTTATCATGCCTATTCTAGAAAGCGGTAAATCAACCATTAGTTTTGATACCAGAGAATTCGGGTTAGAAAAAGCAAAGGTACGGTTCAAAAATGACCGATTCGAATTTGTAACTTGTTGCATTTGTGATCCTTTAGTGTATAAAGCTGTGGCTTGGCCTTGTGTTAATGGTGAGCCTCCTAGCCTTTGTGCGTACATGTTAAAAGCTAGATTGGCTCCAGCATCGCTGTTGTTCATCCACTGAACTGCATTTTCTAGGCCATCTAAACCTACTGGAGTAAGGTATTTAACTAGTAAAGGAATGGCTTGTTTTATGATTACAGTATTAGCTACCACTAGGACTGCGGATTCGGCCAACTGTGAAAGTCCTGCGCTTACGCCATCAGCTATAAACTGCCCAGCTGTGCCAACAACTCCTACTATGCCGCCCAGTATGCTATTGTTCATAACGCCACAAGCCTGAGTTAGATGGGACTGATTAAATATAGAATGGATCTTGTTTATTATTGTTGTTGCTGCTGTAGCTACAGGCAGTGCCGTGGAGGATATTCCAGGGTTTTTATTTGTTACGTGCCCTCCCGAAATCCGCTTCCATGCTGCCGACATGCTGAAAGGAAGGCGAGATTGACTGCCTTTTGGCGCGCTAGAATTACCATTAAACATACTCGTGACCTTGGATATCTCACCCCCACTTAGTTTTCCGCCCACCTTCATCTCGTCGGCTATGCTAATTAATGTGGTAGCATGTCTAACAAGAAAACTCATAATGGTTGGGATTCTCGATTTACTTAAACCAGATGCAACCCCTTCAACATCACACATGTCTGACAATCCAGTTGTAATTAACGCATCTTTACCGATGCCTCCGCTTTCTGCTGCTGTTTGAGCATCTGCTATGACTTGGGATTCTGGTTGGCCTTCGCTAATTCCTTTGTTTGCTGCTTCTAGGATACTGTTACTTTCCCCACTTATGCTCTGATCCAATTGGGCTTGTGCTTGCTCTTGAGGAGTTGCGTTTGCTGAAGTCTGGTTGTTATCTTCTGCTTGGGCGTCGGCTAGCTGCGCGCCTGTATCTTCAGTTCCCGAAAGGTCGGCAGTAACATTATCCTGAACGTCTTTATTGTTTTCGTCTGGACTTGTAATAGGGTCAAAGGTTGCTCCTGAATGTTCAATCATGAGTGACCTAAAAGTAGCTTCTTGCCCAACATCCCATTCTGGTATGGCACTTTGTATTCTTGCGGCTAGTTCAGGGTTGCTGAAATCTTCCGGTGTTATCATTCTTCCGGTTTGGAGATCTTTTAAACCAGTGAAATTACCACTAGCATCCTTTTCTACTTGAATGCCTTCATTGGAAAGTCCAGCCTCAACTCTAGGGTCCGTAAAACTAAACTGGTCAATTTCTGATGTCATTGGATCTTTTGGGTTTGTGACGTCTTCCTCGGTGTTTACACTTTTACAGCCTGAAGATGATGCTAAAGAATGGCACATCATTCTTTTCATTATCTGGTTGCCCGCCTTTTTTACAATATAAGAAACGCCCTTATCTTCGTATTTAAGCATGTCCTGTTGAATAGTAACTAGTTCATGCGAAGCTATAAAACCAAACAGAGCAACTATGCCAATAATAAAGGTCGTAATTCCTCCACCAACACCCGCGGCGCCCTTCTTGTGTTTACCCGCGAACTTAAGTACCTTTCCCCATGGGGTGGCACCAGCAATTGCGTTTAGGCCTGCTGACTTGAGTTTTCCGCCAGACTCTGCTTTATAAAGTCCTCCGCGATCTATTGACTTGCCATTATCCGAGGCATTTGTTTTGTTGTCTGGCCGGTAAAAAGACCTTTCCTTTTTCTTTAACTCGTCAGAGGAATCTCTCTTTTTGTTCCAGTCATCGCCCGGATTGTGGCTGTAGCGTCCCTCTTTTTCATCCATAACAGATTATTTTAAAAATCTTATACTCCTGGCGATAGGCGGTTTGCTAAATCTAAGACCCCAGAAGCACTTCCTTGAGTAGCTTGTAAGTCAACGGATCCTTGATCTGTACTTCTTTGTACTGAAGCGGGTGTAGTAGAAATTAGACTTGTTTCTGTAGGGCTAGCTATAACTTGGATATGAACATGGTTTTGTCCAGCAAAGAACAACCCTTGACCAACTGGGAACTGGCTCAGTCGCTTAGTTTCTTCTGTTGTGAGTTTGAAAACGTCAGCCAATACGTCTACGGCGGAAGGCGACTGCTTCATTAAAAACTGCATAGATGCATTTGCAACTACGGCCCTACCCATTCTACTACCCATGAAGTCTTCAACGTCTTGAGAAACAGTTGTTATACCTAGGCCATATTTACGGGCGCGTTTGGCTATACTGAAAAGGAAAGCTGCAGAATCTTCGTATTTCATTAACTGCCAGGCCTCATCAACAATTAGGATTCTTTTTTTCTTGTCTGTTTTTGTCTTGTTCCAGATGTAGTTTAGAACAATATACATTGCAACTGGCCTTAGTTCATCCTCTAAGTCCCTAATATTAAAGACCACAAACGGGTTATTAATGTCTATGTTAGATTGTTGGCTGAAAATTCCTGCAAAAGTACCCGAGGTATATTTACGTAGCCTTTGAGCAAGTTGTGGACCAGTACCTCCCATATGAAGCAATGTGTCATAGAGGTCGTTGATTGTTGGTGGTGTTCCAGTATGGGTAAGAGGATCATTCGTAATGCCCACTTTGGCATAGGTGTCGATTAGTGCCGAATCTAGATCGGCCTCTTCTGAGGGTGCGAGCGCCGGCATAAGAGCCGCAGAGCCACCAACCATTTGGGCTTGTGCCCCACCCATCATTAACCTTAATAATCCGTGAAGCGTAATTAGGTTTGATCGCAATGCATTGTCGGCCTCCTCGTTGTCGACAACTCTAGGTAGGTCAAAGGGGTTAATCCGCACGGAGCTACTCAAACTAAGCCTGGCATAGGCACCACCCACCGCCTCGCTAAGCTTTTCATATTCGTTTTCAGGATCAACGATAATTATCTCTGTTCCAAGCATTAATGAGCGTACAGCCTCTAGCTTTACGGTAAAAGATTTACCCGCTCCGGATTTAGCGAAAATAACCGAATTGCCGTTTTCTAGGGAAAAACGGTCAAATATCACTAAGCCAGAGTTATGCATATTTAGCCCATATAAAATTCCGTTTTCTTGGCTTAGATCTGCTGAGGTAAAAGGAAAACTTGTGCTTAAAGCTCCGGTGCTCATGTTTCGACGTATTTGTAGTTGATCAATAAATTGCGGGACAGTTGAGTTAAGACCCTGTTCTTGTTGAGATGTTGCTGGCTTACTGTAGACTAATTGCTGTCCAAGCATAGATTCAACCTTGTGAGACACAAACTCAAGTTCATCTCTCGAGTCGGCATAAAGCGTGAAATAGAGCCCAAAACGGAAAAACCTTTCCTCTCCTACCTGGAGTTTGTCGCGCATTTCCTCCGCATCCATTACAGCCGCTTCTTTACCCGGGTCTCTAACTCTGCCTTTTTCAGCATCAATCTGTAGCCCGGCTTCAAGCTGGGTTACCTTTTTGCGCAGATTCTCTAATACCACCTGGCTTTCAACGGGATAGACATACATGCTAATATCCATGACTTCATCCAGGTTTACCATGCCACTTAACCAGCCAGTGTATACCTGCCTTGGGTAGCCATACACGTAGTAGGTTCTAGCATATCTAGTGCCTATTTGAAAAAAAGAAGAACTAAACTCCACTGAACTGGGGGCAATAAAATCACGAAGTGCAGTGATTCCTTTTTGGAAGGCGGCTTGTACTTCCATCGCTTCTTGCTCACGTTGTTGTTGAGCTATAACGATTGGATCGTTAGAAGCTTTTTTGTGTGCCATACTACTGTAGTCCCCCTCTAAGGTGTTCTTGGGATGCCACACCCTCTCCCTTAGTAACAACATCTACGGTTAGATCCTCGATGTCGCCTAGCTGTTGTCTGGTTGCAGTGTCTGGGTTGTAAGTGTCGTAATAAAGCTCAATTAATTCACGGGTATCTAGGGGCAGTCCCTGTATGCCGGCCTGTGTTAAACCTCCAAGAACTGCTTGAACTCTATTTCGGAGCTCGTTTTTAGCTGTTTCAAGAGTAGCTTCGTTAATTACGACGTGTTTTTCGGCCTTGCTAAACATTTCTGCTAGACCAGTAACAAAGGTTTTTCCCTTTGCCGCTCCCCTAGACTCGTCCCCGATTATATTAAAGTAAGGAACTACTACGTAGAATTTTTTGTCCATAATATTAGTTTGCTGGCTTAATTGATCAATATATCCAATGTAGTCGTCCATCATCATGGCTAGGAGCATGTTGTCGTGCTCACTGCGGATCTTGTCTAGTTTTTCTATATAAGGCTGCATGTCGATTCGCTGGGTACGAATACATATCTGAACTGGAAAATCGAGAGAATTTAAGAAGCCCTGGTAAGCAAACTCTACAGCTTCTTGCTCCTGGGAGCTCATGAGATCAAAGTTAATGCTCTTAACCATAATTACAGATCGGAAGCTGCCGTCATTCATAATAATTATGCCGTCTCTAATTTCAGCTATCTCAAGTAAGTTCTGGGTGCTGTTTGGGTTTGTTTTTGAAACAGGTTTTTTTACAGGCCCCACGCCCCGCTTCATATGAGACAGGTTTGGGCGACCGACCGTCGGTTGTTGTCCACCGGTTGTAGGGCCATAGTTTTGTATCTGGTTATATTGTTGGGGGTTCATAAAACTTCCGCTTATTTCTAGTGTAGCTTGATAACGACTTCTTTTGAAGCTTCATGTGCAAGTGTTTGTACACTTAGCCCTTTACTGTTAAGTGCAAGGTTCAAAATTTCAGGGTCAATCTTCTTGGGCGAATCTTTGGTCTCTGGACTCACTTCGGCACTCGTCTGCTTTAACTTTGGCTTGGGCGGCTTTGCTGTAACGGTGTGAAGGTTCGATAGCGACATTTTAAGCTCATCTGAGCGGTTTTTTAGCTCCTTAGCTATAGCTTCTTCAGAAGAGGTGTTCACATTCTCTTGGTTGACGTACTGTTGCTGACTGGCGTTTAGGTCGCTCATAAGGGAAATGAGCTCTTGTCTGTGTTCTTGACTCTTGTGTTTAAGTTCTTCTCCCAGGTGTGTGTATTTTGGGCTAGTGTCATCAAATAAGTCATCATTAGGGGTGGTTTCGTAGTCGGCAACCGGCTTAGGAATTGACCCAACACTAATTAGTCTGTCTGAATCATTTGAATTAGGAGTATAGACTTGAGGTGCTGCTTGCATATTCTTTACAGCCCAACCCCTAGTGTCGATTGTCAGGGCAAGCGCTTGCAGTCGGCTCTGGACTTCGTCTGGGGACAGTTCTTTTGTTAGTCTGCGCTCTACCTTTATAGGGGCGGTAATTGTGACAAGTTCATTTACTCCGCTTTGATTCCAGATACGTTTTCGGGGTTTAAACATAAAGCGTATTTTGGCTAATGCCCAAACTTCGGTAGGTTGATCCCTTTTAAACGGAAATGCAAAAAAACTAGCCGCGAGAGCGGGTGGTAAGAAGAGTACCAATAAAAATACAACATGCTTACTTATAACCAAAAAACAGATGTAGTAAAGGAAAACTGCGACTAAACCATAAATAAATTGACGTAAAGTTAAGGGGCCAAGAATATGATCCTCGGCCTCTATATCCTGCATCAATTTGTATGTTGCCATTTACTTCTAGTATACCAAAGTAAATGGCCCAAAGATCAGTAGAGCTAGATGTCTTTAGGTAAGAATTTATACAAAGTGTCGACAAGTTTTGGCAACACCACAGGAAGGTCTTCTTCTGGCATTTCCGGAAGTCTGCCATAGCCCATTCCATAGCTTGACGCAAAGGATTGCGGATCTCGGTCACATCTTAGCTCGCCGACCATTCTTCCGGCACCCTTCCTAAAAGGACTTAACATTAAGTTGCATCTGCCAATACCAAGCGCAACGCTACCGATTGAATAACCTATGCCCTTCCATACTGTTCTATGGTCGAAGCGCCTAAAGGGTGCATTTGAAAAGTTTTTCGGTTTGCTCCAGGCATGCCTCAATGCAACACCACCAAATCTTCTATGCTGCATGCTAATAATTGAGGCGTTAGGAAAGTCCTTTCTCTCTGCCAGTCTAAGGAAGTCCCTGCAGCTTTCTACGTCTTCCTCACAGAGAAACTCTTCTAGGGGTGATCCTGAAAAATCTCCCGATATTCGCTCTAGCTCCTTCTGAAACTCTGTTGTAGCTTTTCTCTCGGGAAAATCTTGTGCAAAAGATATAATACGCTTCTCGAAAGCCTCTGAAAACTCACTCATGCACCTTTTATACCACATTAACATAAAAAAGTAAATACTAATTTTAGGTCTTTATCTTTTCAGCTGAAAGTCTATCTAGCTTATAGCTTCACTGGCTAGGTCTTGATTCTGTAGCCAAAAAACTGTGTGTCCAAGTTGGCCTAGGGAAGTTAACTTTTGTCGGCGCATTATTAGGGTCCGCCTCCAGCACCGCCGCCTCCAGCAGCACCTCCAGCACCGCCGCCTCCAGCACCACCGCCTCCAGCACCACCAGCACGGTTAAGTCGCTCTAGTTCTGCCGAAGAGTTCCTTACTCTTCTTCCGATCCTAGCTGCCCTTTCTTCACCTACGTAATTGGCGTTTGGAATAGGGGATCCTGTGGTGGGCATTCTTGTTCGAGCGTTAAAAGCCGGGGCTGATGCAACCGAGGGACTCAAAAGGTTGGCAACAAAGTTTTCAGTGGTTACTGTTCCGGCAGCATTTGTTTGTTCAAGTGCTTGGGCAGTTCGTTCCCTGACCTCTCCTTTGGCAACACCTTTTAGCTGGGATAGTTCCTGGAAAAATGCTATTGCTCTATCTTGTTCGTCTGTTTGGGCATCAGTTAGGGGTCCGGTGGCTTCCATATGCAACATAGGGGTAAAGTGAGCTATGGCAGCATCTATATCTGCGGGTTTATCGTTAGCATGTTCGTAAATACTACCACTTTGCCAGGCTGATTCTACGTTGCGTCCTCTTATTGTGTTAAGTTGGTCGTCGACATTAACAGTGTGGCCTTGCGCATCTTGGATTGTTGCTTGACCCCTGCCCCTTGCGTCATATAGATCTGCGGCTTCGTTAATATTCCCAAAACCAGCAGCAAGGTCGTGGCGACCTGTTTGCTTAACGATACTATTTAGGTCGCCAGATAAGCTTGATCTAATACTGGCATTACCAGCTGCGGTTTGTGCAATAGTCCGTTCCATTTGATCAAGGCTGGCATACCCAGTCCCGGTTACGCCTCTTTGTCTGGCAGCCCAAACTGCCTGTGACTGCCCAAAGCCTACGGCTGTTCTGGCTGCAGAAATAGCTCTACGAGCCTCAGCTTGGGCAGCGTCATCGGTCATTTGATTGCCTCTAAGCCTAGCACTTTCTTGTATCTCTCTCCAAGTCCTATTAAAGTCACCCCTGTTTGTTAGAGCGACCAGTGCATTATCATCATGCTCTACTGTTCTTGCATTTGGTAGTTGGCCGGTTTCGCCCGCCGCTAAGGTAGCCCTTTGAGTGGCTCTCGTGGCTCTACCTTGGTAAGCCCTACCAATGACAGGGACGCCCCTCCCTCCTCTGGCATTAAGCAGTGCTCTTCCGGCTCTAGTGTTGTTTAGCCAACCATACTGTCTTGCTACATCCCCTGCATGGCGTAGTTGATAGGCTTGTCTTGCGGTCTTGCGCCTATTGGCATGAAGCTTGGACGCAGCAGATCTACCATTTTCAACAAAACTATGTATACGACCAAGTGTATCTCCTGCAAACTTAAAACTAAAAGGCACCAAAACTAGGGGTATTATCGTGAAGGCTAAAGACATAAGTGCATTTGCTCCACTTTGAAGAGGATTAATGTTCGCACTCGGTAGGGTGATTAGCACCGACATGACGCTACTTACGGCAAAAATTAGTACAATTATTGGGTATATCATCAGCATTTCCATCAAGACATCCCACCAGCGTTTAAAGTATTTTTGGGTGTTCGGCAGGCAATAGAATGCAAACGCAATGGGGGAAAGTATTAGAAGTGCCACAAGAATTGTTTTTCTGATGATTATAGTTATAAGGATCGCTAAGAATATTAAAATAGCAGGAACAAGTACCAAGTTGACAAGAAGGGCTCCTCCTTGAGCCGAGAAAATACTCGAGAGGCTTGTAAGGCCGAAAATTAGTCCACCTGCGCCAGCAGCCGCCAGTACTCCTCCCCCAATATTAACCCCGCCTGACGGGCTTATCTTAAAAGCTGCTGCAGAGCTTAAGGGGCTAGTGATAACTGCGCCAATACTACCGCCAATAATGTTTGTTACGTCTATTAGTGCAGCAAATATATATATGGATAAGTTTAATAGTATTCCTGCCACCAAAATGCGTGGCAACATTTTTCTAACTGTATAGGCATCAAGCAACCCTCCTCCGGCTGCCTCACTAATTACCACTACTAAGAGGGCTATAACTAAGATAATGTCCCCATACAAGCGGAAGTTTGCCCATATTTGATAAGTGGGGTCTCCACTTTGGCAACCCGATCCCGTAGAGCTAATACAGATTGGGTTTGTGCGAAGTTCTGGCATTATAAAGTCAGTGAGCACAACGCTAGTAATCTTGTTGAGAGCGTTAAAGGTCGCACAAAAAACCCAGTCAAGTACACCCCCCGATGCCTCGCATGTTGGTGTTGAAGATGCAGAACTAGAGGTAGAACTTCCTCCGCTTTTTTGTGAAACCGCTGCACTTGAGCTTGATTTTAATAAACTACTTTGACCATTGGTACTACAAACCATGCCATACTGATTGTTTTGAACGACAGATAAATTATGGATGGCTATATTTATTTGTTGAGGTGGCCCTATTTCTCCAGAACTTCCATAAGAAGCTAATACCGCTGAACCACACTGGGATCCTACGGTAATAGTGTCTTGTGAGCTTAAACCCGGACAATTTAGTTGATTGCAAATAAATTCATTGGGGTTACCGGATTTGTTTTGACCGAATACTGTTGAGCATGTTTTGTCGTTTGGATTATTTGATTGACAAACAAGCAGACTACCACCACTAACTTCATAATTGTAAAATTTTTGGAGAGTACCAGATAACTTCAGGTTTCCTATTACGTGTTCGGGTATGGTTAAATAACTGCCGTTCGTGTTACCCGCATCTAGAGGGTTTAGCACGCAATTGCTTCCAGAACTAAAACCACTACCAGAGGTGCAGATTCTGAAATTTTCATATTCATAACTTTTCTTGACTTTGTATGAAGGATCTGACATTCCCGCAATAAATGTCTCGTAAGTTAACTGGTGGTTACTGGAGTTTATAAACGGCCCTAAGCTCTGATGACCGCCGGTGGATATGAAATAACCGGACTTATTAGGATCTTGTTTCCATGTGTCTAGATTAATTCCACTTTTTGTGCCATGTATCGTTACCGTAAGACTATTGGGCAATTGACCCATGATATTGCCCTGTCCATCTGTTAAGTAGTAGTTTTTACCATTTTGTATGATCTTATATCCTGAAAAGTTTGTAATTTTTTGTCCATTATCTAAAGTAACGGACGCCATAGTGTTAAACTCAGACATCCAACAGACCGGAATTTGTGATGCTGGGCTGTAATTAGTCGGACAACTAGACGCATAAGCTTTGTGTGTTGGCAAAACCAACGACAGAAGACCTAAAAATAACAATATTGAAGCTGACACGAAAACATAAAGACGTCGTTTGTTTTCGCTAGTTTTTGTTCGCCACATTACTGGTTTTGTTATACCATAATATACCTGTAAATTATAAGTGTTTTCTTAGATGATGTTCTTTAGCTATGGTTAAATGCCCTAAACTCATTGAGATGCCAATGGACTAAGACAATTAACAAAGAATTATTAGTAAATGTAGCTAGTTGGCTATAGTAGGCGATTGTTTTATAGTTGATACAAGAAAGTGATAAAATTTGCTGAAATGCGCAAAATTAAAAATATGACAAGGTTTATTGCACTAGTTGTTGCTATTACAGGAACCCTAATGCTAGCTGTTCCTTATGCCAGTGCTAATGCGGTCGCATTGCCCGTTTCTACGTTTGCTGATTCTCAGTGCGGCAGCGGAAAAGATGCCATAACTACGAGTATTAATTTTGGCTGTAATGGTGCAGTTTGTCCGACAAGCCCTTCTGCTCCTTACTGCACTTCTAGCCACAATGCCATGATAGACCTGACGTTTGCGATTATTCGCTTCCTGTCTGATGGGGTTGGTTTGATAATTATAGCCTCTGTGATAATTGCCGGCATACAATATACATTCTCCAGGGGGGAGCCACAATCAATAGCCAATGCTTCTAAGAGGATACAGAGTTCTGTGACGGCCTTATTGATATTTATTTTTGCCTATGCACTTTTAAACTACATAATACCCAACGGTTTTCTAGGCCAATGATTTGAGTGTCGAATTATGAACAACATACTATATGCAAAAAACAGGACAAAGCTTCTTAAGGCTTTTGCTTGCCTCCTAATCATGCTAACTCCCTTGTTTACGTTTACGGCTGTTTATGCGGGTTCGAATAATGGCAGTCAGTGCAGTCCAACCTCTGGTAATTTTTTTAATTTCCCTAGTTGGTATGAATATCTTCCTGGTCAAAAAGAGACAACCCAATTTAGCCCAAATTCACCTTCAACCACCAAGTGTGTGCCTTTGGTAAATAATATTGGTGACGTTTGGCTAATAGTGGCTGCAGTTATAGACATGCTCCTTTGGGTAGCTGGTATTGGGGCTGTGTTTATGGTTATTTACGGTGGCGTAAAATATACTACGAGTATGGGTGAGCCGGACGCAACGGCGCAGGCGCGGAACACTATTATTTACGCTTTAGTCGGTCTGCTCTTAGCAATATCGGCATCATTATTGGTAACCTTTATAGCCAAGAGTGTAGGTGCTACATGATCTTTGAGACCCTAAACGCAGTAGCCAGTGCATGTACCGGTAACCAAATTTATTCTGAGGTTCATGGCTCGTGTTATAGCACGGGCCTGCCCACCGTAAGTGCATCTCATAACGAACTTACAACTATATTACAGATCTTTTTTGCAATACTTGGCGCTATCGCAGTGCTGTTCGTGGTTATTGGTGGATTTAGGTATGTAATATCCGGCGGTGACTCCCAGTCTATGCAGAAAGCCAAGAACACAATTATGTATTCGATCATTGGTCTTGTGGTGGCAATCTTCGCCGAAGCGATAGTAACTTTTGTGTTGAGTTTTATAAAATGAGAAGAATCTATAAATATATTATTGTAATAATGCTATTTTTAGCGCCACTTCTATCAACAGGGACATCATATGCTTCGTCGACAGACTTCTTGCCTGCCTGTAGTAGTGGGGGTATAGCTAGTAATACCAAAGTGTGTGGAGGTGTCCAAAAGCAAACCAAAAATAATTCAAACGTGGTTATAACAATTATTAAAGATGCAATAAATATTCTTTCCTATATAGTAGGTATCGCTTCAATAATCATTATCATTATCAGCGGTTTTACGATGATTGTTGCTGGAGGTGACAGTAATTCTACAGCAAACGCAAAGAAAGGCTTGCTGGCTGCTGTTATAGGTATTCTAGTTGTAGCATTGGCCCAGGCATTGGTAGTATTTGTATTAGACTATATAAAATGAAGCATATTAAAAGCACAATTATCCTATTAGCTGCCTCCTTTGTTTTGGTTTTGGCTAACTTAACGCTTGTCCCTCAGGTTTTGGCTGCACCTAATGTTAACCCTTCTGGGTCTTCTAGTAGTAGTCCTTCTAGCTCTGGCGGAGCGTTTTCTTCTGCAAAAGGCAGCGCATGCAACGGAATTAGCGAAATAGATAGCTCGCAGGGGTGTCAAACTAAGGGTTCAGCAATACATAACCTATTCGTCACCACGGTTAATGTTCTTAGTTTTGTTGTAGGCATCGTTGCCATAATTATGTTAATTATAAGCGGGATAAGGTTTGTTACGTCAGCAGGTAACTCTAATTCTGTTAGTGCAGCAAAGTCGACCTTAATTTATGCAATAGTAGGCCTTGTAATAGTTGCACTTGCTCAGATTATAGTCCGATGGGTTATTGGTACCTCTACTAAGATAACTGGCATAGTTTTATTACATATTATTGATTTTCTATAGGGGCGTGATAGTATAAATTTATGATTAAAAACCCATTTAAAAATATTTCTAACCAATTTATCAACTATTTCAAAGTACTGTTTACGATACTTGCATTCGCAGTGCCTATTATGTTGCCTGCAACCTCTTTCGCATCTTCCTGTAATACGATCACTAGCCAAGTAAACAACGGAGCCAACGCAGCAACTAACTCCCAAGGCACTTGTGGTTCTACTGATCTGACGTCAGGAATTAAAAATACAGCGGTCGTAGTAGTTGATATTCTTTCGGTTGTTGTTGGGGTTGTTGCCGTAATTATGATTATCTACGGTGGTTTGCGCTACGTAACGTCTGGTGGAGAAAGTGGAAATGTATCAAGCGCCAAGAATACATTACTATTTGCAATAGTAGGCCTTGTAATAGTTGCACTTGCTCAGATTATAGTCCGATGGGTTATTGGTACCTCTACTAAGATAGCTGCTCCAACGGGCTTTATACACTTTCTTTAGTGTCGCTCGAGCCCTTTAGCAGTCACTAATATACGAGATTGGTAATAAATTAAAACCCCCTCTTGATTAGGGGGTTTTAATTTAGGTACCTAGCTCCGTCTGGAGCTAAAGGACTTGTATTTTCTTAACGGTGTCTTGTTTGACCTTACCGAAGCTTATTGTCAATACTCCATCCTTAAGAAGTGCTTCGATCTCTTCTTCTTTTACAGGCACAGGTAGGGCTATGGTTCGAGAGAACTCTCCCCAATAACATTCCTGCAAGAAATAGTTTTCAACATCGTCTTCATTCCCAGCACTTAGTGTACCCCGGATAGTTAATTGATTGTCAGAAATGCTAACATCTAGTTCGTCTTTTTTTACGCCTGCTGTACGAGCTTTTACTACTAGTCTTTCTTTAGTCTCATAGACGTCGACTGCTAGTTGGCCTGGGACTGCTTCTTCTTCGTCCCATTGCTCATCTGCTGGGTTGCCTTCCGGCTGTTGTTGAGTGTCATCGTCTGTAGTTACCAATGCGGTAGTGTCGTCGTCACCCAAAAAGGCAGCGGTTAATTCATCTTCTTCTAATAATAAGTCGTCGTCATGATTACGGCGCGCCATATATTTTACCCTCCGTTAGAGTTGTTGTTTTCTGAGTCTCTTGCCTTTTTGTCTTACTTGCAGTATAGCTTAGACCTTTTAGGCATAGCAATGACTATAACTATATTTACAACACAATAATAACAACACTAACTCTTACCTCTTACCTGATATAATTTGTTGCATTGTTCCTCTTGGAAGGGTGTCCGAGTGGTTTAAGGAAATGGTCTTGAAAACCATCGTGCCGCGCAAGTGGTACCGTGGGTTCGAATCCCACCCCTTCCGCCAGATAAATTAAGTTTGTTTAAGTAATACCCCCCCCTGTTGGTCTCTGACTACGACTTTCCAGTTATGTTGAAGCAATTCTCTGTATAGCTTGTAGTCCATCTTTTGAGAAAGTAGAGCGCATCTAATATCGTATTTAGAGAATTGACCATAATAGTATTTTTGCGGATCATTCATTACCTTTAAATAGGTATTCATGTGATCTATCCAGGTCACCATTCTACCGTCTATATAATCTGGCACTCCAGGTAGCTTCCAGATGAGGAAACCTCCATAGTTATAATCATTGAACAGGTTGCCGTTGCAGCTGTGTTGCTTTAGATAGGCAACTTCCTTAACAGGATATCCGGTAAAACGATTTTGAAGTGGGAAGAATGCAACAACAATAACGAACACCAAAACACTTATTGATAAAGTAATCGATATTAAGTACATAAACTTGTTTAGGGTTTTTAGTTTGAAGAATGAAACCCTCTTAAAAATATCCGTAACATATTGGTCAAAATTTCCAACAGTAGCTACGATAAAGAACGGCAAATTTCTTGTAGCTATTAGTGCGGTTATTAGCAACAAGGGACCTAATCCTATAAAACGCCTCCAGCGAGGTTTTTCGAACAAAATAAAACCTATGATCCAAAGGGCTATATATGGTTTTGAAGGGTCTACAACAAGAAAAGAACTCCACTCGATAATCTGGTTATGTATAACGGGGTCGAATATTGTCCTTGCTACCTCAAGATATAAGCTTGTTCCATACGGGTTTATTAGCGTTAATGCTCCAGATAGCAGTAATATGGCAAGAAGTTTTAGATCCATCTCTATTACAGCGAAGTAGATAATTAAAGCTAAGCCAGCTATAAAGCCAGCGTGCAAGTTTGCCCAGGGCAAGAAGATTAAAGGCAAAATCCATCGCCATTTTTTATTTTTAGATTGAATAATTCGTAAGACGACAGCAAACAAGAATACACTCCATGCAACGGGCCTAATGCCTGCATAGGGTGTTATTGCTAGGGCAGCTATAAACAATACCCAAACACGACGACGCCAACCCATTATCATTAGAGCCGAGGTCCACAGAATTGCGAAAAAGGCTGCACTCAAAAGATAACCGCCAATGTTATACAAGATGGCCAAAATAAGATCATTCCCCCATTCGTGATCAATCCATGAGTGATTTACGGCAGTGTATGAGAATATTCCTTTGCGGGGTATTCCACTTGTTAATATGTGGTTACCTGTTGCAAGGTGCCACCCGAAGTCTGGGTCAAGCCTCGTCCAGGAGATAAAGAAGAAAACGGCATAGACAACCGTCCCTCCAATCAGTGCAAATATAAAACGATGGGTGTTATATAAATCCTTGTAATCACTCCACAAACCATTAAGTGTTTGGTCTATGTTCTTCATTGGTCAAAAGATGTACGTTAAAACTAAATAGAAGTTGAAAAATATCGAGAATACCATCAGGCTTTTCATGCCTGTATTAATTTTTGAGTGGTGGTCCTTGTATATGGCCATAAATAGATAGAACAGTAGTGGCATAAAGTCCAGTTGGTAGCGGTATCCGTACTGATTCATTCCGATGCCAAAATAGCAAACAACTCCAGCCAGGCTTATTAATGCTGCAATTAAGAGAAACTTGTATTCCCTTTTTTTATAGTCGTTCCATTTGCGAGTAAAAAAGTAAATAAAATAAGGTGATGTCACGAATATACTCATGCCCAAGGAGTTATTTTCAATAAAAGGGAATTTTAAAGTCCAACCTTTTGCGCTACGCAACACACCTAAAGGTGACCTAAGCAATAGACTGTATAGGTTTGCGGGGATGTGGATAGGGCTAATTGTTCCAAGGTTTCTTGAGTTAATTGAGATTGGGTTAAGCAGGATATATTTAAAACCTGTTTCAAAAATATTATGAAAGCGCAGGTAATTGTATAGGGCAACAATGCCTATCGAGGCAATAACAAAAGGAGCCAACTGCAACAATTTAGACATGCCCCACTTCCAGCTATCTTTTTTTGAAAGATAAAATAACTCTAGTAAAAAAAAGATAAAAATTGGGGCTGCAGTCGGTCTAGTTAAGACCAGTAGACCCGAGATTACGCCGAGTAGCCACCAATGGATTTTTTCTCTACCAAAAAATTCATATAACCCCCAAAATAGTAAAAAAGTTGTGACTACTTGTTCGTAGTACCATGATGCACTAATAGCACTAACGCCAATAAATACACTGCCAAGTGTAAAAACCAATCCAAATAGAATGCTGTCTTCGCTGCTATACTGTAGTTTTCTTGCGAGCTTATAAATAAACCAGATGATACCTAAGGTAAGGAAAAGACTTAGGTATCCTTGGTAAAAAAATGCATTAAACAAATTAGCTATCGCCACGAACGGTACTAGAGCCAATGCTGGGAATATTCCTTCACTCCAATAGATATGGCTGCCAAAAAACACCGGATCAGATCCTAGCCCGCCTATTGGATGGAGAAAATAAAGCTTTCCGTGAAGAAGGGACTGAGCAAGCATACTAAATTGTTGCTGATGGTGTATTGTCAGTCCGCTGGCAAGAACAAAAATTAAAACCGCTAATATTGGAGCAAATAGGATAGTCTGTTGCCATGTGGGGGCAAAAAAACCACTAAGTTTTTCTCTCATTATCAATAAAGTATATATGTTAATGGGAATTTCGATGATATTGTGATCGCCAAATACAAAAACATTGGTATAATGTGACCCTGATAGCCCCAGATGGAGAGGTACCCAAGAGGCTGAAGGGGTCGGTTTGCTAAATCGATAGGGGGGAGCAATCCCTCGCGAGGGTTCGAATCCCTCCCTCTCCGCCATCACTTTGTGTAATGATTCCAAACAAAGCAGTGTATTATTCTCGTTCGGGTTTTGGCCTGTCGATGTATTCTACGGTACAATAGCGACAATGACCGAAGAACAATCTGCTGGAAACAAAAGATCTCAAGAAGGGACAATTGACAATAGTGGCATTTCGGATACGCAAAAAGATGCCAGGCAATTAACTACTGCAATCCCGCCAAAAAGTTCAGAAGGCTCAATTACATGGACTGCCAGTGAATTCGTAGCGCACCAAAAAAGCGCATCGTGGTATATGATTCTAATAACTTGTTCAATAGTACTAGCGTTCATTGTATGGTTATTAACTAAAGATAAGATAACATCAGGGGTTTTTGTCGTTGCCGGAATAGTTCTTGCCATTTTTGCAGCTAAAAAGCCCCGAGAAGAAGAATACCGACTAGATAAGGATGGCTTAACCATAGGCCAAAAACTATATCCGTATGGGAGCTTTAGATCTTTTGCCATAGTACACACGGGAGCTTTTTCAAGCTTAGTATTTTCTCCAATGAAACGGTTTTCTTTACTGACAACTGTGTACTATGATCCCCAGGATGAACAGAAGATTGTTGCTATAGCTTCAAAGTACATACCCCTAGAAGAGAGAAAAAAAGACTTACTCGATGATCTACTTTGGAGAATTCGTTTTTAGTAACTAAAAAACCGCGTCCTGGGGCGGACGCGGCTTACTATTTGGAATATTGTCTATCTATCGTGAGCGGTGTTGACTATATGACTTGTCACGCTTAAACATTTTTCGTTCCATGCGTTCTATGAAGTCATGTTTGGCCTGTTTCTGGTCCCATTTTTCAAATCGTTTTGCTATTAATTCAGCTTCACTTTCAGACATTTAAAACCCTCCTTTTATCTGTCTAGCGGACCATTTCCGCATGGTTAGTATCTCTCTTAAAGCTTTTGATCAACTGTAATTTTTATTACTTAAGTGTTGTGATTTCGGACTAATCCAACCGTTTGCTAATATTAATCTAAACCTAAAAAGATAAAATTTTGAAAAACCTACCCCAAATATTTGACGATTTCCAATACAGGCATAAAGCTTTTGGGTTCATAGTTGCTGTAATTAAGCGTTATAGCAGTGATAAAGGCGGCAGAAATGCCGCACTAATAACGTACTATTTGTTTCTTTCCCTTTTTCCTTTGCTTTTTTGGCTATCGCTCATAGCCAATCTTTTAAACACATATCTGCCTGGGTCTGCTTCGTCACTTATACATGGGGCGACCAATTACTTTCCGGTGTTAGGACAACAGCTTTACCGCATAGCCCATGGCGCCCACCGTTCAATACTAGGCATTGTAGTTTCTGGCCTAGTCACTATATATGGCGCCAGAGGAACAGCTATGGTGTTTATGGAAATTGTCAACGATGTTTTCAGTGTTCCAATGAAGCAGCGTCTTGGTTTTCCTTGGAACTGGCTAAGGGGCATAGGGATTGTGCTTATGGGAGGGGGTGGATTTGTATTGACTGCAGCTGGCTATAGCTGGGCGCTAACACAAGGACATACGGTCTGGTTTAAGGCCTTAATTGGATTGCTAGGTGTAATCGTGCTAACAGTTGTTTTTATAGCCATTTTGAAACTAAGCTTGCCGAAGCATACAAAAATTCACCACGTTCTTAGCGGATCTCTATCTATGGCTGTTGCGCTTGGCTTGCTGCAGTTTCTGGGAGGCTTTATTGTCACTCACAGCCTAAAACACTATACCGACACCTATACGGCCTTGTTTGCCACGACATTGGGATTAATTGCGTGGATTTATTTGGAAGCTCAGATTCTTCTCTACTCAATAGAAGTTACCGTAGTTGCTGAACGTAAACTATGGCCTATACGTCTAATCACATCTCAGGATAGTGGTAAAGCTAACTGAATCTAGACATTACAATTGTTTTAATTTGTTTAGAACGGAGGACGCATGCCTGAAGACGATAACGGAGATAGCAATAAGAATAAAGAATCATCAGATAGCAAAGAAGATAAAAGAAAGAAGAAACAAAAGTCTGCTATCGAGAAGGCCACTGGAATAGACCCAAAAGACTTGCTTAAGGCTCCAATCGAGCCTCCGAACATTAAAGATGATAGGCCGGCCACCAACAAGCAGAAAGGTTATTTTTTCTTAGGAATAGCAATTTTATTAATTGGGGCAGCATTTTTTGCCTTTAGTATTTATTTTGCTGTTGCAGTTGGTTTAATAGGGCTGGCCATAATAATTGTTAGTGTGTTAATTAGGTTTGATTGAGCTAGAAGGTTTTTTCTAGAAAAATACGTAATTTGAAAGATCCTCTTTCTGTAGCTTTTTTCTTTCTAGCATCTTCAATCTGTTCCTTGCTATAGCCGAGAACTTCGCCAATTGCATATAAGACTTCTAGCTTATCTACTAATTCTTCTAAATTAGGTACACTTCGTAGCTCTGATCCTTCTTCTAAGTCCTTATCAAATAAGCATTCCAAATACTCATTGTCATCTTTAAGCTGGTGATATATAGGGGTTTCTCCATTATCAACTATGATGTTTGGTATTTTGTCCCTAACTAACTTGTTGTGTTCCTGTTTCATGATTAGACTAGCTAGTTTTAATGGGTACAATGAAGGAAGTTGTTGGTCTAATTTCTGCACCACGTTTAAGATAGAATCTATGAGCCATAGATCTATTGGGGTTTGAAGTGAAACTAAGATCAACGCCCCATTCTCTACACCAGTCAACCATCTCATTCCATATTGATGCCCCAACTCCCCTGCTTTGAATAGAACCATCTACAACGAAGTCTTCAAGGTAGCCCATTCTTCCGACAGCGGGGCCCAACAAAAGATTCATAGTTGCAGCGCCAACTATTATCCCATCAATGCGTGCAACTAACTGTTCATGATAAGGGGAACTAATTATGGCTTGTAGAAGTTTACTGTCCATGGGCTCTTCGCTTAGGCGTTCGTCTAAATAAGGCATCAACCTGCCAATACCAACGGCATCAGTGGGGTTATATGTAATAAGCCTTTCGACTTGTACTTCATTAGTGTTTAAGCTAGATTCCACACTTGCATTATAGAGCAAACCGACTCGACAGTAATATGGTCTCTAAATAATACGTAACCCGAATAAAATCCACATAACTACAGATACAAGAACAATAATTACGCTTACAACTTGTTGCCAACGTGGCTCAGGTATGTGGGTATTAAACTGCGAATCTGTTCTGTTTTTCACTTAGTTTTTTAGAGGCTCAATCCTAGCGGCTGTTCCATAGGCTGAAGTCTCATTCATTTGGCCCGCTATTTCACTGCTATCGAAACGAAACATTAAGACTGCGTTGGCTCCTTTCGCTGCGGCGGCTTGCTTCATACGTTCAATTGCCTCTGTGCGACTGTCGCTGACAAGTTTAGTATAGGCACCAATTTCACCACCAATAATAGACTTTAGGCCAGCTCCAATGTTACTCACTACATTTCGGCTTCGGGTCATTATGCCGAACACCTCTCCATAAACTTCAACAACTTTATAACCGGGCACTTCGTTTGTGGTGACTACTAGAACATTTTTATTCATAATTATTAAGTTTTCCGATTTTGTATAGCACGCTCAGTGCCAGTATATTGTTTCAGAACTATTTCACCAACTTCATTAGCTGTCGTATTTAAAAAATCAGTTCTTGTTATTTTATTTGGGTCTTTAGGGAATTCTTTTGCTGTATCTAATGATTCGACTTTGATGTCAATTACATCGGGTACAACAACATCCTGTCCAACAAATTGAGACCATTTGCCTTTGTTTGCCGCATCATCTGCTGCTCTTTCAGCCTGCACGTCCGCAAGGGTTCGAGGCATCGTGGTGTTTGTAGTAGGATTTTTCGGTGTTTGTTTTGTTTTCATTATCTAATGATACCACATAAAGCAGAATAAAGCAACTATAGTTTAAAATAAGATTTTGATTTTGGTAATCAAGCCTAGTTTGAGTAGGATTAGTCTGGCTCAAGTTTACTGAGTGCTCTACAAATGACAATTTAGATAGGCAGACTCTAGTAATCCATCGGTCCTGTATTGAGTTAATCTTTAGTACTCTAGTTAAGTTCAACTTTTCCGACTCAATAACATGACATCAAGATTATGATTTGGGTTAAGTTGTGCGTTTATAGCACAGGCGAAACGGTTTTGCATGGTACTTTTTGCTGTTTCGGCTGAAACCTTCTCAAGATAGGGTCGATGCGGCGGTATAAAAGATTTGAAGCATCGCACCTGTTAATTGTGGCACAGCTAAGAACTGAACTAGATTTGAACTAAAAAAATTTCTGATCGTTGACAATTATCTGCTATTTACAACAATAGACTGGGCGAATTTATCACCTAGCCTTTGGCGTTTATTGTTTGTAGACATTACTATCATGCCCAATAAGTAAGGTACTATATATGGGAATCCGTCTACTATTCTGCTTATATTCCTTACCACTACCCCACCAATACCTAACTTCGTACCATCAACTTTTGTGACTTTTATTCCGGCAGCCAACTTGCCGATGGTTGCTCCTTTGATGGCTTCAAAAATTATGAAATAAAGAGCTATCACAATAACAGTTATTAATCCCTTTAATCCAACTAAAGAAATAATTGGTCCGGCGTGAATATTGTAACCACTAGCTGAGAAGCTAAATTCCAAGAGGCCGCCCTGGTTAGTTAGTGAAAGTAATATAAAAATCAGCACTAAGTCTATTAGTGCTGCTCCAATCCTCTTGCCATAAACTTGCGTATCAAGCGTAAGGTCGCTAGCTTCATTAAAAGTCGGATTGGCGGACAATGAAGCGGCTGGTATTACTGTCTGCTGCTGGTTTTGCGTGCGTAATACTTGTGGCGGTGGTGATTGAGGCTGAGCAACCTGGGGTTTGTAATTATTCTGAGTCGGTTCCATGCGTAAATTATAACATCATGCTAATGCTGGTACGATCTAGTCAAGTAAATCAAAACCCGTATTAAGCATAGTGAACCGAAGCCTAACGCTTAACGTCTTCGGCTGTTGGTGATATACCTAATTCTGCTCCAATCCTCTTGCCATTCAACAGAGGTTAATCCTAGCTCACTGGCAGCTCTAGCTATGTTAACCCTTTCGGCAACAGCCAGTGCTTCCTGGCGTTGCGCTTCGCTTGAATAATGTGACTGGTCTGCACCAGGCAAAGGGATCTCTTCTAAATGTCGGCCTACATAAAGGGCTGCATCCCTTTCTTCTTCAGTATTATAATGGGGTGCTTGTTCAAGTAAATTTAGTTTTTCTTAATTCTGGTACACCATAGTGAACGAGGTTCGAAGTGGTTTGCTATGCTATTGACAGCGTAGGCATAAATAGAGTATCATGTAGGCATGAACAGCATACAATATACTATCCGCTCAATTCCTGCTAAGCTTGACCAGGCTCTGAGGCGAGAGTCTCAGGCTACCGGCAAGAGTCTTAACGAAGTAGTGGTTTCTACCCTAGAAAAAGGGGCTGGAGTTTCTCCTGATACTAGTTTTGACGATTTAAACTGGTTCATAGGAAACAAGTCGTTAAGTAGTTCGTTCGAAGATAACATGGAATGGCTCAATAGCGTACCTAAGGAAATTTAATGCTACCTAAATTAGCACTGGACACTAATGCATACAGAGCGCTTGATGATGGTAATAATAAACTAAGTAAGTACGTTAAATCTGCGGCAAAACTTGGACTGCCCATTATCGTGCTAGGTGAACTCTATTACGGGATTTTTCTAGGCAATAAACAGGAAGACAACCTAGTCAACCTTAATCGATTTATAACACTTCCTCGTCTGGATATACTGCACGTTACTGAGGATACTGCTCGCATATTTGGGGAAATTGCTACAGAATTGCGTCAAAAAGGTAAGCCCATCCAACAAGACGATATGTGGATAGCCGCACTTTGCAAGCAGTACGGTTACGCATTAGCTACTGCCGATAAGGGGTTTGTAGGGATAATAGGTCTTGAGCTGCTAAGCTTTTAGACAAACGCCTAGCAGGATTCGAACCAAGTTTAAGGTGTTAGCAAATCACCTAATTTGAGCAAAACAAAAACAGAGGTCAAAACACTTATGGTACCGGGTAGTAAGAGAAGTCAGAAACTCTATCTTAGAGGATTGTGAAGTTTTAACCCCTCAATATTAGAAAAATCGGAGGTGTTGGCTGTCCATAATTCCGAATCATTAACGAGTGCTGTAGCGGCAATGACTGCATCGGGTATTTTAATTTTGTATTTTTGTCGTAGCTTGATAGTTAGTTGAGCTATAACGTCATCAATATATACTAATCCACCTGTATCAAGCATTCTACTAACTGCTTTAATTTCGTCATTAGTTATTTCTCTAAATCCTAGGGCCTCAATCTTAGTAATAATTGAAAATATGGGAGTTATGCTAGCTAAGTCTTTGCTATTTGAGATAGCACCAGACTTATACCAGCTTATAAGTACGTTGGTATCGATAACTGCTCGGTTCATTATGTTTTAATTCCAATTGTCGCGCTCAGCTTGCTGCCACTCCGATGGATTGGTTATTTTATCCCAAACGGTTATACCACCTTTATTACGAGAATTCTTAATGCTGGCTTGCAAGTCAGCAAGCGTACCACCTGAAATCTGTGGGTCTTGAAGGATAACCTTTGCTCCTGGTCGAAGGTTATTACGTTCAGCATAAGATTTAGGCACCCTTAACGCGTAAGAGTTACCTGTTTTTATAACTGTTGCAGTTGAGGTTGCCATAATATATACTATTGTATATACATACAATAAACTTGTCAATAACTTTTTTGTAATCCGAGAGGTCAGAAACTCTATTGAATATGATATGATTTGCATATGAGTGGTATAGGGACAGGAAAAGTCCCAAGCGATGATTATTTAAGACAGCTTGAAAGCAGGCTTAATGACGACCCGCAGTTTAATATAGAGCTACTTACTTTTCGACTTTTTGAACTTGCATCTCATGCTGATAGGACTGAAGCTGTTTCAATCATGGAAGAAATGGGTAGGTGGCAAGCAATCGCAGATGGTAGTGAACATTCACCAACAAAGTAATACTAAACTGAGACTGGTACACCTTCCAGTTTCGACTTGGGACCGCCTTAAGAACGAATTACTGCGGTGGTATGAAACATTTGAAGCATCACCTCTGCCAAGTCTAGAACAGTAACTACCGTGCCGGATTAGAACCAGGCTAGCTCGCTCAGGACTAACAATACATCAATGTGCCGCAAAGCTCTTGTCTAGCTGGAGGGCTTCAGTGCTTTTCTAATAGCTAGAAGTGCCCTTATGATCATTATCCACAAAATGAGTACTAAAAATCCTATAGATTGTTGGGTTAATGCACTGTTTGCAACTGCTACCACTAATATTGAAAAGAAAAGCACCCATAAGTTTCTTTTTGCTTCGTTGACGTTGACACTGGGTCTTTTTAGCTCACGACCCAACACAATCATTAATATAGACACGATTAATGAAATTATTACAGCGAATATGTATTTGACAAGAGTGGCTTTGCTGATTTTACTATCATGATAGTCTACATAACTTATGAACACTAAGATAAATGTAGCTGCTAAAGAAACCCAGCCTAGAATTACAGATAAATCCCCCGTATTTTTTACCCAATTGGAGGCTTTTGTTTGAGCATCATTTTTAGGTCGTACAGGATTTTGTTGGTTTGGTGAAGTGTAATTACTAATGTTTTGGTTGTCCATTTTGCAATAATTATAGCATAAGCTTTATGGTACGCGTGGCAGGATTCGAACCTACGACCTTTGGCTCCGCAAGCCAACGCTCTATCCAGCTGAGCTACACGCGCTTATAAAGGGTTAGTTTAACACTTTTTAAGGTGATCCACCAACTGAACATTTAAATGCTAAAATGAATTCTGTTAACACCCCTAAGGAGAGGTGCAAGAGTGGTTGAATTGGCTTGTCTCGAAAACAAGTGTGCCACGCAAGTGGTACCGAGGGTTCGAATCCCTCCCTCTCCGCCATACACGTATTTTGACAGAGTCTCAAACATATGCTAATAATATGTCCAGTTAGCTAAAACAAAAAAAATGACAAATTTCGAAAATCCTTCTCTCCCTTCTCCGGAAGATGTATATCAGTCGAATTCTGAAGCTTTTAGCGTGTTTGGCGGCGTTATGGATAGATTAATACAGACAATGCCAGAAGTTGCCGCCAGCCAGGAAATTATACATCAAGGCGCAGCTTCACTAATTGAAGATTTTGAACTAAAGCCAAGTTTATTTGAGGATCCTGGGAGAAGCATAGTTTTTGCCAGCCTTGCAAAAAAATATGGTGACTTGATGCATAGTGATAACGGGGATGAGAGAGAATATGATTTTATTGGTTCAGCGCTAGTATTGTTAGCACGGAATCATTCAGATAAACTAGGCAGCGAGCAAGAAGACGACCCTGAGGCCTCGCTTTCCGAAACCTATAAACTTAGCGTTTATGACAAGTACACAGACAAAGAACTAACTGAAAAACTTAGAGTAGCTATAGATAACGGCATGCTTGATGCGGTTAAAGAACGTTTACAGATAACCAGTGAGAACGAACAGCCATATGAAGTCCGGGTATTAAATGTCGCCTCCTCTGATCTAGATTTTCTTGGTTTGAGCGCCCCAAAGCTTGAAGATACAGAATTAAATACCGAACAAGGCTTAAGAGAAATATTAGATAAGTTGAAAGAACATGGTGATTTAGTCGAACAGATTAATGCATTCAAAAAAGGCTGCATCCAGCGTGGCGCGAATTTCGCTAAGGAAAGGGGTCATGATGGTTTAACTGCGCCTGCCTGGGTAACCACTATTGCCGGCAGACGCTTTTTGTGCGTAAATATGCCCCTGGCAGAAAAATTAATTGATCCAGAATTAACTCAGAACGCGTCTTATTATAGTCAAGATTATAGAGCAAGAGATTTTGCTACCCTAGAGCACGAATACACCCATTCCCAGGGCGGATTAAATGTAGATAATGGTATTTCCTTTGGAATAGGCCTGGAAGAGTTAAGGGCGGAATATTTTTCGGGAAGCATGCAAGGATATCAAGACATGAAGGGCTTGTTTTTAGACATATTTGTCATTACGGGTTATCACCCAGACGAATTGTTTGAACAGAGCCCTATAGGAGGCAGCGCTGAAGAGCATTATGCAAAACTTGCCGATATAGTAGGGTTAGATAATTTAACAGAGGTATTACTGTCTGTGCCAATGGCTTACTTATCTGATCAGCCTGATAAGTATACTCGAAAGGCATTTGAAAGTTTCGGGGGTTACGATGGTTTGCTTAGTCGTTTACTACATAGGCAATATGAAGCTGGTAAAGAGGGTGAGATAGAAGATCGCATTGAAAGAAGAGTTAGTATTCTTCAATCCATTGACGGTGATGCTAGCTGGGTTTTGAACCATCGGCGTAAATTTGGCCTCAATATAGTTACTGATTTAATAGAAGCCAGATACAATCAAGTGGCTGGACAACCCGAGCAGTCTTAAACAATATAATACTTGAGTTGATTATATAATTGAGTTATGGCTAGCATTTTTACAAAGATAATAAATGGCGAAATTCCATCAATAAAAGTTCATGAAGATGGTAAAACTTTAGCAATTATGGACATTAACCCTATACAAGAAGGTCAGATACTGGTGATCCCTAAAACTGAAGTTTCTTTTGTTTGGGATCTGAATCCCAAAGACTATCAGGCTTTGATGGATACTGTTCGTAGGGCTGGTATAAGCATTAGGAAGGCTTTTCCAAACAAAACCCATGTTGGAGTTATGATTGAAGGCCTGGAAGTGGTTGACCATGCTCATGTGAAGGTGTTTCCATTCTCTAATGCCGTAGAATACCACGCTGAGGCGCGTCCCGCAGACCAGTCAGATCTAATTAAACTAGCCACTAGACTAACGTTCTAGTAAACTGATGTTGAATGTCAAATAACCTAATAGCTCTCATAATTGCCGCTGGTATTGCAGCTTTTGTATACCATACTATTGGTAAAAGATTGGGTTATGGGGATAACCAAAAGAGAGTTTGGACCGTCACGGGCACTGTTTTCGTTGTGGGGTATCTTGTTTTGATATTTACTTTTACATGGCTAATTCATTTCTAAACTAGCAATACATTACTGGTTTAGGAAGGCCTTAACTGGTATTATATGGCTATGGACGAGAAGGGGTTGGGCAAGCGTCTGCAGAATATGCGTAGACAGGCTGGTTTAACACAGCAGCAGTTGTGCCAGGCTGCTAACCTTAGCTTTTCTACTCTTACTAAAATTGAACGTGGGGCAATTAAGTCACCTTCTATCTTTACTATTCAGAGCATTGCTAATGCTCTTGGATTAGGTCTGGATGAATTAGTTGGGAGTAAGGGGGGCTCTAAATTAATAAAAAATAAAGAAACTAAGTCAGGCGTGAAATTTATCTTCTTTGACGTTAATGGTTGTATGGTTCGTTTTTACCATAGGGCCTTTGCGCAAGTAGCGAGGGATTACGGAGTCTCTCCAGATTTAGTAGAAATGGCCTTCTTGCACTATAACTCAGATGCCTGCAAAGGGTTGCTTACTATGCATGATTTCAACAAGGCAATAGCCATGCGCCTGGGCATACCATCGTTGGATTGGGCTAAGTATTATTTATCCGCCGTTGAGCCAATGCCTGGTATGACTGAGGTTGTTAAGTGGGCTAGTAATAATTACGGTATTGGTCTGCTAACTAATATTATGCCTGGTTTGTTAGGCGAGCTAAAAATGAATAAGGTCATCCCGGATCTTGATTATGATGTTGTCATTGATTCCTCTGAAGTTGGGCTAATTAAGCCTGACCCTGGAATTTTTGAGCTGGCAGCTTCAAGGTCAGGAGTACCTAAGGAAAAGTTACTTCTCGTTGATGACACTCGGGAGAATGTGGCACAGGCTGAGAGCATTGGTTGGCATGTATTGTGGTTTGATTACGCCCAACCTGACGAGTCAGTCGACCAGGTAAAAATGGCTATAGAGATGATCAATACTAATTCGAGAAACGAAATTTCTCCTGCAAGTAATTCTCTAGAATTTGCTCAGATTCAATAAGTTGATCTCGGCTTTCATTGACTAATTCTTCTGGAGCCTGGGCAATATAAGAAGGGTTATCCAATCTTGCTTGTAATTGCTTAAGTCTCCCTTGTTCAATAGATATTTTTTCATTTAAGCGAACTAAGTATTTATCTATTTGCTCCTTTGAGATATCTAACCATACGTTAAGGTTTGCTTCGGTTACCGCCATTCCATGCTCCGGCTCCCCTTCTTCAACGCCAATGACGCCAGCTAACTGTTTAATTAATGTTGAATAAAGTTCAACAATAGGTTCTTCGTGATAATACAGCTTTATGCCACTTGAGCCAGTTGCCTTAATAATAGACCTAACAGAAGTTATAAGATTTTTAGCTATTTTGAACCGCTCGGACTTTGCATGGTCTCCTTGTGGCAATTCTATTAGCTGTTGATTAGCTAAAATGGTATTCGGTTCTAAATTTAAGGTTTGCCAGATCGTTTCAGTTAAGAAAGGCGCAAATGGATGAACCATTACTAGTATGCCTTTAAGTAGTGCTAGTAATAAGTTGATGTTTGGTTGATTCTTGCTGGATTCAATATACCAGTCTGCCACATCATCCCAGATAAAATGATAAATGAGGTCATATGCTTCAGAAAATCGATAAGAATCCATAAGCTTTAAGTAATTTATTTTTGTTAATTGGTAAACTTGAAGTATCCAGTGGTCAGGGTCGGTTATGGCTTCAATTTGGTCCATAGTGCCAATAGTTGATTTATCCTCAATAAAACGAGCAATATTCCAGAGCTTGTTACAAAAGTTCCGCCCGCCAATTACCTTAGATTGGACGTAAGGTTGATTGCTTCCAGGCGTGTGTCCACTGAGAACTCCTAACCTAAGAGCATCCGAGCCGTATAGCTCTATAATTTCCATTGGGTCTATGACGTTCCCTACGCTTTTGCTCATCTTCTTGCCACGTTCATCAGTTATCATTCCATGAAGATAAATTCGTTTAAATGGTACGTTTCCCGTCACATATATCCCCAGCATTATCATGCGACTTATCCAAGGCATAACCAGGTCAATGCCAGACTCCATTACGGATAACGGATAAAAGTCCTTAAAGTCTTGCCGGTCTGGGTATCCTAGAGTCGAATAAGGCCAAGAAGATGAAGAGAACCAAGTATCAAATACGTCTGGATCACGGCGATAAGTTTTGTTATTAACGGTAATGATTTCTTGATCCACGCGTTCGTCATAAATCCAATCACCAGGGTCATCTTCATTTTGGAATACCGGAATAGGTATTCCCCAAACTATTTGGCGACTAATATTCCAGTCCTTAATGTTTTCAAGGTAACGCTCAAGTTGAGTTTGCTTAGAGGATGGCATGAAAGTAATGTCCCCTTCCCTAATGCGCTCCAGAGCTTTATTGGCCAAGGGTTTTATATCTATAAACCACTGTTCTTTAAGGAGGGGTTCTATTATCGTTCCGCACTTATAGCAATGACCTACGCTATGGGTGTAATCTTCGCTATTTGTGAGAAAACCCTGTTTTTCGATTTCATTTACTACTGCTGCCCTGCCCTCCTGTACGGTTAGGCTTCTAAAAGCTACTGGTACATCATGGGTTAATTTCCCGTCAAAACCTATTACTGTCATAAACGGGAGGTCGTGGCGTTTCGCTACGTCGTAATCATTTGGATCGTGAGCAGGAGTTATCTTTACCGCCCCTGTTCCGAATTTTGGATCAACATATTCATCGGCAATCACAGGTATTTCCCTGTTGGTTAATGGTAGTTTGACGGTTTTTCCGACCATATTGCTGTATCGACTGTCTTTTGGGTTTACAGCTACGGCAGTATCACCTAGCATTGTTTCGGGTCTAGTTGTTGCTACAACAATTTCACCACTGGAATCAGTCAAAGGATATCGAATTTGCCAAAGCTTCCCCTGCTCTTCTTTGTAGTCCACTTCAATATCTGCAAATGCCGTACCGTGGAAGGTACAGAAGTTAACTAATCTTTCTCCTCTGTATATTAGCCCTTCCTCAAACATTTTTTTAAATGTTGCAAAAGCACGCTTGACTATTGGGTCGTCGAGAGTAAAGGTGTAATGTCCCCAGTCTACGCTTGCCCCTAGCTTTCGTATCTGGCTTTGGAAATTGTCTTTGTTCTGCTCTACGAATGAATAGACATTTCGATAGAGCTCTTCACGTGAATAATCAAAGCGGCTCTTGCCTTCCTTTTCTAGCTGTCGTTCGTATACTACCTGTGTCTCAAAACCAGCGTGGTCAGCTCCTGGGAGAAACAAGACTCGATCACCTTTTATTCGGTGGTAGCGTGCCATTATATCTTCAATTGCAAATGTTAGGGCGTGACCCATATGAAGGTTGCCGTTAGCATTAGGAGGGGGTACGACAATGGAGTAAGGCTCGCCAGACCCTTGAGGAGTAAAGATACTGCTTTTTTCCCATAAGGAATAAATACCTGCTTCGTAATCCTCTGGCTGATAACTTTTAGCTAGCTTCATCTTTATTAATATACCTTGTAGGGAGTAACCTACATAGAAAGATTAGGAGCAATTTCTAACAAATACGGATTTGCAAGGGGTTTATTTAGCTTAAACTGCCATTCTCCTAGAGAAGCTATCATGGCTCCGTTGTCGGTACATAGTTTTGGGTCTGGTACGAATAATGGGCAGGGAAGAGCGTCGGCAAGCGATTCCCTAAGCATAGTATTGGCGGCAACTCCACCGGCTAAAAGTACACATCTAGGAGTGTATTCTTCGTAAGCTAAAAGAACCTTGTCTACAACGCTACTTATTGCTGTAGACTGAAAGCTGGCGGCAATATTAGCTTTCTGAGCTTCAGAAAGCCTTTCTGGCAGGTTATATGATGGGAAGTCGAATCCAACACCTGCCTGAGCTTGAGCCAGCCTTAAAACGGCTGTTTTTAGGCCGGAAAAACTAAAATCATATTTTCCTACCTTTGCTTTTGGTAGCATATGGCTAGAGGGGTCTCCTTTTAGTGCAGTAGCCGAAATAGATGGCCCACCAGGGTAGGGAAGCCCTAGAATTTTAGCTACCTTATCAAAAGCCTCTCCTATAGCGTCATCTTGAGTTCTTCCTAGAAGGGTGTAGTCTAGATGGTTTCTAAAAAGTACTAATTGGCTATGTCCTCCTGATAAAATAACTGCAATAAGAGGAAATTTAGGATTTTTTTCCTGAACCATATATTCTTTTATAGAAGTTTTGTTAATAAAATTAACGTAAATGTGCCCAAGTACGTGATTACATCCCATGAGCGGCTTATCCTTGACTATAGCTAGTGTGCGAGCTGTCATTACACCTATTAGTAGAGATCCTCCTAGCCCAGCACCATAAGTAACGGCAATCCCATCGATGTCTGCCCATCGGCTTTTAGATATTTCGAGTGATTCTTTTATAACCGGCAGTATAGTTTCAATTTGGGCCCTAGCAGCAATTTCTGGTACAACGCCGCCGTATTTTTGGTGTAGATCCATGCTTGAAGACACGACATTGCTAAGAAGATTGCCATTGTCTATTACTGCTGCTGATGTTTCGTCGCAACTCGTTTCAATCCCTAATATCCGCATCTCAAATAGCCTACCAGAGCTAAATAGGACTAGCAAATTGACAAAAGATACAATCAATGTTAATATTATGCACTATAAGTAATATGGTAGGTGTTAGGCAAGTTGCCAGCAGAATAAATTTATGAGTGAGAGAATTGAGTATTACAGTAGCCAAGACGGTTTATCTAATAACCAAGTTGAATTAACAAGGAACCGGATACAGACTCTCTTATCTAATTATGCATTTAGCGAGGCTGATGGTGGGGTATTGGATGAAGTGAGTTCGCTTAGGGATTTTGAGAGTTTTCTTCTAACTAGGCCTTATCTTAACAACAAAGGTAAGTTAAAAAACACAAGATCAAATAATGAAGAAAGTCCAGACTCATTACAAAATCCATATGATGCCAACTATGAAGGTTACAAGACCGCACCTATAACTGGAGATAATAGCCTTGTAAGCATGTGGGCTGATGCAGAGTTAGTGAAGGATAAAACACTTTCTCTAACTATTCAGGATGTGATTTTTGATAGGATTAATGTCCCCAATATGAGCGATGGTATTAAGTTAACGCTTATTGATCGGGTGGTCAGGGCTATGGAAAAACAAGTTGCAGAGACCGCAGTCTCTAAGTCAGGAGTTTTCGAACCTGATAAACCAAAACCACAAGCTCCTACTGCACCAGTTTCTTCGCCGATTGAGAAGCCGGTTACTTCTAATCCTCGCAAAACAACAGAACAACTACCTGGAGAAGGTCAAGATTTAAGTCCGGCCAGAGATGGGGTAATCGAGGCATCATCCACTATCGTTGAATCTCCTACTAATAAGGATGATTACACTGAGCCGACAGATGAAATTATAACGACAACTGAAGCCGCTCCTATAAATTTTGCATCAACGGTTGACGTGGCTGACAAAGTTGTTGAATTCTCTTCAATGTGCCCAGACAAAAATAGGACAGTACCAGAGGATGTAGCTGGAGTTATAAAGAACCTTCGCTATATCTTCGACCAAGCCCAGAGTGAGGCTTATGCGCTTAAGGCTTATACCGAATCGCTTGCGATTAGAGATGGTACGATTTCAGTTCCTTTACGAAATAAGGTTTTCCAGAATCGGTTGCGATTCATTAGACCTGGCCAACGCATTACTCAGTCGGAGCTACTAAGAGCACAGATTGAATTTGAAGGCGCGAGAGACGAAAACCATAAGGCCATGCGAGAACGATTGGCTAAGATAGGTGGATTTACTCAAAGCCAGGTCAATTCCATCTTGTGCAACCAAGACTTGCAGCTTGTTCGTTTTATTTCTAGGGATCAGGCAGAGACAATGCTGAAGTATTCAAAGAAAGACAATTCAAGTAAACTTAGTGGAACTATAGCCAAGCATTGGGCTAATCAGGAAAAAGTTGTGAACCCCGGAAAATGGAATAGGGTCAAAGGATCGATCAAGAGGGCAGCGATGTTTTCTGCCCTTGGCGTACCCGCTGGTGTGGTTGGTGTATTCGCCTCCCCTGTGGCTGGGATAGGACTGGGTATTGCCGGATTCGGAGTAGCGTATATGTCTGCAGCAAAAGGCATACGGAACTGGCGCATGAATAAAGTTATTGAAACTGAACATGTTGACCCTGAGTCAGGTAAAAACCTGTTTTCTTCAGTCTTAGGAGCACAGATGACGAAGAGGTATGTCGAAAGCTATAGTAGGATCAATAAAGCTTACGAGGGCCGGAATGACGAAAGCTTCAGTGGCCCTGAAACAGTAGCCGATTATTTTACTGAAAGCGTTGAGCGTGACGTCAAAAAGAACCGCAAAGAGATGAGTGGAGCTATGGTTTCATTCTTGGGAGGCGCAGCTGCTAGCTCGTCCTTTACTATTCTTGGGCTGTCTTTAGCTGGTGGCTCGGTAGCTAGTTTTTAGTAGATAGTTATTTACAAAAATTAGCTTTAGGGACCACTAGATATATATACTTGGTTTCATGAATCCTCGTAAGCTAGTAAAAGGGCTAATACCTAAAGCCTTATTTGAAATACTAGAGCCTTATGGGCACCTAGTTGAGGCGATAATCTATCAATCACTAAATGGATTTCCGGCTAAAGAGCTCAAGGTTATAGGCGTAACCGGCACTAATGGTAAAACTACTACTTGCTTTCTGATCCACAGGATGCTCCATGAAGCTGGCTTTAAAGTGGGGCTAATGACTACAGTTGGCTACGGTGTTGGGCAGGATATAAAGCCTCAAATAGAACATATGACAACTGTGAGCGTACCTCAGCTAGTTAAGCGTGTTAGAGATATGCGCTCTCAAGGTATTGAATGGCTTGTGCTTGAAACAACTAGTCATGCTCTTGCACAACACAGAGTGTGGGGAATACCTTATGACATTGCTGTAATGACTAATGTTACCCATGAGCATCTTGATTACCATAAGACGTTTGAGAGGTATAGGGATGCCAAACGGATGCTTTTCAAGCAAACTAATAGCTATAGGAAGGGAATGAGAGCTGGTGTTATAAATGCCGAAGACCCTAGCGCCGGTCTTTTTGCGTCAGACATTAAACATCCCTTACTATACGGTGTTAAAAGTGGAGACATAAGAGCAGAATCTGTGAAGCTTGATCCTAAAGGCGTCCAATACATGGCCAGGTATAAGGAGGTAGGATATGACATCAAGTGCCATATCCCTGGTAGTTTCAACGTATATAACTCACTCGCTGCAGTGTGTGTAGGAAACTTACTCGGCCTAAGTAAATCTCAAATAGAGCAGGGGATTGCCGCTCTTGAAAGCGTAGAGGGTCGTATGACCAGCATAAAGGAAGGGCAGGACTTTTCTGTAATAGTTGATTTTGCCCATACTCCAGACAGCTTTGAAAAACTTTTCGCGGACATTAGGCCAGTTATCAAGGGTAAATTAATTGTGATGTTTGGTAGTGCGGGTAGGCGGGATGAATCAAAAAGGGCAGAGCAGGGGAGAATAGCTGGTAAGTATGCCGACGAAGTAGTCGTCACTGAAGAAGACGATCGTGATGTAGATGGTGTAGAAATCATGGAGCAGATCGCATCAGGAGCAAAAGAAGCTGGAAAAGAGTTAGATAAGAATCTTTTTCTTGTTCATGATCGAAGCAAGGCAATCGAATTCACTTTAAGACGTGCAAGCAAAGGGGATACAGTGCTCTTGTTAGGTAAAGGACACGAAAAAACTATTGAGAGATCTGATGGCGAGCATCCATGGAACGAAATTGAAAGTACCAAAAAAATACTAGCTAGTTTAGTGTAAATATTGTATAAATTAGTTAAATTACGGTTGAGAGTTATAAGCTATTGGAATTTACTACGGCTTGGTAGCCTTTAGTATTGGGTAATGCTGACTTTCCATGTACGTTTTGCCTAATTATATAATTACGATCACGATACATTAAAAAGCCAATTTTATAGAGTTTGTAGTTAATCTAAAGTTAGACTGCAACAGCGAATATATCCGCCCCCTTTTTTTAACTCTTTAATAGAAGGTGTTATGGTATTAAGCCCTCTTTTATCTAATTCTGATTTTAGGTTTGGCGCTAAGTCGCTCATTATTACAGTCTCGCCTGTTGAGACTAGATTACATGCAAACCCTCCTTTAGCTTCCTCTAAAGAGACCTCAATCTTTTCTATTTGAAGGTCATTAATCTTTGATCGACTTTCTGGCGTAAATGCATCAGGACACCAAGCAATAAGTTCAGGGGTAATGATGGATAATGCCAGATCCAGGTCATAGAAATAACTATCTGGCCATCCCGTAATTGCATTATTTAAAGGGCGACCATCTGTAGTAGTTACGGGTACGGTTTGCAAACCAACTACTATACATCCATATAGATCTTTTAAAAATTGGTGCATCTCCGTATCAGTACGGTAGTGGCTACCTACGAATAGATAGTTACCACAAGGCAGACAATCACCCTGTCCGCTGAACCTATAGGGTGGTTTTATGGTCTCATAGCCCATCGATTCTAGAACATGCCTGGCGTAAGGTTCTTCTAGCTGCCGCTGCTTAGGCAAGGAAGATAAAACTGCCTTTCCTTTCCAACAAATAGCCCAATTTGCGGTGTAAATCCCATCTTGGCAATGGTCGGGGGCTGGCACTTTGACAACATTAATTCCGGCTTGCTCAAGAGCATCTTTTACGTTACTGTGCTCAAGCTTAGATTGCTCTATATTGGGTTGTTCGTCCTTATTTTCGTATGGATTTAATTCTTTGACACTGAAGTGGTCAGCTCCAGACATTAATACGGTTTGGTTTATTTTCGGCATTATCTTAACAATTTTAACAAAACGGCCATTTGAATGAATATGTTTAAGTTAAAACTATTAGTAGCTAAATACCTGAAATGGTGATGCAGGAATTTTGGTCCGTATATTCAGGGATTACTATTAGCCTTATCTAAACACAGTCTTGACAGATATTTTAGCGCTCCGCTATAGTGAGTGCTGAAAGTTGGCACTTTGCATTAAAGAGTGCCAACAAACAGTTAATCCAAGAAGGAGGAATACAGTTTATGAGCTCACCTTTGCAGCCACTAGCCGACTATGTTGTCGCTCAAGCCGAGGAAGCAGACACTAAAACGGCAAGCGGCCTATATTTACCAGATAATGCTACCGAAAAGCCTAAAACAGCGAAGATTGTTGCAGTAGGCAAGGAAGTAAAGCAAGTTAAAGCTGGGGATAAAATTGTATACAAGAGTTACAGCACTACAGAAGTTAAAGTAGGAGCAGAAGAGTACATATTAGTTAAAGAAGAAGATATTTTAGCGACTGTAAAGTAAGGAGCATAGAATGGCTAAAAAAGTATTTTACGATGATGATGCAAGGCGCCGTGTATTATTGGGTGCTGAAATCCTATATAACGCAGTGAAGACAACTATGGGTCCACGTGGGCGTAACGTGGTGATCAGTAAGTCTTATGGAAATCCAACCGTCACTCATGACGGCGTTACTGTGGCTAAAGGAGTTGAACTACCTGATGATGACGATGAGACTCTTGGCCAGAAAGTAGGTGCAGAGTTGATCAAGCAAGCTGCTAGCAAAATGAATGATGTCGCCGGCGATGGAACCACTACAGTAACAGTTTTGACTTACCATATTCTAAATGAGGCAAACAAGCTCATTGCAGCTGGCCATAATCCAATGCTTCTTAGGAAAGGCCTAGAGTCAGCAGCACAAGCGGTTATAGAGAAGCTTGGCACGATGGCAGAGGATATCGAAGGCAAGAAAAACCGTGTAGCAGAAGTTGCCACAATTTCTGCCGGAGATAGTGAAATCGGTAACCTTATTGCTGAAGTAATGGAAGCAGTCGGTAAAGATGGTGTTGTTACCGTAGAAGAAGGGCAAGGCTTGATGCTCGAAAAAGAAGTGGTCGAAGGTTTTACTTTTGACCGTGGTTTTGTAAGCCCATACATGGTTACTGATACTACTAGAATGGAAGCTGTATATGACAAGCCAGCAATAGTTATTACTGATAAAAAGATTAGTTCTATTCAGGAGTTTCTTCCTTTACTTGAAAAACTGGCACAAAGCGGAAAGAAAGATTTAGTTCTAATTGCCGATGACGTTGAGGGCGAAGCATTAACAACACTAGTATTAAACCGCCTAAAAGGTGTGTTTAATACGGTTGCCGTTAAAGCTCCTGCATTTGGTGACCGTCGCAAGGATGTTCTTAATGACATAGCTATTCTAACTGGCGCCGAAGTCATTAGTGAAGATCGTGGTATGACCTTTGAGAATGTGGAACTAGATGTTGTGGGCAGTGCTAGAAAGGTTATAGTCACAAAAGATGAAACGACAATCATCGAAGGAGATGGCAATCCTAGTGAAGTAGCCGCTAGGATTAAACAAATTTCTGCTCAAGCCGAACAGTCGAGTAGTGAATATGACAAAGAGAATTTTGAAAAACGACGGGCTGCCCTAAGTGGTAAGGTTGCGGTAATTAAGGTAGGTGGAGCGACTGAAACTGAAATTGAAGAAAAGAAGTTTAGAGTGGATGACGCAGTAGCAGCGGTTAAAGCTGCCTTAGGCGATGGTATTGTTCCCGGGGGCGGCGTAACCCTTATTAATTTACAATCTGCTATTGTCTCAGACCCGAAAGATGGCGATTCAGTTAATGCCGGAAAGCAGTTACTGCTTAGGAGTTTAGAACAGCCTTTCAGGATTCTTTTAAATAACTCTGGACTAAACCCAGATGAGTGGTTGCCGAGCATAAAAAGCGGTAAGCCAGGTTTCGGCATTGATGTTAATGACCCAAGCAAACTAGTTGAACTAAAAGGCAAGGGTATAGTCGATCCGGCTAGGGTGACTCACGAAGTGTTGCTTAATGCTTCTAGTATTGCCGGTACTGCTATGACCATGGGTGCTCTAGTTGTAGATGTACCTGAGAAGGTAACTAATGCGCCTGCTGCACCAGACATGGGTGGCATGGGCATGATGTAAACTGCCCTAAGGTTAAGTTAATAGGCTCCCTATATTAACAAGGGGGCCTTTTTAACTATTGTTCTGGGGGTGCGTGAAATAGTTGATTTCATTAACGACGTCAAGCAATGCTTGAGCTTTTAGCTTCTCGTCGCTAATTTTTGTGGCAGTTTCGAAGGCAGATTTAATTAATGATTGATCATCACTAGCTTGTATCATCATCATTAAGGTTCGGAATTTTTCCTCTGGTCCTTGATCTAAATGACTAACTATTGGCTGCAGTTGACTGAGAGCCCTTTGTTTAATATCTAGCAAATCATCTGGATTTGTTGCTTCAAGTAAAGGTGTTGTTGTAGATTGTTCCTGATCATGTGGATGCTCATCGTCGTTATTAGTAGTTCCTTCGTTGTTATCATCAGGATGTTGTGTGGCAGCTTGTGTATTATCCGATTGACTGGTTGTCCATTGATCGGTTTGATTACTCAGAGCCTGGCTAATAGCTTGTTGATCGTCTTGGTGCCCAAACATTAATTTCCCCCCTCGCATAATCTTATCCCGCTTTAGGTTATACTATACTACAGCATTCGTTAAGTCCAAAGGGGGGATACTAGTGCTCGACGACTTAGCATATATTCATCGGGTGGATAAGTCTGATTCTATAGGCATTGCATTAAAAGAGCCTGATCAACTGCTGCACGATTTTAAGTTTAATAACTTAAATATTAATAATGTTAAGAATGTGGTTTACGTTGGCATGGGGGGATCCGCTCTTGCTGCAAACTTAAGTTTAAGCTGGCCGGCATATAAAGTGCCTTTTGAGATTGTAAAAAACTATGATTTACCAGAATATGTCTCTAGTGATACTTTGTGTATCTTTTCTAGTGCGTCAGGAAACACAGAAGAGACTCTTAGTGCGCTATCTCAGGCTGAGCATAGGCTTACTAACATTGCTATTTTTGCGGGCGGCGGGGAGTTACTTAGTATAGCTAAATACAAAAACTATGTGCATGTAGAGTTGCCAAATGCTAGGCAGCCGAGGTATGGCGTGTTCTATAACCTAAAAGCACTAGTTAGTTTAGCTGATCAGTTGGGACTTACAAAAGAAGGTCTAGGGTTATTAAACTCCGCGGCGGAATGGATTAAGCAAAGATCCCAGCAGTGGGGCCCAACAATCCCGACAAAGAATAATCTTGCAAAACAGATTGCCTTAGATGCCCTTGGTAAGTCCGTAGTAATTTATGGCGGACCAAATTTGTACCCGGTCGCCTATAAGTGGAAAGTGGGTTTCAATGAAAACGCTAAACAGGTAGCATGGTGTAGTGGCTATCCGGAGTTTAACCATAACGAGTTTATAGGTTGGAGTGAACAACCGGTGGATAAGCCATATTGTGTAATAGACTTGAGGTCAAAGTTTGAAAATGAAAGGGTGCAAAAAAGGTTTGAGTTAAGTGAGCGCCTGCTTAGTGGAAGGAGGCCCGCTCCAATAGTTATTGAAGCTGAAGGAGAAAATAGCTTAGAGCAATTACTTTATTGCTCGATGCTTGGGGATTTCGTAAGCCTGTATGCAGCAATAGCAGCTGGCAATGACCCTGAACCAGTGGAATTAGTAGAAAAATTTAAGCACATGATGGCAAACTGATAATGATTAATTATTTAAAGAGACCGTGGGGTGAGCTTGCTGTAGTTCTAGCATTGGGCTACGTAACGTGTTTTGGACTTTTCTTATACGGAGTACTACTAAATCATTCACTAACCTATGCTTACTTAGTAGTAAATTTAGCCTTGGCTTCATTACCGCTACTTATATCTTGGCGACTAAGTGTTGTGTTAAGAAAAAAGCGTTGGTCTGCTTGGGAACCTTTAGCTTTAACATTTTTTTGGCTAATTTTTCTTCCTAATAGTTTTTATATGATTAGTGATTATATTCATCTCCAAAATATGTCTGTACATATCTTATATAACGCTGTTATGTTCTCGGCGTTTATATACCTGGCTTTGTTTATGGGAATTATTAGCCTATATATAGTGCATCTGGAACTACGGAAAAGGATAAACCCTAGAATTACGGCAATAATTGTTGCGGTTGTCCTTATTGGGTGTTGTTTTGCTATTTATTTAGGCAGGGACCTAAGGTGGAACAGCTGGGACATAGTTGTTAACCCAGCCGGCCTATTATTTGATGTATCTAATTTGTTACTCAAACCAGAAAAGTACCCTGGTATGATCAGGACAACTACGGAATTCTTTGTTTTTCTAGGCCCGGCATATTTGATAGCTTGGCGTGTGTCTAGACTACAGTGGCACAAAGGGGTATCAGACTTGGCTTCACATATTAAAAGCAAGCAATCCAATTAAGATATACTAATCTGTAATGGAAGAATTATTAAGGGAAAAGATTGCCGAAGTCGCTAGAGCCTTTGGTGGTGATAATGTTGAAGTGGAACTGTCATATCCAGACGAGAAGTATGGAGATTTTGCTAGCAACATTGCTCTCAAGCTAGCAGCTTCTAATGACGGAGACCCCCGTCAGATAGCCGCCGATATGACAATTTCTCTTAAGCAAATGCTGGGGGATCGTATTGATTCAATAGAGGTTGCCGGACCCGGTTTCATTAATTTTGTGCTTAGTGATAAAGCCCTGCTTGAACAAATGGTGGCTGAGCCTGACCAGCCTTTAAAAGGCCAAATTATTGTCGCTGAGTACTCGGATCCTAATCCTTTTAAAATTCTTCATGCCGGTCATTTGTATACATCCATTGTGGGTGATGTTATATCTAATTTACTTGCAGCGGCAGGAGCTGAGGTTTACAGGGTGAACTACGGCGGAGATGTGGGTCTGCACGTAGCTAAGTCCATTTGGGCGATACTTAAAGAGCTAGACGGGGAATACCCTGAAAGCCTAGATAACATACCGCCTATGGAGCGAGGTGCCTGGATGAGCCAAATGTATGTTAGGGGCAACTCTGCTTTTGATGAAGGCGTGGAAGAAGTGGTCAAAGAAATAACAGACATTAATGCAAGAGTTTATGACATACAAAATGGCGATGACCATGATTCACCGCTGGCGAAAATTTATTGGATGACAAGAAATTGGAGCTACGTGTCCTTCGACCAATTCTATAGTCGCTTGAATATATTCTTTGATCGTTATTATCCTGAGAGCGAGACGGCACCTATTGGGCTAAAAATCGTCCAAGAACAGTTAGATAAAGGAGTTTTTGAAAGAAGTGACGGAGCAATTGTTTTTAGAGGCGAAAAATATGGGTTGCACACTAGGGTGTTTGTTAATAGCAAAGGACTGCCGACTTACGAAGCAAAGGAATTAGGCTTGGCGCAAGTTAAACAGCGAGATTTTAACTATAATCGCTCCTTAGTAATAACCGGGAATGAACAAAAACATTACATGGAGGTGGTATATAAAGCTCTTGAACAGTTTAACCCTGAGATAGTAAAGAACACTTCACATTTAACTCATGGAATGGTTCGCTTAAGCGGTGGCAAAAAGATGAGCAGCAGGCTCGGCAACATTATTACTGCCGAAGACGTATTGATTGCTGCTGGTGAGGCAGCTAGTGAAGTTAATGACAACAATGATGACAGAGTAGTTCTAGCCGCAGTTAAGTATTCTTTTTTGAAGCAAGCAATGGGTGCTGATATTGTTTATGATCCCAAAGAGTCGGTCAATATTCTAGGCAATAGCGGTCCCTATTTACAGTATGCTCATGCAAGGGCGTGCAGCATCATGACGAAGTCAGGGAAAGAGGGGTATATTGGTGACATCGGGAGGCTGACTGACGGAGAAAGGAAGCTTGTACTTAAGATGTCCCGTCTTAATGCTACTATCGAACAGGCATCAAGGGAGCTTGCACCGCATATTTTGTGCAGTTATCTTTATGAACTATGCCAGATCTTTAACCAGTTTTACGAGTCAAATCGGGTTATTGGAGATGACAGAGAGAGGTTTAGGTTGCATCTTGTCAGCATGTATGCTGACAAGCTTAAAAGCGGTTTAAAACTTTTAGGTATTACTGCACCAGACAAACTTTAAATCTTTGTAGGGTATTTACTGCCCCAATTGGCCATCTGTTTAATTATGGGCATTAAGTCTTGACCCTTTTGGGTTAGAGCGTATGGACCATTGCTGCTTACTTCAATTATCCCTTGTTCTTCCAGATCGGATAAGCGCTGTGATAGGATCCGCGGAGTAATATTGTCTATAGACTTTTCAAACTCACAAAAACGTTTCGGACTTACAAGCAGATCTCGCAGAATTAGAGCTGTCCATTTGTGTCCCAAAACGCTCATTGCGCTGGCAATGCATCCAGTTGTTGGTTCAATTTGCTGTTGACTTACTCTTCCCATTGGTATACTTTGTATAGTATATTATTAAAGTATATAAAGTATAGCATAAAGGAGAATGGTAGTGAAGTTAGGTATTGTTGTTGGTTCAACCAGACCAAACAGGGTTAGTCTAAAAGAAGCTAAGTGGATTGCTAAAACTGCTAAAGAACTTGACGGGGTGGAGCCAGAAATAGTTGATCTTAAAGACTATCCAATGCCTTTTTTTGATGAGCCTGCTAGCCCAAGATATAACCCAGATCGAAAAATTGAGCCAGCAGTCCAAAAATGGCTGGATAAGATTAATCAATTCGATGCTTATATTTTTGTTACAGCTGAATACAATCACTCGATTCCTGCAGTGCTAAAAAATGCGATTGACTACATCACAACTGAGCTTAATCGTAAACCAGCGACAGTCGTTAGTCATGGGTCGGTCGGTGGTGCGAGGGCGACAATGCACTTAAAAGAGATTCTATCAGAGAGTCGAGCTGCAATTATCCCTCAAGCTGTTACATTTATAGGAGTAAGCGACGCTGTTGATGAAGAGGGTAACCTTAACGAAGACATAAAAGCTAATCCATATGGACCTTATGGGGCGCTTCAAATAGCTCTAGTTGAGCTTAAATGGTACAGCGATGCTCTGAGTGTGGCTCGAAGTAAAGACTAAAAACTACCGAAGAACCAGCAATAGGATATAATGGCTTTCATGGACAGAGCCTTACTGGATGAGATTCCTTCAAAGTTGCTCTGGGTAGACCTTGAGATGACAGGGCTTGATATAAAAAGCGACGTTATATTAGAGGTTGGGGCAGAAATAACAGACCTCAATTTCAAGACACTAGCTTCCTATGAAGCTTGTATTAGACGGACTGATGAAGAACTGGGTCGAATGAATGATTGGGCCATGGAGCACCACAGTAGCAGCGGTCTTATCGAACGCATAAAGACACATGGTAGGCCCGAGCAAGAAGTACAACACGAACTTATAGGCTTTATTAATGCTCAGTTTAACGGAAAACCAGCGATATTGTCCGGAAATAGTATCCACAATGATCGTATTTTCATTAAGAAATATTGGCCTGGGGTTGAGTCACTTCTGCACTATAGAATGCTAGACGTGTCCTCGTTTAAGATAATTATGCAGGCTAAGTATAGAGTTATGTATGAAAAAAAAGAGGTTCATCGCGCGTTTGATGATATCCAGGCATCAATTGCAGAGCTTCAGTTTTACCTAGACCGGTTTGCCACAGATGCTAACAAATAGCGAGCTTAAAGATCTTAGGAAATACTTGTCACGACTTAAAGGGTCGTCTATGACTAAACCGTTTACGAAAACCCTTTTGGTTTTTTCTGTGGGGGAGACAGCCTTTGCTTATTTAGAAACCGGTAAGCAGATACAAAGGCTTAGCTTACGTTCCGATCCTGTTCTATCAGAGTTTTTAAAGGAACGCTATGAAGAAGTTTTGCCAGGACAGAAGTTAGACCAACGAAAATGGATAACAGTAATCTTAAGTGGGCAATTAAGCTTCGAAGAAATTACGGCGTTGATTGACCAAAGTTACCAACTGGCCCAAAGCGAAGCCTAACCGTAAGATGAGCCAAGCATTTTAATGAGAGCCATGGTATTCTTATAATCCTTAGTAAGGTAGCTTCTAACGACGGCGGACTTGTTTAGGTTGTATGCTTGGGAGAGGTCCTTTTTATAGAAATTTAGCTGCTGTTTCATTACGGTACTATAAGTTGAATCGAAGTTACTTGTCTGTTCAACTTGCTTTAGTTCGGTGTTGACGCTAGGTTGTTGTGTGTAGATGTTGGGGTTAATTTTTATGCCGTTGTAAGTCAAAAGTTTGTTTAGTTGCATTGCGTCAGTTGTAACGGATGCTATCGTGGTGTAAGAAAAATTTAAATAACTTTGGCTCATTACTTGGCTTTGCTGTGTGCCTGTTGTAGCGAGGTTGATAAGTTCCTGCTGTTCACTTAACGCGATTGTTAGGCTTGTTACGTTAATCCCTGAACTTCCGCCAAATAAGGACTTGGCTAAGACCAGGACGATGATTAAAAATATAACCAATCCAAGTCCAAAGAAGATTTTGCCCCTACCGGATAGGTTAGTTAACACTGTTAATGGAGAGGTTCGTTTAGATTCATTAAGAAATGCATAAGGGTCGGAGGGGGGGTGAGGCGACGGATTAAAATTTGGTTCCATTAACTAATTTAACCATAACCAGCTTGGTTATAACAGGTAAAAACGGGTTAGTTGGCGTACAATAATCGGTAAGAATGGATGCAATAGATGAGGTAAAGAGCCGATTGTCAATTGAGGACGTAATCGGAGAATATCTACCACTAAAGAGAGCTGGTCGTAATTTTCGTGGGCTCAGTCCTTTTACTAGTGAAAAAACTCCTAGCTTCATGGTTAGCCCTGAGAAACAAATTTGGCATGACTTTTCCTCTAACAAGGGCGGTAATATGTTTAGTTTCGTGATGGAAATGGAAGGAGTAGATTTTAAGGAAGCTCTAGAACTATTGGCGCGTAAAGCCGGAGTGGATTTAGACCAGTATAGAAAGGGTACAGGTAGCAGGGGAGGTCCTAGTAAAGAGAGGCTGCTTGAAGCTTTGGATGCTGCTGCTAAATTCTATCAGGTACAGCTTAGCGCAAACGAGATTGCTCTAAAATATGTCTTAAACGATCGTAAACTAACGAAAGAAACGATTGTTAAGTGGCGAATGGGCTATTCACCAAATACCGGAAAAGCTTTATGGGCATATCTTAACAAGCTTGGTTTCAGTAATATTGAAATGCAGAGAGCCGGACTAACGACAAAACGTGGTTCTGTTTTCAATGATATGTTTAGAGGTCGCTTGATGATACCGCTTCAAGACACCCAGGGTAAGGTGATTGGTTTTACAGCACGCCAGTTGCCTAAAGATGATTACGGTCCTAAATACATAAACACGCCCCAGACAATACTTTACGATAAAAGCCGACACATATTTGGTTTGCATTTAGCGAAGCAGGCTATAAGAGAGAATCAATTTGCAGTTGTTACGGAAGGCAATCTGGATGTTATATCCAGTCATCAATCTGGAGTTAGGCAGGTTGTGGCTACTGCTGGCACTGCAATGACAGAAGCTCATTTAAGAGGACTGACTAGGTTTGCTGGGGATATTAGGATTTGCTTTGATAGCGACAAAGCGGGTGTGGCGGCAACAGAGCGTGCTATAACGATTGCAAGCAGATTACATGTTGCACTTAGTGTAATTGACATAGTTGGCGGCAAGGATCCAGATGAACTGATCAATAAGGATCCGAGACTTTGGCAGGAGGCAGTTGAACATAAGGCTTATGCAGTGGATTGGCTTATAGATTTTCATAAAAAGCATTACGATTTAGAATCTGCCTCTGGTAAACGGGAGTTTAGTGATGCAGTGTTGCCAATAGTTACCAACCTAGATGATCCTGTTGAACAAGACCACTACATAAATGTAGTATCCAAAGAGCTTGCCGTTAGCAGGGAGTCTCTTGAGGCTAAAATCAATAAGAATTCAAAAAAAGAGGTTGTCCGCAAAAAGCCTATTAAGTCTGATTTTGCCAGCTTGAGTAAGGACCAGTTGGAAATATCCAAAACAGAAGACCATTTGTTATGCCTTTTACTTAAGCAGGTTAATTTAAGGAATAAACTCAGTACTTTAACTACCGATATGCTGGGTCGTGACGTTTCCAGGAAGCTTTTACAAATTTTACATAAACAACCGGATAGAAGCGAAAAAGAACTAAATGCCTTAAAAGAGATAGGAGAATATGTTAAAATATTAGGGTTACAGTATGAGGAGCTCTATCAGGGGCTAGAATTTAACGAGCTGGTTTATGAAGCCAATCGTTTGCAAATTCGCTTGATAGAGAGATATGTCAAACGACAAAAACAAGAAATAGCACTAAAATTGGCAACGGCTAATGAAAAGCAAACTAACGAATTGCTTAATGAAGCGCGTCGCCTTGATAATTTGTTAAGAATTAACCTAGGAGATAATATTCATGCCTAAGAAAAAGAAGGAAACCCAAACACCTTCTGACGATCTACAAAGTCGAAAAGAAGCATTAGTTGCCCAGGCAAAAAAGGAAGGACATATTTCCCAAAGAGATATTTTTGATTCGATACCTGATGAACCTTCAAATACTGAGGTGCTTGACGCACTCTACACCGAGCTTGCAGACGCTAATATCGAGATTACAGCTGCTGATCCGGATGAGACTAATTTTAACGACGAATGGGGTGAAGATGAAGCTGAGGAAGAAGCGGATACTAGCACCGTATATCTGGAAGATGACGTAGCCGATGACTCTGTGCGACTTTATTTACGTGAAATTGGTAAGATCCCACTGCTGACTGCTGAGGAGGAGCTTGCTTTAGCCAAACGAGTAGTTGCGGGTGACAAATCTGCAAAAGACAAAATGGCTGAAGCAAATATGCGTTTGGTAGTGTCTATAGCTAAGCGATATGTAGGCCGTGGCCTAGACCTTCTGGATTTAATCCAAGAAGGCAACACCGGCCTTTTGCGTGCAGTAGAAAAGTTTGATCCAGACAAAGGATTTAAGTTCTCTACCTATGCTACTTGGTGGATTAGGCAGGCTATTACACGTGCTATTGCCGACCAGGCCAGAACTATTCGTATTCCGGTACACATGGTAGAAACCATCAACAAACTGTTAAGGACCCAGCGTCGTCTTACCCAGGAGTTGAACCGTGAGCCTACGAACGAAGAAATTGCTCAGGCGATGGAGATAGATGTAGACAAGGTTGAGCATATTATGAAGATCAAACAAGATATATCTAGCCTTGACGCATCAATTAGGGATGATGAGGAAGATTCTGTACTAGCAGACTTTATTGAAGACGAAGATACTATAAGCCCAGAAGAATCCGCTACTAGCCAGCTACTTAAAGAACAGGTAAAGGATATGCTCGGCGCATTAACAGAGCGGGAACAAAAAATCCTAAAGTTACGTTTTGGGCTTGAAGACGGAAAGAGCCATACTCTAGAAGAGGTTGGCCAGGAGTTTAGTGTTACTAGAGAGCGAATTCGTCAGATTGAAGCAAAGGCTCTGGCGAAATTACGTAAGCATAGGGACGCAAAGAAACTACACGATTACATAAAATAGATATATAAATGCCATTAAAAATAATTGGAATTTCTGGTACAAATGGGTCGGGTAAAGATACTGTTGGTCGAATTCTAGAAGAACAACATAACTATCTATTCATTTCTGTTACTGACATATTGCGCAAGGAGCTTAAAGATAGGGGCTTAACTCTCCAGCGCGATAACATGCGCTCATTAAGTAGTGAATGGCGCAAACAATTTGGCTTAGGTGTATTAATAGATAAAGCGAAAGAAATATTCGATAATACCGAAGGCAAATATTCAGGACTTGCTATAGCTAGCCTACGCAACCCCGGCGAAGCCGATAGTGTTCATGCCTACGGCGGAGTTGTGTTATGGGTTGATTCCGATCCAAGAGTACGTTATGAACGCGTTATCTCTAACTATAGAGGGGAAGACCGTACAGTTGATGATAAAAAAACTTTTGAGGAGTTTATTGCTGACGAAGATGCCGAAATGCAACATCCGCCAGATGGAGACGAAACCACATTGTCTATGTTAGGTGTTAAAGATAAGAGTGATTTTTTACTAAATAACGATTGCGACAACCTGAAAGATTTGAGTTCCGCTCTTAGCAATTTGCTCGGTTTTAAAACTTAAAGACTATACTTAAAATATATGCCAGCCAAGAGACTAGCAATTATTGACGGCAAAAGTGTCTTTTACCGAGGGTATTATGCTATGCCGAATTTGGCTACAGCTGATGGTAGGCCTACTGGCGGAGTGTTTGGCTTTGCAACAATGGCGCTCGAGGTTATTAAAAGATTAAAGCCTGATTATGTTGCAGTCGCATGGGATAAGCCAAAGACAAATATTCGTAAACGGCTTGAGCTTTATCCTGAGTACAAGGCTGGTCGCAAGCCTGCCCCAGCGGATTTCTACGAACAAGTGCCAATTCTTCACGAATTGCTGGAAGCTTTTGGCTGGCCATTGTACGAACTAGATGATTATGAGGCGGACGATATCATGGGCACTTTAGCTCGTCAGGCCGCAGATAAGGGTATCGAAACGATGCTTGTCACTTCAGACTTAGATATGCTGCAGTTGATTGATCCGCATATTCATGTATATGCACTTAAGAAAGGATTGAGCCATATTGAGCTTTACTCGCCGAAGTCATTTGAGGCTAAATACGGATTGTCTGTTTCTCAATTCCTTGATTTAAAGTCGCTTAAGGGTGATTCCTCGGATAATATACCCGGCGTCTCTGGGGTAGGAGAAAAGACTGCTATAACTTTATTACAAAAATATGGAACTCTAGACAAAATTTATGAAAATATCGATCTTATTTCGCCAGATAGCTTACGAAAGAAGTTGGTTTCTGGAAAGGAGTCTGCCTATTTGAGTAAGGAATTGTCGGCGATTTGGACAGACGCACCTCTTATATTAGATCTAGCTGCCATGGATGGAAGTAAGGCTAATATTAGTGAAATTTCGCGCCTACTCAATGAACTGCAATTTAGGACTTTACTTAGACAACTTCCTGAGGTTTTAAGCACAAAGATGGCTGAAAGCCAGGCTGATTTTATTTACCCAGAAATTAACCATGGTAAATGTGTTCATGTGAAAACTCTAGAACAGCTCAAGGAAATAAATCTGGATGCGGCTGAACAAGTATTTGTTTTGTCTAGAGCATCAGGCAACCACGGAAACGACCCGAGGCTCTTAATAATATCTCTAGACGGCATAACAAGCTATGCTATAGAGATACAGGAAGTCTCACGCAAAGAGTTAATTTCTTTTTTGGATTCCTTACCGCCTTTGATTGGGCACAACCTAAAGACAACGCTGAAACTATTAATAAAAATTGGTGTAAATATATTGCCTAAGGTTAGACACGATACGCTGGTTGCTGGTTTCGTGCTTAATAGTCTTAGGCGCGAGCAAACTCTTACAGAAATGGCTCGTACGGAGCTTAACTATCAAGGAACTACCCTCGATGACCTAGATAATAATGAGTTATTAACTGTAGCCCCTGTGATTATTACAACCGTTAAGGCTTTATATGAATTGCAACAAAAGAAACTTCGTGAAATTGAAAAGTTTGTCTGGTTGGTCGAGAATATCGAATGGAAAATAATTCCGGTGCTTGCGAAAATGGAAGTTGCCGGCATAGAGTTAGATACAAAATATTTAGAAGACTTCAGCGCAGAAATTGATGATATGCTTTCTGACGTTGAACAAGAAATTTATGGTTATGCCAACCAAGAGTTTAATATTGCTAGTCCATCACAATTATCCGAGATACTGTTTAACGAACTTAAAATAGGTACTGCTGGAATTAAGAAAGTTAAAAACGGATACAGTACAGCGGCAAGCGAGCTGGATAAGTTACGAGGGCAGCATCCAATAATTGACTTAATTTCCCGATACAGGGAAGTAGCTAAGCTTAAAAATACATATGTTGACACGCTGCCCGGTCAAGTTGATGAGAGCAGCCGTCTTCACACAACTTTTAACCTCACAATTGCCCAAACGGGAAGGTTAAGTAGCACAGATCCCAACTTACAAAATATTCCTACTCGTACTGATTTAGGGCGACGGATAAGAACCGCTTTTATAGCCGGTAAAAACAAAAAGTTAATTAGCGCCGATTACTCACAATTTGAACTGCGATTAGCAGCAGTGCTAGCTAACGATAAAGCCCTTATTGACATGTTTAATAGGGGAGCCGATATACACCTGGCTACGGCCGCAGAAGTTTACGGCCGTAATCCTGAAGATGTAACAAAACAAATGCGTAGTGCAGCGAAGGTAATTAACTTCGGAATACTTTATGGAATGAGTCCACACGGGCTAAGCGTGGCAACTGGCATGACAAGAGAGCAGGCAGTGGGCTTTATAGATAAATACAAGAGTTTACGTAAACCCCTTTTTGATTATATGGATAAATTATTAGAGACTGCCAGAAGCCAAGGATACGTTGAGACACTGTTTGGTCGCCGAAGGCCGATGCCAGATATACATTCGAGTAATTTTGCTATACGATCTGCTGCCGAGCGCGCCGCAGTAAATATGCCTATACAGGGAACAGAAGCCGATTTGATGAAGCTTGCTATGATAAAGTGCCAGGAACACCTGGAAAGAGAATACGATAACAGTAGGCAACTGCTGCAAATACATGATTCGATACTAGTTGAGTGCCCAGAAAACGTGGCTGATAAATTGTCTAAAGAGCTTCAAGGGATAATGCAGGGAGTCTATGAATTACCCGTTCGATTAGACGTAGACGTTAAGGTGGGAGATAACTGGGGGGATCTATAGTGAGGGCTGGCTTGGTCGGTGTTTTCGGCTACGTGTTCTGACTCGACCACCCTTAGCACGAATGAGTCTTAGGGCTAACCAGCTGATCCAGGCTGAAGTAACTACTTCTGCTATACCAGTTATAACCGATAAGATTGAGTGGGTATGGTGCATTAATTCGTATAGACCCACTAGTAGCACTAAGAACTCTACGCCAATCAGAGCTCCTGCTATCTTTCGGCTGCGTCTGTCCTGAGCTGCAAAACCTGTAATCCATAGCGCAGCAAAAAATACGGTTATTGCTAGAAAATAAATAATTGCCAATACAATATTTCCGGCACACCCACTACTACTGTTGAGGCATTGGCTAACAGAACCAGATATGCCTTTTATGAAGTTTAATAAGGTTATGATTATAAATTGTATTGTTGCAGCAACACCTGTTTCGTACTTCAGCTTGTATGCCATTATTAATTGAGACCCCTCGAATACAGTCTTTATTATACGATAATTGATGCATAATTCTTTCTTGATTAAGCTAAGAGAGGACTGTGGTTAAGAATTTACTCCAACAGAGTCTGATTGACCGCCATATTCAAGCGGATATTTTAAAACGACTATCCTTATCTGATCATCCACCAAAGTTTAGTAAACTTAAGCCCGACGGTATTGAGAATAGTTTGTTTATGTAGCATGTTACTAAATTAATAAATAGAGGTTTAGTTTCTAAAAATAGTGAAGCTTTGTATTAACAAAAAAAAGGGGCAAGATGGGCTAATCACGCCTTAGTTCCGCATTCATTTGACATAATGACCCCCCAGACCTCTATGCAAGATGATACTTGCAGTCCGGAAAATGCTTAGAGACTGATCATTAACGACATATACTTGCAAAATAATTACCTTATGTTACTATATATTTTATGTTCAGGAGTCGTCATTTACGCTTTCTGATGTCTGTGGGGCTGGCAGTTGTGCTAGTCATAGTGCTCCTTATTGTCATTTTTAGCCACGTTGGTGGCCCGCCGTCACCAACACCAAAGCCTATGGCAGCATATGCTAATAACCCGTCAGCACAGGTTGCTATGTTAATTGATGGTCCGGTTAATGCAGTATCTGAACATAATCAAGTCCTAATAGCTATTACGAATTCTCAAACAACAGTTAATGTTTTTAAGGGATATAGTAACCAGGTGCTTAAAAGCGAGAGCTTTACAATGGATGAGCCAGCATTTCATGTATTTTTAAGGTCTCTTGAGTACGCCAGTTTTAACAGTGGTTCTAATAATCCTAAACTATCACAGGCTAGTGGCTATTGCCCAACAGGAAACCGCTATATCTTTACTTTTAAGGTTAATGGCAAGCAGGTTCAAAGGTATTGGGCGACTAGTTGTGGGGGCACCCACACCTTCGATGGTAATCTTTCGCTTACGATCACTTTATTCCAAGCTCAAGTTCCACATTACGGTAGCTACGTTTCCGGATTAAATATTTAGCCGATTCTAAAGCGGATACGCTTTTTTGTGTTTGCTGCCTCGGTGATCTTAGGGCTATTTAAACGTAAGTTATTAATGAGCGCGGCACTGCGACTAGAGATTATTATCTCTTGTTTATTAATAATGACGGTTACGTCCTTATCGTAGTTTTGGGCGATATAGGATTTAATGGCTTTTACTTCGTCTGGCGGGGAAAAATCCTTATTAGCAAGAATATCTGCAAGCGAATCCATAGATCTAACCAGTATACTACGATAGTAGATGCCAGAACTTCCTGAAGTAGAGACAATCAGATTGGGCCTTAGCCGTTTAATAAACGGCAAGAAGATTGTGTCTGTTAATTACGACAATCCTAAAAGCTTTCCTAATAATAAAACTGAAGTAGATAAATTTTTAATAGGTAGTAAAATTACAAAAGTTCGTAGGCGCGGCAAGGCTTTACTTATAGATTTGTCGACTGAGCACACTCTTATTACTCACTTAAAGATGACAGGCCAGTTGGTGTTTGATAGCCGAAGAGTGCATTTTGGTGCTGGTCATCCGAGTCCTTCCTTAGTGCATGCTTTGCCAGATAAATCCACTAGGGTGACAATAACTTTCAGCGATAGTAGCCGATTGTATTTTAACGACCAACGCAAATTCGGCTGGATGAGACTATGGCCGACATTAGATGTAGATTCTCTTGAATTTTTCTTAAGACTTGGACCGGAACCTTTAGAACCTTCTTTTGGCTGGAAGGAATTAAGGAATCGTTTTAAGCGCCGCTTGCGGTCACCAATAAAGTCTGCACTGCTAGATCAATCAGTTATAGCTGGTGTCGGTAACATTTATGCCGATGAAAGCCTGTGGGGGGCCAAGATTCACCCTTCGACTAAGGTTGGCTTGTTGACGACCGCAGACTTTAAGCGTTTACACGCTTCGCTTATTGAAGTACTTAAACTGAGCCTGGATAAGGGTGGATCTACAGACCGTAACTTTGTAAATGCAGAAGGAGAGAGGGGAAGCTACTTAGAGTTTGCCAGTGTTTTTCGGAAACAAGGTCAACCTTGCCCTAGATGTGGTACTACGATAGAAAAGATAAGAGTTGGTGGTCGTGGCACACATTTCTGTCCACGTTGCCAAAAAATTAAACAAGCTAAAATATAATAGAAATATGAGCGTTATAACTCTTGCGGGAAGCAATAGCTATTTAATAGAAAACGAATTAAATGTTCGCTTAAAATCATTTATTGCTTCTAGCGGAGAAATTGGTGTTGAACGCATAGATGCATCAGTGGCTAATCCTAACGATGTACTGCCCCGATTAAGCTCTCCTTCTTTATTTGCTGCCGAAAAGATTACGGTGATTCGTGGCTTGAGTGCTAACAAAGAATTTTCTGAACAATTTATCAATCTTCTAGAGCAACCGTATCCTTACGAAACAGATATCCTAGTAGTCGAGCCAAGGATTGATGCAAGGAGTAGACTATATAAAACTCTCAAACAAAAAACAGACTTTAAGTTATTTAACGAGTTAAGACCTTATGAACTATCTAAATGGATAATTAAATCTGTTGCTTCGCGGGAGGGTAGTATTTCTGCCAATGTAGCTGAATATCTGGTAGAGAGGGTTGGCCCTAACCAGGAACAAATAGACAACGAGATAGAAAAGCTAATTCTTTATGATAAAGAAATAACAAAGGCCAATATTGATCTATTAGTAGAACCAAGTATAGGAAGTACGACTTTTGACTTAGCCCAAGCAGCATTTAGCCATGATGTACATAAGGCAATTGGTCTTTATTTGGAACAGAGGGCATTAAGGGTTGATCCAGCCATAATTATTGGTTCTTTGGCATGGCAGATAAATTTGTTGGCGCTTGTTAAGTCAGACCCTTCAAAAAGCGATGAACAATTGGCAAAAGATAATGGAATTAATCCTTGGGCGATTTCAAAAGCAAAACGACTTGCCAAGGATATAAATACCAGTGACTTGGTTTATGCGGTAGATAAGTTACTAGAGATAGACTCCAAAAGCAAAAGCACATCGATCAATATTGATGATGCTCTTTTATACTATTTGCTTAAGATTTCTTAGTTGTTCTCTTAGGCGTGGTTTTTTTTGCAGCCGTCTTGGCGGCAGGCTTCTTTGTAGTAGTAGTCTTAGCCTTTGCTACAGTTTTGCTCGCAGGCTTAGCATTAGCGGCTTTTGCTTTTGCGGCTGCACGCTTTTTCATCCTTGCTGCTTTGTTCTTATGGATAAGTCCTTTTTTCAATGCACGGTCTATCTTACTTTGCGCATCAGAATGCGTACTGGCGCTTGGCTTGGCAGACAGGCTTTTTATTGAACCCTTAAGGGCTCGTTTAGTTTTACTATTACGTATTGAAGCTTTTCGGGCTACATGTACGCGCTTTTTTGCTGACTTAATTATTGGCATTCTTTTCTATCCAGTTAAATTAATTACGGTTCTTAACTATACAAGAGGTTATATTGCGAATGCAATGGTCGATGGACATAAGGGGCAAAACATGCTAGTATTTTCATTAAATTACCAAATAAAAAAATCTATATAAAATGGACACTAAAATTCAGCTCGCCGAGAAACTTCAGGCCGCAAACAACATACTGGTTACAGTAAGCAATAATCCTACTGTAGATCAGTTATCTGCTTGCATCGGGATGACCTTGTGGCTTAATAAGATGAACAAACACGGTACTGCAGTATTTAGTGGGGACATTCCTAATACCTTAGAGTTTTTACAGCCTGAAGCTACATTAGAGAAAAACACCGATTCCCTAAGAGACTTCATAATTGCATTAGACAAAAGCAAGGCCGACAAACTTCGTTATAAGGTTGAAGATAGGGTCGTAAAAATATATATAACCCCTTATAGGACAAGTCTTAGTGAAGATGACCTGGAGTTCAGCCAGGGCGACTTTAATGTAGACGCAATCGTAGCTATAGGAGTAAGCAAACAAGAAGATTTAGATCAGGCCATAATGGCTCATGGTCGTATCTTGCATGATGCCGTAGTAACAACGATAAACACGTCTAGTGACGCTGGCTTGGGGTCAATTAACTGGATAGACACTACGGCAAGTAGCCTTTCAGAATTAGTTTATGACCTTTGTCAGTCTATAGACGCAAAACAGTTGGATCCACAGATAGCAACAGCTTTGCTCACTGGAATTGTGTCAGAAACAGAACGCTTTAGTAATAATAAGACTACTCCAAATACGATGAGTGTTGCTGCAGCATTGATGGGTGCAGGAGCAAACCAACAATTGGTTGCTAATAAACTAGAAGAAGGTCAGACAGCACAGAGTACCCCTACTAAACCCATAGCCGATAATGATGAATCGCAATCAACGTCTAAAAAAGAAGATAAGCCGGAAGAAAAGACTTCTGACGGGACACTTGAGATTGAACATACTTCCATAGAACCTCTGAAGCCAGAAGCCGGAAGTCAAGCAAAAGAAGAATTAGAGGCTTTAGCTGAAGAAGAAGCAGAACCGTCAGACATTAGGCCCCCTAAAGATTTAGGAGTAGACCTTAATGTTCATCAGGATGAACCACAAACAGACTCTACTCAAACCGAAGAAGATAAGCCCAATGAAGACGAGGCAAATAAGTTCGTCAGCGAGCCCCCGCAGTTAGGCGGAATGTTAAGCGCTAACACTATTCCAGACGATGAAATGGAACCATCCTCTGACCCCTTAAGCTTACCTCCTGTAGATTCAGTAGATTCACCCCGAATAATAGATCAAGCGGCTTCACATGACGAACCAAGCGACAAAGAAGCACCTAAGAATCCTGACGTGCCAGAATCGCAGCCACCTGCAGGCCCAGGGGTGTCAGAGGATACTAGGCAAACTGATGGCCCAAAAGAAAAAGGTGATACTCTTAGTGAACTTGAGAAAGCCGTAGACAGTCCACACTTAGGTGAATTAAGAGATAAAGCGAGTGATGCTCTAGAGAGTAAAACAAATGGTGAAAACAAATCTCAAGTGGAGTTTAATCCAAACGACTTTACTATAGATGAACATGATGACCCTGATGCTCCGCCTCAAGTGCCTCCACCAATCGTTCCTCCAGGCTTTTTGCCGCCTGAACCACCAGCTTCATAAGTTATGGAGGGAGTTCTTTTAATAGACAAACCTGCTGGTTGGACTAGTTTTGATGTAGTCAAATATGTCAGGAGAGTCGTTTCTTTAATGGAAGGCGTGCCTTCAAAAAGGATCAAGGTAGGTCACAGCGGTACGCTTGACCCATTTGCTACGGGCCTACTAATAATACTTGTAGGCAAGAAATTTACGTCGTCAGCTTCATATCTGTTAAAACAAAACAAAAAGTACTTAGTTACATTGGAATTGGGAAAAGTAAGCAGCACAGGGGATCCTGAAGGAGAAATTACTAGATCTATAGATAGTGCTAAGGTGCTTTCAAGGATGGATATAGAAGGGGCACTCAAAACCTTTAAAGGCGAGATATGGCAGAAGCCCCCAATCTTCTCGGCTATAAAAGTTAATGGAGTTAGGGCGTACAAGCTAGCCCGCGCTAATCAGGATGTTGAACTCGAAAACCGACTAGTAACAATTAAGTCAATTGAATTGTTAGATTATGAATTTCCGTTTGTAAAGTTTGTAGCTGAGGTGTCTAGTGGAACATATATCCGTTCTTTGGTTCAAGATCTGGGTACTAAACTAAAATGTGGCGCCTATTGCACAGAGCTCAGGCGTATAGCAATAGGAAATTATTCAATTGAACATGCAATTAAGCCTGAGCAAATAAATGAACAAACAATTAATGCCATGCTTCTAAAGGATGCATTAGTAGTAATGAAGGCTGAGTAAGAAACAGATACAAATCTATTGCTAAAAAGGATACTTTTTGCTAGAGTAGCATCAGATGATAACGAGAGAACAAAAGGAAGCCGCTATTAAAGGTGTTCAGGGGCATGCCAAGGACACTGGCGGATCTAGCGCGCAAGTAGCAGTATTAACTGAGAGAATAAAGCAACTTACCGAGCATTTGAAAGAGAATAAGCATGACTTCATGGCGAGAAGAGGTTTATTGCAAATGGTAGGCCAACGTCGCCGTTTATTACGGTATATTGCGAAACGTGATAGCCAAAGTTATCTTGAGCTTATACAGAAGCTCGGCATCAGGCGCTAATGTGCTTAAACTTATTCTTCTTGATTAGTTCGAGAAGAAGAGCTTGTGCACATTAAAAGAACTACAGGTAATCTGGGGTAGAGCCACAGATATATTGCCAAGAGACAAGCACAAGGAAGGACAATATATTTGCACTCTGCCTCAAATTGTCGGAACACACACCGACCATGTAGGGAAAGGAATAACTTGTCAGAAATAATTAACCCCTTTGGGAAGCCAATATTGGCTGTAGAAACAGATTTTTGTGGTAGGAGGCTTAGCTTAGAGATTAACCGTGTAGGATTCCGTTCTACTGCTTCCGTGATTGCCAGGTATGGCGACACTGTAGTTTTAGGAACCGCCATGCTCAGCAAAGAGGCAGTTCAAGGCTTCGACTATTTTCCACTAAGTATTGATTACGAAGAAAAGTTTTATGCAGCAGGTAAAATTAGCGGATCTCGCTATATAAAGAGAGAGGGAAGACCAAGTGATGAGGCTATTCTTATTGGTCGTTTAATAGATCGCCCGATTCGACCCTTATGGCCTAAAGGTTATAGGCATGAGGTTCAGGGGATAGCTACAGTGCTTTCAATGGATCCTGACTTTAGGCCGGACATGGTGGCTATGATTGCTACAAGCATGGCTTTTTTGTTAACTGGTGCACCTTTTGAAGGCCCTGTTGCAGGATTACGTGTTGGGTTAGATAAAGAAGGTAAATTCTCTTCTTTCTTGAGTCCAGAACAACAGGAGGCCGGCGGTTTAGATCTAGTTGTCGCTGGAACTTCTGACGGCGTAATGATGGTAGAGGCTGGAGCAAAAGAAGTAAGCGAGGAACAGGTAGCGGAAGCTATAACATACGCCCACTCGGCAATGCAGCCAGCCATAGCCATACAGAACGAACTGCTTAAGAAAGTTAACCCTGAAAAACAAGAATATACCCTAGTATTGCCAGACGAATCTATCCAGGAGAGGGTCGATAAATGGGTTAAGGGTAAGCTAGGAGCCAACCTGAGGGCTCCGTATCCGGAGAGGAATGACCTTCTCCAGACATTAAGGGATGCGATGCACGATGAGCTAACTCCGGAAGTTGAAGATTATGAGGATAAGAAGCAGGAATATGATGATGCTTTTACTTTAGCGGTACATAAAGACGTGAGGGAAGGTATCGTAAAAGACAATACTCGTCCTGACGGGAGGGCAATGACTGAGGTAAGGCCTTTAAGCAGTCAGGTAGGCTTTTTGCCAAGAGTTCATGGATCTAGCATCTTTACCCGTGGAGTAACTCAAGCAATGAACATAGTTACGTTAGCTCCTCTTAGTTATTCACAGGCCATAGACACTATGGAGGTGAATGGTGAGAAGAGGTATATGCATCACTACAACGCTCCAGGCTGGACTGTTGGAGAAGTCAGGCGCTTGGGCAGTCCAGGTCGTAGAGAGATTGGCCATAGTTATTTGGCCGAAAGAGCGCTAACACCAGTTTTACCACCAGAAAGCAGCTTTCCTTATGCTATACGTTCAGTAACAGAGATTATGAGCCAAAACGGATCGACTTCTATGGCTGCAACCTGCTCAAGTTGTTTGGCGTTAATGGATGCAGGCGTGCCCCTAAGCGCCCCTGTTAGTGGTATTGCAATGGGCCTAATGTTGGACGGTGATACCTCTTATATACTGAGTGACATTGCTGATGCGGAAGACTTCGCCGGCGACATGGACTTTAAGGTTGCTGGAACTGAAAAGGGCATAACTGCCCTACAAATGGACATGAAGGTCCATGGGTTAAGCGTAGAGACGCTTAAGAAAGCTTTGCTGCAGGCAAAAGAAGGTCGGGCATTTATCCTAAACCACATGCTTGAGACTCTTGAAGCTCCACGAAAAGACTTAAGCCAATATGCTCCTCGGGTGGAGTCAATCCAGATCCTCCCAGAAAAGATTCGGGAAGTTATTGGTAAAGGAGGAGAGACAATACAAAAAATTACTGCAGAAACTGGAGCTGAAATAGATATTGAAGATGATGGCACTGTGCGTATTGCCAGTTCGGATTTGAGTAGCATTAATGCCGCCAAACAATGGATACTAAGTATTACCGCAGAACCTGAGGTCGGAAAGATCTACGAGAATGTACCAGTCGTAAGTGTTTTAGACTTCGGTGCTTTTGTGCAGATATTGCCAGGTAAGGACGGTCTAGTACATGTTTCTGAAATGAGCGAAGAAAGGGTGAGTAAACCAAGTGATGTTGTTAAAGAAGGTGACAGGGTGACAGTAAAACTAGTTGCTATTGATGACCGTGGTCGCCTACAACTATCCATGAAGGCAGCTGCCCGTGAGCTTAAGGACAAATAAGGGTAAGTAAGGTTAAGACAATAAGCTATGGCGAATAAGTTCATAAAATGGCAGCACACTAAGCTGGGGGAAATTGTTTCGGCGCTGGCTTGTTTCGGTTTTGCCTACTGGTTCTTCACCCTAAGTGTTAATCTTGGGAACTTACTATACTATTTATTTACGTTGATGTTCCTTGTATATTTCTTTAAATTCAGTTTTCGGTTGATTGGAGAGTTAGTACATGGCATATTCCACTAAGGAGAAGCAGCTTGATCAGGTTAAACAAAGCATAATTGCAGATAATGTATGTGAAAGTATAGCTTCGCAAGCCACCCAGTTAGTTTTTGGGGATGGCGACGTAAATAGTAGTATAGTTTTTGTTGGGGAAGCCCCTGGCAAAAAGGAAGATGAACTTGGGTTACCGTTTGTCGGTGCTGCAGGCAAATTCTTAAACGAAATGCTTGAAATGATTGGCCTAGGCAGAAGTGACGTGTATATAACTAATATCGTCAAGTACAGACCTCCAAACAACCGAGATCCTCTACCCCAAGAAAAGAAATCCTTTTTACCATATTTACAGAGGCAACTAGAGATTATCCAGCCTAAAATAGTAGTAGCATTAGGCAGGCATGCTGCTAACTGTTTTCTTCCTGAGCTACGAATTAGTCAAGAACACGGACAACCCAAAAGGTTAAAATTAAAATTTAGTGATAACGAACTAACAATTATCTTGCTACCTCTATACCATCCAGCCGCCGCACTTTATAACGGATCAATGCGGCAAACCCTAATAGATGACTTTGCCCGGATTCCGGAAATAATTAAGCAAAGCAACAACAATTTAGAACAATTAACACTTTAATAATTTAGAAAGGAATATAAGAAAAATATGACAGATCAATCTAAAAATAACGCGAGGCCTAAGCAAGCCCGCAAAACAAATCCGAACAAGCTAGGTAGTAATTTAAGTATACCTAGGTCTCAAGCTGTTCGTGCTCAGAAACGATCACAAATGGATGCGCAGAAAATAGCTAATCAGTACAACAAAGCTGAGCTATCCTCACGCGGCCGGGCAAATGTAATTGGTGATGACAGTGGAAAACTCAAGATTAGTTTCTTGGGAGGTCAAGAGGCAATTGGCGAAAAAAACATGCAAGTTTTGGAATGGGAAAATGACGCTATAATTCTTGATTGTGGAAACCACCTAGGGATCGAATTACCTGGCGTTAATTACACTATTGCTGACACAACATATCTTGATTCAATTAAGCACAAGATCAGGGGTTACGTAATTAGTCATGGTCACCTTGACCATCTAGGTGGCCTAAAACACATTGCACCAAAATATCCAGCACCGATTTATGGTTCTAGGTTCACCTTAGGTGTAGTTGCAAAAACTTTTGAAGACGCATTTGCCGAGTCAGGACTTGAATTTACGCCCGAATTAATCGTGATGAATATGGACAACCATGAAAGACTTAAAGTAGGCTCGTTTTTCATTGAATTAGTTAGGATTACGCACTCTGTTCCGGAGTCGACTTGTATGGTAGTAGATACCCCAGTCGGACGCGTTATTAATACTGGGGACTGGCGTCTCGATCCAGAGCCATTAGATGATAAGCCTACTGATGCAGAGCGATTAAAACAGCTTGGGGATGAAGGCGTTCTTCTATTAATGAGCGACAGCTGTAACACTCCTTTACCGGGTCGCACACCAACCGAACATACTCTTCAGCAAAGCTTCCATGACATTATAGGTAATGCCGAAGGAAGGGTTTTTGTGGCTATTTTTTCATCGAACATGAACCGTGTTCAGATGATTGTTAATGCAGCTGCTGCAAGTGGGCGTAGAGTTGCCTTAGATGGGCGGAGCATGATCTCATATGCTGAAATTGCTGTGCGTCAGGGCATTTTAAAAATTCCAAAAGGAACAGTGCTTCCCATGCGCGAGATGCCCAATATACCAGATCGACAAGTACTGGTTATTTGTACTGGTGGACAAGGTGAGCCTGGGGCTGCTTTGCAGCGCATGGCCGAAGGTCAGCACAAGCATATTAAACTTAAAGAGGGAGATACTGTAGTTGTTAGCTCAACCCCTATTCCCGGTAATGAGGTGCGTTACGAAGAAATAGGCAACGACCTTGTTAAAAGGGGAGTTCATCTATATAGGCATCCAACGCATGAGGTAGACAATGTGGGGCCGTTGCACGTTTCGGGCCATGCTAGGAGAGATGAGTATAGGGAGATGCTCCATATAATCCGTCCAAAATTCTTCTTGCCTATCTATGCTGGCACACTAAATCGTAAATATTACGCTGAGATGGCCGTAGAAGAGGGCTGGAAGCGAGATAATGTCATCATGGCTGATAATGGCGACTCGATTCTATTTTCCGAAGACTCATGGAATAAAACACAGCCAGTACCTTATGGTAGTTTGTTGGTTGACCAAACTGGTTCGATCGTAAGCAATGTTGTTGTTAAGGACCGTGTGCTGTTGAGTGAAGAGGGTCTTGTAGCGGTAGTGTTAACTATTGACCGCAAAACTGGCAACTTGCTTACTTCACCTGACATCATCAGCCGTGGGTTTATATATATGCGAGATAAAGAAGAGATAATGAACGGTCTTCGGCAAGAATTGAAGAGAGCCGTTACCCAACGCTTTAAACGAGTAGATTTAGACAGATTTAAGGCCGAGCTAAAGGATCATGTGACCCATTACTTGTTTGAACAAACTCAGTTAAGTCCAATAGTAATTCCGGTTGTTAATGTAATTTCCGGCAAGGTAGGGGACGCTAAAACTGTTCACCAGACAAAGACAAAGACCGAAGAGGAATTAGCTATAGAGCAGCAGCGTCGATTTCAGGAAATGAGGGCTAGATTACTTGGTCAAGACCAACCAGATTAATTGTAATAAGACACCTTTAGATCTGGCATAACTTGGCATTTGAGTGTATAATTAGCTAAATGCCTAAAAAGAAAAAAGCATCATCCAACAGAAGTAAAAAGCCGGTAAAAAAAGAAGAAACTAAGGTCAGTTCGGGCTTCGGAATATATACCGCAGCTGTATTTATGCTGATCGTTGCGATCTTTTTATTTATTGGTGCTTTCGGTACTGGCGGTAAACTTCCGCTAGCTTTGTATCATGGTGTTTACTGGTTATTTGGTTGGTCAGCTTTGTTTGTTCCGATAGCTCTTGTTATAACGAGTGTGATCATATTCATGGGGGATGATCACAGCCTGCCAAAGGACAAAATAACCAGTTTAATTATCGCTTTGTTAGGATTGAGTGGGCTAAGTTACGTCTCCTTCGCTAATAAAACGGCTCTTGGCAGCTGGGTTGGTGGTCATGGCGGTAATGTAGGTAGTCTTCTTGGGGGAGCTATCTTATCCGCCCTAGATAAGATCCCTGCGGCTATGGTGTTTTTTGTGATTGCATTATTGTCGGTTAGCTATTCTCTAGGATTTACCCCCAAGGACATAGTTAAACTATTTAAGCGCAAGCCTAAAGAGGATGGCGACACTGACCTTGCCGACCTTAAGGCAAAGGCAGAGAGTACTTTTAAGCTTAACGAGGGGGTGCCGGTTGAGCACCACGGTTCTAATAGCGAACCGCAATTAGCCGAACCAAGAGTTAGTAGCTTCAAGAATACGGCGCAAAGGTTATCAAAGGATGAAAATCATCCAGCCTTAACTACGCCAAACGACCCAGACTGGAAGTTTCCAACCATTAGTTTGCTCAATCAAAAACAAGACAAGGCAGACCCTGGTGACGTTAATACTAATGCTAAGCTAATACATGATACTCTGGCGAACTTTAATATTGAAGTGCAAATGGAAGGGGCTAATATAGGGCCTCGTGTAACTCAGTACTCTTTGAGACCCCCATCCTCAACTAAGCTTACTAAAATTACTGCTCTAGAGAGTAACCTGGCATTAGATTTAGCTGCACACTCGATTAGAATTGAGGCTCCGATACCGGGTAAACGAGCGGTCGGTATAGAAGTGCCAAATGTAAAGCCAGCCATAGTGAGGGTAAGTTCAATCCTTGAATCTTCCGACTGGTCTTCTCTCGACGGCAGCCTAGGGTTTGTGATTGGAAAGGATATAGCAGGGAAGTCGGTCGTGGCTGACCTTGGGAAGATGCCTCACCTTTTGATCGCTGGTCAAACTGGAGCTGGTAAGTCAGTTATGATCAATACTTTTTTGACTAGCCTGTTATATCGAAATACTCCTTCAGATCTAAAGTTAATATTAGTAGACCCTAAGCAAGTCGAGCTAACGTTATATAACGACATCCCCCATCTATTGTCTCCAGTAATTACCGAACCGGAGAAATGTATTAGTGCACTTAAGTGGGCTGTTGCAGAAATGGAACGTCGTCTTAAGACCATGGCTGAAGTTGGAAAAAGGGACATAGTACAGTACAACTTGCTGAAAAAGGAAGCTGGCATGCCATATATAGTAATTGTTATAGATGAGTTGGCAGACTTAATGATGATGGCTGCTAGGGATGTTGAATCACTCATCGTACGTCTGGCTCAGAAATCGCGTGCAGCGGGTATTCATTTGGTAATTGCTACTCAACGTCCCTCTGTAGATGTTATTACCGGTTTAATTAAAGCTAATGTACCAGCAAGGATAGCATTTACTGTTAATAGTCAGGTTGATAGCCGGACAATTATTGACCAGGGCGGTGCGGAAAAATTGCTGGGTCGAGGAGATATGCTTTTGCTAACTTCAGATATGCCCAAGCCGAAACGTGTCCAGGCTGCGTTAATAGAGGAAGATGAAATTAAGAAAGTAATGGACTTTATTCGTAGGCAGCGTCCACCTCAATACGACGATGAAGTAGTCTCTCAGCCAGTCCAAATATCTGGTAAGGGCGGTACTGTTGTTGACGGTAGTTCCGGTGAATTTGACGATGACCTTTGGAGAGATGCGGTACATGTTATATTGGAGAATCGAAAAGCGTCAACAAGCTTATTGCAAAGGCGATTAAGGATAGGTTATGGTCGTGCTGCTCGGTTAATAGAAACCATGGAAGACCAAGGGATTGTTGGGCCTGCTGACGGATCTCGTCCAAGGGAAGTCCTTGTTAGTTCTATGGATGAGGTTTTCGGCATTGAAAATGGGAATGATGATGGCCAGTTGCCCGAGGCAGACCAAGAGTCAATCTAGTCCTCTACCTTCTTGGGCTCTTTCAAACCCTTCAGTTACTCCTATCCGGTAAGCTTCAACTTCTCCTATTGCATCTCTACCAGCTATCTCTAGTCCTTGGATGACCCCGTCATGAAACTTGCCTACTGTGTAAAGTGCAAAGAGAGCCACCTGTTCATCAGATGCGTCAGGAAATAAGGAGCGTAAGAATAAGCCAGGGTCGTGATCGGCTGCAATTATCTCCTCTGACAAGGTTAAGTATGGCACGTATTCCTCACCTGGGTTGGACATAATATATCTAGTCAATCAGTCCAGGAAGGATTATGCAAGTAATCGATCTAGACTATTTCATAAATCCAATTTTTATGTCTCCATTCTTGTTTGACTAAACAGATAAAAATGAGTATAGTTAACACCTGCATTAACACTTCAGCTTGTGGTTTCTTAATTACGCACAGGCTGTCCGTTTTCTAAAAAGCGGTAATCCAAAGAAGGAGTTACACAAATGGCACTATATGAAGTAGCAGTGCTTTACCATCCTAGTCTAGAAGTAGACTTAAGCAAAGCCGAGGACAGGGTAGTTAAGATATTCACGGACCACGATGGAAAAGTTACCAATACAGATAACTGGGGTAAGCGTAAACTGGCTTATCCAATCAAAAAAAATGAGCATGCTATATATGTATTCTATACGGTTGAAATGCCGGGCACTAGCGTGGCCGCAGTTGAGTCAACGCTGAACATTACCGACGAAGTTGTCCGGTTCTTGATTACTAAACCCGACCTTAAAGCTATAGCTAAGGCTGAAGCAGCTAAGGCTGTAAAGGCTGAGCAAGCAGCCAAAAGGGGAGACATTGACCAGTCCGAGGAAGATAAAGAAGAGGAAGATTAAATAGAACTTAAACCACACTTGACTGCCATAAGACAGCAAGCGTAGGGTAGAGCCAAAGCATAGGTTTTAGGAGGATTATATGGCGCGCAGTGTAAACCAAGTAATTTTGATGGGTAACTTAACTCGAGACCCTGAGTTAAGGCAAACCCCTAACGGGCAGAGCGTTTGTGGTTTTAGTCTTGCTCTTAACCGAAGCTATCGTGACGCTAACGGTGAATGGCAAGAAGCGACAGACTACATAGATATAGTCGCATGGGGTCCTTTGGGAGAACGCGTCGCCCAATATCTTAGTAAAGGCCGTCGCTGTTTAGTTCAAGGGCGCCTGCAAAGCAGGAGTTGGGAACAGGAAGGCCAGAAACGCAGTAAAGTAGAAGTTTTAGCTAACGACGTTACCTTTTTGGATGGTAGGGGCGCAGAAAGCGGAAGTGATGAAGCTAATTCTGAAGCTGAAGTAAAACCAAAGCCCAGTAAAAAAGCTAAAGAAGATGTTGTTATTGAGGACATTGGCGATGAACCAATCAACCTCGACGACATTCCGTTTTAATTAAGGAGAATAATATGGCAAAGATATTTAAGCATCGAACGGACGTAGCATATTTTGATTACAAAGATTTTAAGACCTTACAAAGATATATTAATGTCTATGGTCAAATTGAGACACGCAAAAAGACTGGCCTAAATGAGGCTCAACAGAGGCGATTGGCTCGAGCCATTAAGCGTGCACGGCATATAGCGCTTCTACCATTTGTATCTAACGGATAACAGAACAATGTTAAATATTACTGAACTTAGGAAAGGCACTGTTTTTGTATTGGGAGGAGAACCATATAAAGTGGTCGATTACGGCCAGAAAGTTATGGGACGGGGAGGGTCTATAGTAAATGTACGGATTAAGTCCTTGGTTAGCGGAAAGGTTCTGGAAAAGACCTTTAAAGGCAATGAACAACTTGAGAGTGCTGATATGTCCACGCAAAGTGTTCAATATCTATACAACGACGGTGCCAACTATTTTTTCATGAACCAAGAAAACTTTGAACAATTTGAAGTTTCATCTTCGCTTGTAGGGGATAGCTCTGGATACGTAAAAGAAGGTGATATTGTTCAACTACAGTTCTTTAAGGGTCAACCTATAAGCATAGAGTTGCCCAAAAATGTACCCTTAAAAGTTGACTATACCGAAGCTGCGGTGAAGGGAGATACATCAACATCTATTACAAAAGATGCTGTACTAGAAACGGGAATTACCATTAAAGTACCTGCTTTCATAAAGCAAGGTGATTTAATATCCGTGGATACTTCAAACGGCACTTATCGTGAACGAATAAAAGAATAAAGTATTATTTGTTTATGCAAAAAAGATCACGTCGGTCTTTGATTGATGAAAGCGAAGAATATGTCAGTCGATCGGCATATAAGCTTGATTCGTGCCTAAGCGCTTTAGGAATTAATTTTCAGAATAAAATAGTACTTGATGTTGGGTCTAGTACCGGAGGTTTTACGGACTATGCGCTAAAACATGGTGCACTTAAAGTAGTTGCGGTAGAAAAGGGAACCAATCAACTTTCTTCGTTGCTAAGAGGTAATCCAAAGATTGAGCTTCACGAGAAGACAGATATCCGGAATTTCATTTATAAGGGACATATTAATTTAGCGATAATTGACGTTTCCTTTATTTCCCTAAAAGATATTTTGCCAGCAGTATCGGCTATTGTTGGACCAGACTGTGAAATTATTGCTATGGCCAAGCCACAATTTGAAACTACCAATGATTTAGAAAAACATAGAGGGGTGGTTAAAAACGAACATATAAGGAGAAAGATCTTATCTTCGCTAGAGTCGTGGTTTAAACAGCGTTTTATTATTGAAGCCAAGGCAGACTCAAAGATAACAGGCGTTAAGGGTAATACAGAGCGATTCTATAAGCTTAAAATCATCAATAAAACGGCTTGAGCTTTTATTACACTATAGTTAAACTCCTTAAGTAAGATGTACTTTTCCTCACGGCTTCAGGCCGGCCGATTGTTGGCAAATCAATTAGCTCAGAAATATAGGTACGAAAACTGTGCTATTGTTGCGCTCGATGATGGTGGAGTTATGGTGGGAGCTCAGATAGCCGTACAGCTTCACTGCATAATTACTCTTCTAATTAGTAAAGACATTACTCTCCCCAGAGAGAATAATGCAATAGCCGGTATGACAGTCGACGGCAAAATGGCATATAACCATAATCTAAGCGATGGTGAAATTGATGAATTGGTTAGTGAATACCACAATTTGATTGAGGAAGAGAGGATTCATAAATTCAGTGAGATTAATGGGCTTATGGGGGGCAGTGGGCTAATCAACAGAAAAGTGTTACAGCATATGAACATAATTTTGGTTTCTGATGGACTAAAAGACACATTAAAGCTGGATTTAGCCGCCGAATATTTAAAACCTATAGAAATAGAGAGTTTAATCGTAGCATTGCCAATTGCTAGCGTTCCCGTAATAGATAGAATTCATGTTATGGCTGATGCTGTATATTGTTTGAGCGTAGCGGATGAATATATGGATACACCTCATTACTACGACAAAGATGATACCCCTGATCATAAAAAAATAGTTGAAACAATAGAAGATATTGTTTTGCACTGGAAGTAAATTACCGAAGCATGTTTCGTAATGCATCTACATCTTTCAAGATGTAGAATGATTTATCCTTGATAATGTATCCTTTTTTCTCTAGGGCAGATATTTCACGGCTTGTAGTTTCACGTGTAGCATTTATTGAGCTTGCGATATCCTGGTGTCTTAAGGGAGCTTCAATTAGTAAACCCCTGCTTGTTCTACTGCCAAACCGGTTAGACATAGTAAGCAGGAATGACACTATGCGCTCCCTGACGGTTCTATATTCAAGATTTAGGATTCGTTCACTATGCAATCGATACATCTCCAGAGTCATGTCAAGCAGGGGAGCTAGTGCTCCTTGGTGTTGCGTAATCTCTTTTTCGAATCTTTGCCTAGTAATTTCAAGGGTAGTTGTGGGCGCTAAAGCTTGGTATGCCACGTTTCGTTCTTTTCCAGTGAGAGCCCAAATAAGCGGGAATATTTCATCCTGCTTTCGTATGATTAATAGATTTTCTTCATCATACTTTGTTATGTCGTAGGCCTTAACTAGTCCCTGTAATATATAAAAAACCCCGGGCGGTTGTTCCCCGGGGTGAATAACGAAATCACCCTTCTTATATGTTTTCCGTACACCGTACTTTGAAAACACGTCCACCAATTCAGCCACCTGCTTTAGATTGGCTAACATATCTTAATTTAACCTAAATAATGCCTTCATGGCAAGCGTAGTTATAATTTTCGTGATAAACATCATCCTCATTGCGTTAGTATTCTTACGACTATTTTCAGCAAACCAACTTACTATTAATTCACCAACAAAAAGGAGGGACTATGGTTGACAGGGCATATGTCGAAAGTCAGCTAAGAAAAATTGGATTTGGATCTAGCCGAGTTAATAAGGCAGAGATAAGAGAATTAGAAAATATACTTCTTCCTCATGAGAAATTGTATGAGTGCGTAAATGGTTACTATGACGGCGGGGTCGCACTTCTAGTAGCAACTGACATAAGAGTGTTACTGATCGATAAAAAACCTATGGGCTTCTTAAACGTTGATGATGTACGTTTTGACATGGTAAGTGATATTGATTATAGCCATCGAGTTTTTGGAGCTCAGGTCTCTATAAATTGTGGTATGCGTAGACTGAACTTTAAAAGTTATAACCAGCCGAGATTAAGAAAACTCGTGGGGCATATTCAGAATCGGATGAGTGAGATAAAACGAGAGCAATTCCAGCACGCTACTAGTCAAAAAAAACATCTTGAGGATATTAACCGTCAACTACAAATGTACCTACTTGCCCAGCAGCAGCACCTAGAAAGGCAATTATCAATAAACAATATCAGTAAAGAAACTTCTCCTCCTAAGCCTACGCCTCATCTCGCCGATTATCTTTTCGCCCAGAGACTGTTGGAGCAATTTGAAAATGAAACTAAACCTAAAGTTTCCATAAGGCCAAGTGCTAGTAAGCCAAAGCGAGAAGCTGATTTCGAAATAGTCGAATCTAGTTCTGTTCAAAACGCGGCTGACAAGAAATTGTTAGAGGAGATGGCTGAAGCGGGAAGATTAGAGGTATACGGAGGCACAGATAAGGTCTCTCATTCATCAGAAGTAAGTGAACAAATGCCTACGATGAGTGGTGATGTTTATGGATTAGAGTTAACCCCGTTTAAGATTGCATATGCCAAACTTCCTTATTTGCTACGCAGCCGCCGTTATAAGGGAGCTACGACCACAACTCAGCGTCAAAATGCTACCTAAACGTTAAACTTGAATTCTACAATGTCATCAGGCTGCATTATGTAACTTTTGCCCTCAGTCCTGATTTTACCAGCCGCCCTACAGGCAGAAACCGAACCAAGCTCATCAAGGTCTTTATAGTTAACTATTTCAGCTGCAATAAAGCCCCTTTGCATATCGCTATGTATTTCGCCTGCGGCCTCAGGAGCAGTGGCTCCTTTTCTTATTGTCCAGGCTCTGACTTCTTTTTGTCCTGCAGTCAAAAAGCTTTGTAGCCCTAAAGCCTTGTATGCCGCAACCACAAGCGACTCAAGTCCACTTAAATGTATATTGTAACTTTCTCTTAGTTCTTTAGCGTCATAATCCTCCAAAGTAGATAATTCACTTTCTAGCTTTACGGATATAAATAGAGCCTCTGACGGAGCAACTAGTGACTTTAGTTCTTTTTGTTTTTGTTGATCTTCTAACACATCTTCGTCAACGTTAAATAGATATATTATTGGTTTTGCGGTTAGCAGTTGTAGGTCAGACAATCCTTCCAATGAATCATTGTCTAATCCTGAACTAACTGGCTTGCCTTGTTCTAAAAATTTTGAGGCTTCTTTAAGTAGCTCTAGTTTGGGTCTAAGCTTTGGGTTGGCCTTGGCTTCTTTTTCCGTTTGGCCAAGTCTTCGATTAACGGTATCTAGATCCGCTAATGCTAGCTCAGTTAAAATAGTATCTATGTCTGTTCTCGGGTCAACTTTCTTGTTTACATGTGTAATTAGGTTATCGCTGAACACGCGAACGACCTCTACAATTGATGAAGTACTTCTAATGTGTGCTAAGAATTGGTTTCCTAAGCCTTCTCCTTTGCTTGCACCAGCAACTAACCCAGCAATGTCTACAAATCTTACGGTGGCTGGGGTAATCTTCTGGCTGCTATATAATTCCGAAAGCCTTTGTAGCCTAGGGTCAGGAACTGACACTATTCCTACATTTGGGTCTATTGTGGCGAACGGATAGTTAGCTGCTAAGACACTGCTTTTTGTGAGAGCATTAAATAAGGTGGATTTACCAACGTTTGGTAAGCCAACAATTCCACAACTAATACTGCTCATGCTTATTTATAATTGACTCGATTTAATATCATCTAGTGACTTAATACTAATTCCGTCTACCGTTACTTTTAGTAGTTCACGGTCATTAGTCCAGAACTCGGTTGCCCCTAAGCTTAATGCTGTTGCTAAATGAATAGAGTCTATATTTTTGAGCTTTGCACCAACTTTAGCACAAAGTTCAGCAGCACTGTCCGCAATGCCTTCAGATACTTCTACGAAAGAAATAAACCCAAAACTTGATAGAAAATGTTTAGCTTTATCACCCACCTCTATAGATATTTGATAAGGTTGATGAAGAATTTCGGTCCTGGCTATGGTTGATACATATACCGACGCTTCATCATTCTCAAGTCCTTTTAATAAGTCTAGTGCAGACTTTGAAAATGGACTGGCATCATCCAATACATAGATGAGTATATTGGAGTCTAATGCAGAGACCATTATTCCTGGTCTCTTCGGTTTCTTAGTAATTCAGCAGGGTCGCCCTTGCTAGTCCAAACCCCCCTAAGGGCACCTACATTTTGGTGCCATATTGGTTTTGTCGACAAAACAATATCCCCGCTATCATTAACAGTAGGGTAAAGCTTCATGCCAGGCTTGATACCAGACCTTTGACGGATTAATTTAGGGATAACAATTTGGTTTTTGCTTGAAACTGTTGTAGTCATGCTTATATTGTACTTTACCTAATTAAAAAAGTAAAGTACAATATTTTATAAATTTACTTTTATATCTAAAGGATGTTGCTTCGCCTAGTTAACGATTCTATAAACCCAGGTGAATATCCACGAGTATGCTTATCGTCCGGTTCAGTAACTTAAAACTGAGTTCAAAAGGTTGGTTTGAAACATAACTATACCACAAGAAACAGGTGAAGACATGCTTGTCATTATAACAGATGAACGATACAGCATCTTGACATAATAATATATATTTCATATACTTATTATTATGAATACAACAACTCTTCATATACCTATGGACAAAACTATACGAGAAAAGCTTGAGGCTAAGGCTAGGAGACTTGGCTTTGACTCTGCCCAGGCATATATTCGCGTGTGGGCTAAAGCAGAAGCTGAAAACCGCATTCTAAGTTTTGATGATGACGATTGGGGTGAACCTAGTGCCGCTGCCGTCAAGCGACTTAATAAAGCAGCAGACGATGCAAAGCAGGGTAAGAATGTTAGTGAGCCTTTCTACTCCGTAGAAGAAATGATGGCCCATTTAGATAAACTATGAAGCCAATTCGCCTAACCAAAGGCTTTGAGAAGCACTATAAGCAGAGAATTGCTCCAATCAAAAACTTAAGAGGCGTATATCTGGCTCGAGTTTCTGCTTTTCACAATGGTGAGCGTGGTTACCCTCTTGATGACCATGCCATCAAGGGTAAACTAAAAGGCAAAAGAGCTTTTAGCATAGCTGGAGATGTAAGAGTTGTTTACGAAGAAACCGATGGAGCAATAATTTTTCTAGATGTGGGCAGCCATAACCAGGTCTATAACTAACAAGTCTCAAAGTTCTATAGCTTTTCAATAAACTTTGGTGAATACCCACGTGTTCGTTTGTCGTCTGACTCTGGTAACTTAAAGCTTAGCTCAAAAGGTCGGTTTATTTCGTAACTATACCGATCGTTAGCATTCAACCCTACATGTAATTCCGTTATTGGTCGTAAAACATGGATACTTCCGCATATTTCTACTTTCTCCTTTGTTGCTATTACTTTATCAACTATCTTGCGCACACAAGCTTACTATAGGCAGTAGTTTGCCTTTTCAGAGTTACCGCTATTTGCTTAACCCTAGAGACAGCCCCAGTGATAGCTTTTGCTTCACGAACTGCCTTACCGCTTATCTAGCGAGTACAGTTTCTTAACGCAGTAGAAGTGTGAGGCCGCTTGGGTAGTGATACACCAGCACGTCTCGCCTAGCACTATAATAATGCTAGCTTATCGTGGCTTCAATAAAACTGTGAATGGTTTGTGGCAGCTTATCAGGGTTGTTAACTCTCCGAGCGTTAGGGCGGTATAGGTGCTCTGCTTTACGTGAGCCAATACTGATGCCATACACGAACCAGCCGTCGCCGCGTAGCCTATCAATTGCTTCCCGCGCTCTATAGGAAGTGTCATGGTAACCGTCATTACTGGCGCCATCAGATACAGCAATTAGGATTTTACGGCGGTCGGGCTCGCTAGACCAACTTTCTATTTCTTCAAGAGCCAAAAAGTCCTGAGTACTACTGCCGTTTGGATTGGCTAATGCTGCATACGTATCAAGCCGTTCCTTGGGCGATACTCTGGTAGATAACGGCTTAACGCAGGCGGCCTCATCGCCGAAGATATAGATAGCTGTACGAATATCAAGTTCCAGGTCAATCTTATGAGCGGCTTCGGCTTCTTCTACATCGCGCTGCAGAGCTGCTAATCCTTCAAGCCCAATAACAGCCGTGGAAGCGGCGTTAACTGCCTTTTCACCTTTCATAGAGTGCGAAACGTCAAACATAAATACGTAGTCAGTTTTGCCTATAGCTTGTGTTTCTCCTTTTTTGGTTTCGTAATCTTTGAAAGCCTCTGGTTCCTCAACATTATTGCGTACGTCTATTACTGTTTGTACCAATCGGTCAGGGTCTAAAACAGCTCCCTCAGTAAACGTACGGCGGCTCAGGCCGCGCTTTTGGGCCACGCGCTCGTTAATGACGCGCTGGAAGACGTCTCGCATTTCGGCGATTGCAGACTGCCATTTTACAATTTCAGCATTGTAACGGCGCTGCTCTTGTAGGGAGTGGCCTGTTTCATCACGAACTTTTTTGTCTAACATACGCTCGTGTTCGCTCTGTGCCGTGTGCGGTGAGTTTTTCCGAGAAGGCGAGTGCGTATGTTCTTCGGCGTGATAATGCAGCTTGTCGTGTTCTTCCTCACTCATCGGCTCGGGGTGGCGGTTTTGTTTATAGTCTTCATAGTAGGAGCCAAAGCGTTCACTATCACTTTGCTGCTCGCTTTCGCCACTTTGCGGCTGGCCTCCAGACGACTTATTGCCAGTCTGGTTTTGTTTTTCTTGCTGTCCTTGGCTTTGTTGTTGATTTCCACCATCTCCTTGGGCTTCGCCATTTTGGCTCTGGCGGTTAGGGTCTTGGCGGTCTTGTTCAATCAATCCTTCATAAACTGGATAAATAATTCTAGTCCAGATACTGAAACGCTCATCTCCACCCATTGCTTCATGGGCGGATTTAGCAACCGCTGTGCTGTACTTAATTACGTCGCCCTGACCTTGATAATTACGTAATCCTGCAATAGCCTCATCAACTTCAGGCAGCACGGTCGTTTCGCTGTCTGGCACCATTTCTTGGCGTATTACCTTATAAAGAAACTGGAGATGGCGCGGTATTTGGGTGTAATCGGTTTCAGCAAACAGTTTCTCCTTGTAAAGTTGTGCAGCAACACCTCTCATGCGCGGCAGAACAGCGTGTATTAAATTATTGCCAGCAACATCGGCAAATATATTATGAAAGATAGCTTGCGGCTTGCCTTGTTTAGCGAAGTTGATTATGCGTTCCGTCAGCTTAGGTTCTGTAACCTTTTCGCGGAGGTGGGCAGCTATCTCATGTAGTGTGGCGTAGCTGGTCATATCAGGGGTATATCCCTTTTCTATAAAGAAGCCCGGGTCGGCAGTAACAACATTGCCGTCGGCTTCCAGATCAGTTGCCCACTTGTCGCCGATTTGAATGTTCAAGTCCATACCGAACAGTCGGCTCAAGTGTGGTGCAATGTCTCGTAGGAAGGTTTCGGCCTGCTGCAGACCAGTAGCTATTTCCTCAGGGGTGGGTGCTGTTGGCTCTGGATTACCAAGCGGTAAAATGATTTTTTCTGACATACATGTTTATTTTTACTACATTTTATGCTATGATTGTAGCAGGTTTTCAAAAACAAAAACACTGGTAACGGCTATAATGAACCCATTATGACGCAGCATTCTTCCTCGTCAGAGTTTTCGTTTGATTTTAACCCAGGTCTTGATGCTAAATTAGAAGCTGCATATATCCGAAAAGTTGAAAGCGGCCACGCTGCTCCAGCCGCGCTGGTAACTGGGACGAAGTAATCCGGGTCAAATCGGACTTGGGCTGGGCTAACTACCAGGATGACAATGTACGTGTTCGCCTCGCAGTGATATGATTTGTGACTTGAACCTTTCAACTTCTCTTTTCCTTGCTTTTTATGCTATAATTACCAGAGAAGTACAAAAACAAAAAATCAAAAAATTAAGAAGACGCAGGTATGACAGAGGAACAGATACCACCGCAGGGTTTTAACCCGAATATGATTAACGAAGTGCCATCAGAGTGGCTCAAGTTCCCTCTGCGTTATTCTCGGGAAGGCTTTACTGCACCAGAAGATGCTATCGTTACTGAATATGAGCGTACGCCTGAAGGCTACCTAGAAATTGAATGGCAATATCAAGAGGTGCAACGGGCTTTATCGTTGGATTTCAATAGCTTTACCGCGACGGCTTACAGCCGGCAACAGCTGGAGGAACTTGCCACGCCTAAAGTGGCTGAAATTAACCAGCGCCGCCAAGAAAATTCGGCCGAGCCAGTAGACGTTACTACTGTAAGTGACACTTTTCTAAGACACGTTATACGACCAAATTGGCATGACCATATTCCAGCCGATGATAGCGAGGAGAGCCAAGCAAACTGGGAGAAATTCAAAGGCCAATTTCCTGAAAGCATTCAGATTAACCTAGAGGAATTGCGAGAACTTGACGGCAAAATGCGGGCGCTATCCAACGATGAACAGTTAAGAACCGAAGTGCAATCGTTACATGCTGAACGAATATTAGTTATTCGGGCGGCCTCGGCATTCTTGGCTGCTGACCGTAAAGTTAATGACTTATCACGCCGCGCGGCTGAAGTGTATAGAGCAGCTGGTATCTCAAATCGCTCGCTGACAGCTGCGGAACAACGTCATATTCAACGCTTACAGGAACAGCAGTTTCGTATTAAAGAAGCTCGCGGCCAAAAAATCACATCACAGAAACAGCTTGGCGATGTGAGAGCAGAGCTTAGACGGCGTATAGACATTAAGCGCCGCCGTGATTTTGAGCGCGGTATTGTTATGACCGACCAAATGCAGGGAATTATTGATGAACTGTTGCCGTCATTAGCGCAGGGTAAGCCAGCATTGCTAGTAGGCGAGACTGGTGGGGCAAAAACAGCACTAGCTGAATATATTTCACGGCAGTATTTTGGTGCCGAGCCAGAGTTTATATCTGGTTATGGCGACGTAAACAGTTACCAGGTAATGGGTAAAATGACGCTTCGCAACGAAGACGGCACAACGGTTTCTGACTTTTTACCAGGGCCAGTAGTACGGGCTATGGAAGCTGGTAAACCTCTTATATTGGACGAAATTAACGCTATGCCCGCTGAGTTTTTGAAGCGTCTGAACAAGATTGTGCAACTTCGGCCAGGGGATAAATTTATTGTTCAAGAGGATAGTGGTCGAGAGGTAACAGTTAAGCCAGGCTTCGTAATTATCGGTACCGCCAACGAGAAATCTAAGCGATATAAAGGCGTGGAAGATTTGAGCGTAGAGTTTCAAAATCGCTTTGGAGCTAATGTGGTGCGGGTGCATTATCCAGACTACGATGTGGTTTACGGACAACCGCCTGTTGAAAATGCCGTTATCGCTAAGGCAGCTTTAACAGACCGTTCTGGCAATCTTGTGTCAGGCGTTAATGTTGACGAATTAGAACGATTTGTGCGAGCCTGCCACGTTACTCAGCAGGTATTTAGCGGCAACTTTGGCCAAGGCTTCCGTGATTATGTATCGTCTGAGCACATTGCTGATAATAAGCCAGGGCTTGATGAAGCAGTGCTGGCTCCACGTACAATGGTGGCTTTGCTGGAAAAGGTACGCGACAGTTATGGCAAGGTAACGCTTGAAGCAGCTTTGCAGCGGTTTGTAACAGGCATAAAGAGCGAGAATGACAAGAAGCAAATGACCCTGATATTACAGGGCTACGGCTTCTTAGGCTCAAGCGGCAGTATGCCAAACCAAGCTCACTCAGAGTTTTCATTTGACCTCTATCCAGGCTTAGATCCCGAGCTAAAAGCGGCCTATGATAGTAATGTAAAATTTGAAACAGCTATTGCAGCACTCGCAGCTCAGGACTGGAACGTACCTAATCTGAGGATAGTTTCAAGAGATAATGCGAAAAACATATATGCGAAAAACCTATATAAGGATAACTTTGATAAGAAACTAGATTGAGGGCCCGACTAAACCTAACTTCGGAGCAACTGTAAACCGTTTACACGAGGCTCAACTGGATCTTAATAACTCTGCCGAAACTACACTGTCAGGCGAGCGGATTGGTGACACAATGCGGTTAGTTGCTGTGCCATGGAAGGTGTTAAAAGAAGCGCTTGACAATTTGCCAGACTGGGTGAACCGAATGCGCCGCGCATAAGGCAATAACGAAGATGATTACATCAACGACGACTTGCTAGAAGCTATAAACTCCGACAAACCAATGTATAGATCGCGGGACAACCCAGGGGTTATCTATACCGCTCGAGAATATCTTGATTATAAAATCAGCCAAGACGACCCTTGGGGCATTATGCTGATGCAAACGATTAGCGAAGCAGGCGTTGATAGCCGGAAAGTCCAAAGCCATCAAGAATTAACAGGTAATGGCACAAGAACGCCAATGCTTGGGGGCCGGCCAGTTTGCAGCACGGGCATATTTGAATGGTTAGCTTTGATGTTGCAAGAACGGCCAGACGAACTGTCGCCATAAGACGTTTCATGGCTATTAGCGAATCGTATGTAAGTCGGAGGCGATCCGCACGTGCCGAATGGCGACTGGCGCGACGACCAGGTCAAGTCGGACTTGGACTGGGCCGACAACCAGGACGACAATGTGCTTCCTCGCCTAGCATTGATGTAACTTTGCAGTTTGGTCTTTTTCGCTTCTTTTGAACTCTTTTTTTAGGCCAAATATATGGGTGAGTGTGGTGGGTCTGTAACTTACTACTGTCCACCAACGGTTTTTGCGGCTATTTGATGTACTTTGGCAGGTAGCCACGGGTTCTATTATCTAGAGGTAGCATAGAAAAAGTGGAGTCAAATGGTATGGTTGCGTCTTGTGCTTGCCAATATTTAATGCCGTTCAAAAACCTTTCCTTTGTTTATATTCTAATAGTTGCTTACTAATCTATAAAAGCATTGGAAATTGTTTACGCTAATTAAGTTAAATGATAGTCTTATATTAGAGGTAATAATAGAAAAAAATGATAGGGTGGGTTAAAGCAAAAATCACTAAGCAAAAAGGGTACCTAAGCCTAAGCCATGAAGACGCTTATGGTATAATCGAGGCGTTATGAGTCTATTAGACGGTAAGGTAGGGGACTTCTTTGGACTAGACATAGGAACCAGTGGTATACGAATGGTTCGCTTAGCTCATCCTTCAAATGCATTACAGACTTATGCATACATGCCTATTGATACTAAAATTGCGATGAGTGATTCTAAGGCCGATGAGCAACAATTGGCCCAGGCGATAAAATCACTGGTAAGTAAATCTGGGGTTAGAACAAAAAATGTTGCGGTTGGATTACCTTCTCAAAAAGTATTTACAACAGTGGTAGATACTGAAAAGTTAACTAAGGAGGAGTTGTCTAAATCCATAAGGCTGCAAGCTGACTCTTTAATTCCTACTCCTATAACTGAATCAAAAATAGATTGGGACCTTTTAGGGGCTTCACCAGTAGAAAAGACAAAAGTCGAGATACTTTTGTCTAGCGTGCAGAATAGTTATGCCGAATCACGACTAGATATGCTAGAGAGTATAGGCTTAAATGTTATTGCTTTTGAGCCTGATTCTTTGGCTCTAGTTCGAGCTCTAGTAGATCCCACATCAAATGTTCCACAGATGATATTAGATATGGGTGGATTGGCTACAGACCTCATTATAGTAATGAACGGTTCGCCTAGACTTGTTCGTTCTATACCCACTGGATATGAGGCTATTGTAAGATCAGCTATGCAAAACTTGAACATAGATGACGCACAGGCTAGGCAATTTGTTGCAAAATTTGGACTCAATCCTCAAAAACTTGAAGGTCAAATATACCATGCTATTAGTGGAACCGTAGACTTGTTGATGGGAGAAGTAGACAAATCAATTAAGTTTTTTTCTACCAGATATAGCGGTGCCAAGTTGGATAGGATTATTGTGGCAGGTAGTGCAACATCTCTTCCTGAGTTTCCAGTATATTTGGCTAACAAATTTGGTGTAAATGTAGAGATAGGTAACGCGTGGCGAAATGTCTCGTATAGCCAGGACAGGCAGAATGAACTACTTGCAATATCCTCTCAGTTCAACGTAGCAGTCGGCCTAGCGGAGAGGAAAATATGATTCAGTTTAATCTTCTCCCTGATATTAAGCTTGAGTACTTAAAAGCTCAAAGGAATCAAAGGCTTGTTATAGGTATTTCTGTTTTAGTAACAGCCGCTTCTATTGTTCTCGCTGGAGTATTATTCTCTCTTACAGCGCTACAAAAGCACCAAATTAATAACTTACATGCAGATATACAGAAACAGTCTGCAGATCTTACTGGGCAAAAAAACTTAAATGCTATCCTTACGGTTCAGAATCAAATACAAACGCTTAACAAGCTTCATCAACAAGAGCCAGCAGTCTCAGATTTAGCTACATATCTGAATCAAACTATTCCTGTCACGGCGGGGCTTAGCAATCTATCAATTGATTTTGGAGCCGACACTATAACAATGAATGGTAACGCAGACTCATTGGGTACAGTTGACCAGCTTGTGGACAGTTTAAAGTTTGCAACTTATAGCGTTAGTGGAGTTAAGGGATCTAATCCTGCTTTTTCTAATGTTGTTCTGTCTTCGTTTGGAGTGAGCAGCCAGGGAACAAATTTTACAATTACTTTGAGCTTTGATCCTAATCTATTCAACAATACCGAGAATATAAAGTTAAGCGTACCAAGCAAAGTTACGACCAGGTCAGAGCTTAGCCAGCCAAATGTATTGTTTCAGCAAAAACCAAAAGCAAACGGAAGTAAGCCATGAATATTAAAGATCAAGTTTCATTTAAAAGGTTAGCCTTAAGTAAAGCCAACACTCAAATGTTGGCTGTAGCGGCAGTCGCTGCTTTCGTTACGGTTTTTTGCCTAGGCGCTGCTAACTATTTTTGGGGATTAAGGAGTTACCAGGCAAAAATTATTTCTTCTGACACCGTTGCGGATAATAACTTGAAGGCAGATGTTCGTGCCAAAAATCAGCTAGAGAATTCATATCTTAAATTTGCCAATAAAACCCCAAACCTTATAAACCAAAATAATTCAGGCTTCATAATGGGGCCTAACGGCCAAAAATACAGCTATAACAACGCTATTATTGTTCTCGATGCCTTGCCTAGCAGGTATGATTTTCCTGCTCTTACTGCATCAATACAATCATTCTTGCAAAGACAAAACTTGGACATAACCGCAATCAGCGGGACTGATCAGACTGGCAGTGTAACTACCAAGCCTTCTGGAAATCCTCAGCTAGTATCAATACCTTTTTCTTTTACCGTAGTTAATGCAAGCTACAGCGCCGTTCAAAATCTACTAAAGAATATGATGGAGTCTATACGTCCACTCACGATAGATAAGATGACCTTATCTGGTACTGACAGTAGTATGACAGTAACAATTAATGCACATACTTATTTCCAGCCGGGTAAGGAATTTAAGATAGGAACGGAGACCATAGCTAGATGAAAGCAAAAGACATAGCTTTAATTGTGGTTGCAGTTATACTTGGGATCATATTTTCTGAAGTAATTAATAATCTGGTTTTTGTTAAGTCTAATAGTGGGCAGCAAGTAGATGTAGTGCCATCAATTTCCAGTAAGTTCCCAACCGTCGACAGCCGTTATTTTAATAGCAGTTCAATTGATCCTACGCTGTTTATTAAAATCGGCAACAATCAAAATTCTAATCCCTTTCTTAGCAGCACAAACTCTAATAATTAGTTGAAAATGAGTGTTCTATCACTTTCATCAGATCAGCAAATTAAAGAAGCGTTGGTTAACGCTAATTTAATATCCTCCGACAAACTTTTTAAACTAACTGAAGAGGCTAAAAATAAAAAAACACCCCTATTCACGTACTTGATTCAAGGGGGATTTATAACCGACGAAGACCTGACTCGAATAACAGCCAAGGTTAACCGAATACCATACGTTAACCTCTCTACGGCCAAGTTAAACCAAGAAATTTTAAAGTTATTACCTCAGGATATAGCCGAACGTTATATGGTTGTCCCTTTAGGCGAAATGCAGAATAAACTTGTCCTAGCTATGCTTGACGCGGGTAACGTTCAGGCCGTCGATTTTTTAAGTAACCGCATTGGCCGACCAATAAAGGTTTACGCCGCAAGCGAGAGTGGGATCAGACAAATTTTAAAGCAGTACTCCACTAGGCTGGACACTTCTATGGCGGGTTCTCTAAATCTTGAACAGCCAATCGCCAAAGAAGAGAAAAAAGACGGAAGTAATATAAAAACAATAGTTCAAGATTCGCCAATTTCTAAGGCGTTAACAGCTATTTTAGAGTTTGCTGCACGCAACCGTGCGAGCGATGTTCATATAGAGCCCTCGGAGAATGAATTGAAAATTCGCTGCAGAATTGATGGTTTGCTTAGAGAGATAATGAAAATGCCTAAAGCTTCTGAACCCGCACTCGTTAGTCGCGTTAAAATTCTATCCAATTTAAAGATTGATGAGCACAGGATACCTCAGGACGGTCAATTCACAATTAAGGTTGATGATAAAATTATCGATTTAAGAATTGCTATTGCGCCAATAGTTTGGGGAGAGCAAGTAGTTATTAGGCTTTTGGATAAATCAAGTTCGTCGTTTAGGCTTGAAGACCTTGGATATGCCGGTAGGCAAATAAGGCTTATTAGAGAATCACTAAAAGTATCTAGTGGTATGATTCTGACTTCAGGACCTACAGGGTCTGGTAAGTCCACATCTCTTTATTCGCTTATACAGGAAATTAAAGACGATTCTATAAATATTGTTACTCTTGAAGACCCGGTAGAGTACAAGATGTCCGGCATAAACCAGATTCAGGTTAATCCAGATGTTGGGTTAACTTTTGCTTCTGGGCTAAGGTCTATCTTACGTCAGGACCCCGACGTAATAATGGTTGGAGAAATTCGTGATGCCGAAACTGCCCAGTTAGCAGTACAATCAGCCTTAACGGGACACCTTGTTTTGTCTACACTTCATACAAATTCGGCAGCTGGAATATTGCCCAGATTATTAGACATGGGTGTTGAGCCGTTCTTAATTGCTTCAACCGTTAAAACTGTTATTGGGCAGAGGTTGGTAAGAAAGGTGGCGCCAAATGCAGAAAAGTACGATAGTACTGCTGCCGAAACTCAGGCAATTAAAGAAGTTATAGGTAATCTTTTACCTCAAAACAAGGATAGAATTAAAGCAGTAAGTGATGATCTTGGCTTTAAGGACTTGCCCTTAGCTGATCAAAACGCTTATACTTTATTTAGAGGTAAAGATACGATCGATACCCCTGGTGGTTATAAAGGTAGAATGGGAATATACGAAGTATTTTCGGTTAGTGAGCAAATACAAGGACTTATCATGAAACAAGCTACATCAAAAGACATAGAGAAGGTAGCTGTTGCACAAGGGATGGTAACAATGCGACAGGATGGCTTTTTAAAGGCTATTAGTGGTATTACAACACTGCCAGAAGTAAACAGGGTAGCAACGTCTGATGTCGAGGATTAAACTGTAGGGAAAAATAAAAAGGGTGGAATAAAAATGCAAGATCAGCCAAGAATCGAAGTTTTGCTAGAGGAAGTTATAAAGAAAAAGGCCTCGGACTTGCACATACAGGTCGGGCTGCCACCAATGCTTAGGGTCGATGGTTCATTAGTGTCCGTTAATGGCGCAGAAGTTCTTAATGAAGAGGGTGTTGAAGCTTTAGTTTTTGCAATTCTTGATGAAGACCAAAAACAGATATTGCTAAAAGATAAGGAATTTGACTTCAGTTTCGCTTTCGGAGACCTAGGAAGGTTCCGAGTAAATGCATTCCACGAAAGGGGAAACTTGGCTGCAGCCTTAAGGCTAATCCCTAACGATATATTGACTATTGAGCAACTTGGACTACCTCCAGTAGTTAATAAATTTTCTGATTATCCTAGAGGGTTAGTTTTAGTAACTGGGCCTACAGGTTCGGGTAAATCTACTACTCTCGCTGCTATGATTCGTAAGATTAATTCTGAGAAGGCAGTGCACATAGTCACGATCGAAGATCCCATAGAATATACCCATAAATCTATAAAATCTGTAGTAGTACAACGAGAGGTTCATTATGACACTTATAGCTTTAGTGCTGCATTACGGTCGGCCCTTCGTGAAGACCCAGATGTTGTGCTCGTAGGCGAGATGAGGGATCTTGAAACAATAGCCAGTGCAATAACTATTGCTGAAACTGGACACCTAGTGTTTGCAACTCTACACACTAACAGTGCCGCACAATCGATTGATCGCATGATTGATGTTTTCCCGCCTCATCAACAGCCACAAATACGATCCCAGCTATCCAATATATTAATGGCTATCGTTTCACAGCGGCTTATACCGCAAATAGGTGGAGGTCGTATAGCTGCCGCAGAGATATTGGTTGCAACTCCTGCCGTTAGAAATATTATTCGTGAGGGCAAGAGTCACCAGCTTGATGCTGTTATTCAGACTGGGGCTGAGTACGGTATGCAGTCGATGGACAAGACTTTAGTTAGCCTTATTCACGCAGGAACAATTAGTTATGATGAGGCTAGGAACTTTGCTATTGACCTTGAAGAATTAGATAGGTTAATGCGAGGCTGAAATGCTTACCTATACTTACGAAGCAAGAAATGCATCTACTGGCCAGAAGATAAAAGCTGAAGTTCAGGCTGATAATGAACAAAACGCGGTCAAACTGCTTCGTGAGCAGGGTCTAACACCAATTAGCATAAAGCTAAATAAAAAGGGCGGCTTTAGCCGTCTTAGCAGAGTTAAAGCAAAAGATAAGGTTCTTTTCAGTAGGCAGTTAGCAACTATGATTAACGCAGGTCTCCCTCTGGTACAAAGTTTACGTAGCGTTGCTAAGCAAACCCCTTCAAAACCCATGAAGGCCGTTATTAACGAAGTAGTCACCGATGTTGAAGCCGGAACAGCATTCTCAGTTTCATTAGCTAAGCACCCTAAAGTTTTCAACAGGGTATATATTAGTTTAGTTCAAGCTGGGGAAACTTCAGGGACATTAGATGTTGGTCTTGAAAGACTTGCCGACCAACAGGAGAAAGATGCAGATATTGTAAGCAAGGTTAGAGGTGCTATGATTTACCCGGCAATAGTACTACTGGTGATGGTAGCAGTTGTTGGCTTTATGGTCGTAAAAGTAATGCCCCAAGTAAAAAATATTTACTCTGGGCTACCTGGTGTAAGCCTACCTTTACCTACCCGCATCATGCTTGGTATTTCTGGATTTGTGACGCATGATTGGTGGGTGTTATTGGTAATTATTGCCGTTCTAGCGGTAGTTATATGGCGGGGGAAAAATACAGAAGTTGGTAGGAAAGTAGTAGATAAGGTAAAAATGCATGCCTGGCCTTTTGGGACGCTCTTTATGAAGATGTACATGGCTCGTTTTGCTAGAACCGGCACAACCCTGGTTGCAAGTGGAGTTCCACTGTTGCAGGTACTAGATATAACGGGTGAAGCTGTGGATAACGTCTACATTTCTAAATCTCTTCAGGAAGCATCGGAAAAAGTTAAGGGTGGCAAGGCATTGTCTGAAGCTCTGTCAAATGACCCTAACTTCTTAGAGCTTGTACCAAGTATGATAAAAATTGGTGAACAATCGGGTTCGCTCGAGGTAATGCTCGATAAGGCAGCCACTTACTACGAAAAAGAAGTGGATAATGAAATAAAGACAATCTCTACTATTATTGAGCCGGTTCTCATGATAGTTATGGGGGTGGTCGCTCTTACTATAGTGGCGGCTGTACTCTTACCCATTTACGGCTTAGTAAACCAACCAGGTTTTACCGGAAATATAGCGGGATAAGTATTGCAAAAAAAATAACGTTCGTATAATATGCAAGCATAAGCTAAATAAAATGCAAATAAATATAGCAATCAAAGGGGGCATTTGAATGCAAAAACTAAAATTAAAAGACAGATCTGGTTTTACGATCATTGAAATCATGATAGTACTAGCAATAGCAGGTTTGATTATGCTTATAGTCTTCTTGGCAGTTCCAGCTTTGCAGCGTTCGGCTAGGAACACAAGTCGTAAGAATGACGTTGGTAATATTTCCACTGCGATCGCAAACTACATAAGTAATAATAACGGCACTCCTCCAGGGATGGAGAGTGGCGCGTTTAATCAGACAACTTGCAACAATGATATCTATGATTCAACTGGTCCTTCAGGAATAGTTACCACCATAAAGCTTGGATACTATACTGATGCTCAAGTATATTGCGCTCAACCAGGATCTGCTATTACGAATTGTAGTTCGGTGGGTACTTCGAGCTGTACTGCTTCGTCGACAGAGGTTACGACAGAAAATGTTATATATATTCCCGGCGATACATGTAGTGGCAATTCTCCTACATCAGGAGCTGGACGGGGATTTGCATTAGTCTACGAAGTTGAGTCTGGCAGCAGTTCAGCTCAAGAGCAATGTCTAGCTGGCTAAAACATAAAGAGTGATATATAAAAACAGACCTATTATATTGGGTCTGTTTTTTATAAGTTTAAATATAATAATGGCTATTTATTGTTCTAATTCAGCTAATGATCAATAGGCTTAATTTTTATGATGATATTTTTCGTACGCATTCTTTAAGTGGGGGTCGGTTATATGGGTATATATCTGGGTTGTAGATATGTCGCTATGACCCAGCATTACCTGTACAGTTCTTAGATCGGCTCCGTTCATCAGTAGGTCGGTTCCGAAGCTATGTCGCATCGTGTGCGGACTAACGTGTTTAGTTATGCCCGCTAGCAGGGCATAACGGGATACTAAGCGCTGTATGCTACGGGCAGTTAACCTGTAGTAGTTACCGCTAAGGTCTACTTTTTTAGAGCCACTGTAGCGTATGAATAGGGGCTTAGCGTTATCTATCCTCTTATCCATGTATTTTTGAATCCACATGGCAGCCTGTTCGCTTATGAACACCAGCCTGTCTTTTTGCCCCTTACCTCGGACCATAAACTCACGCCTCTTTAAGTTTATATGGTCTCTGTCGAGTCCGACAAGCTCACTTACGCGCAGTCCGCTCGCAAAAAGGAGTTCTAGTATAGCCCTGTCCCTTAAACCGTTAATAGTGTCAGTATTTGGCTGAGAGAAGAGAGACTCTAGCTCATCTTCATTTAGAAAAGTGACCTGTTTTCTCTTAGTTCTAGCCAGCTCTATTTTAGCCGGATTCATTGCCGTTATATCCCTTTTCGCACAAAACTTCAAAAAACTTCTTAAAGCGATTAGATGGTAATTGAGTGTGATTGGACTTAGCTCATCGCTTGTATTGGATCCTAATCGGTGAAGCCATAGCCGCCATTTCCTAATCATCTCAGGGTCTATATCTGACACATCAATATCTCCTGCGAAATCTGATAACCGTGTAAGGTAGTGGTCGTAGTTGGCAATTGTTTTTTGCGACCTGTTCTGTTCAATTTCGAGGTATTCTAGGAAATCGGTTTTTATTTTGTTGAACTTCACATAATTATTTTACGACATATAGCTACTTAGCGGGTATTTATCTGTTACAATATTCTAATCTATGGAAAGAACACTAATACTACTAAAGCCGGACGCATTACAAAGGGCGATTGCTGGTGAAATTATTACTAGGTTTGAAAAAGTGGGCCTCAAAATAGTCGCAGCCAAGATTATTAAGCCTTCGGAAGAAGAATATTACTACCACTATGAAACCATAGGCAAAATGATATCAAGGAGAGGGCAAGGGGCTTTTGATGCCACATTGGCCTTCATGCAGGAAGGGCCTGTGCTAGCTATGGTGCTCGAGGGGATAGAGGCGGTTTCATTAGTAAGGAAAATGGTAGGAACTACTGAGCCAAAAGTAGCTGAACCTGGAACAATAAGAGGAGATTATTCTCATATAAGTTTCGAATATGCTAATAAAAGAGGGATGTCTATCCCTAACCTTATTCATGCGTCAGGAGATGTCGATGAGGCCAGGAAAGAAATAGACCATTGGTTTAAGAAGGAGGAAATATTTCAATACTCAACTGTTCATGATAAATTTACCCAAGGCGACAGTAAGCAATAATTTCCGCACATTTTAGTTAAATTACGCCCCTATAGTTCAATGGATAAAATAGCTCCGTCCTAAGGAGAAGCTGGAGGTTCGAATCCTTCTAGGGGCACCATTGTCATCCAGTATAGTTGTAAAAAGCGATTTTATTTTATTAATTCCAATAGTATCGACGATTATTGTAAGGTTTTAAGTCTTTTATATTAATAGAAAAGATTACAGGTTTAAATTTTAGTCTTAAGACAATATAATGAATAGGATATTTCCAGCATCGGAAGGGCTTAATGGATAAAAGACAAAATAGACCAAGATTTATTGAGGATATTAGTTTCAACCAAAAGAAACGTCCAACGACTATAAGCGGTTTGCAAAATAATTTAAGCAACTCTTCGACATATAGACCACAAACAGGCAGCATGCCTCAAAATAAAAATGACAATAATTTCAGAAATAACTCAAATGGTTCTGGTTTTCTTAATAGCATGAATCCAAACAAGCCTAATCTCAATAGCCAACCTCGACGTAGTCAAAACCAACCCACCACTTTGCTAAACACTACTCTTCCCAACAGTTATTTTGAAAACCGCGGGGATAATGGAAATGGTGCTGGCAAGAAGCCTAAGAAGCACAGGTGGGTAAAGAGGCACAAGATACTAACATCGTTGGCAGTAGTTGCATTGTTAATTCTAGGTGTTGGTGGATGGTTCGGCTCAAGTATTATTGGTAATTTAGACAAAGTATTTCACGGCAATATATTTAGCGATGTTCATGCTCTATTTAGTTCAACCACTCTTAGGGGTGAGGCTCAGGGAAGGGTAAATATACTTCTTGCGGGATACCAAGGTAAACACAGTGACGAAGGCGCACTTACGGACTCAATTATGGTAGTTAGCTTGGACACTAAAAATAATACAGGCTTTACATTTAGTATCCCTAGAGACCTATTAGTTAGGATTCCAGGAATGGGTTATCAAAAAATTAATGCCGCGAATACAGCAAAAAACTTTAATGAGTCCGGGTACTTTAAAGGTGGCATGGGTCAACTGCAGCAAATTATTGAACAAGACTTTGGGATACCTATCCAGTATTACGCTCTGATCAACTACAATGCTTTTGAGGATGCAGTAAATGCCGTTGGGGGTATAACAATAGTCATTAAGAGTCCTGACCCCAGAGGACTCTATGACCCCAACGTAGATAAAGCTCACGGCGGCCCTGTTAGGCTTCCAAACGGACCAGTAACCCTAAATGGAATCCATGCATTAGCCTTAGCACTTGCCAGGGGTGACTCACCATATGCATATGGCTTCCCCCAGAGTGATATTAACCGTGAACAGCATCAACGACAGATGTTAATAGCACTAGAACAAAAAGCATTTAGCGCAGGGGTATTGAGTAATCCTATTAAGGTGTCTAACTTATTTAGTGCAATAGGTAGCAATGTTAAGACGGACTTAACTTTGGCAGATGCATTAAAGCTTGTTCAGCTAGCAAAGAAGGTAAAGATTAGCAATATTAAATCCTATGGACTTAGCTACGGAGCAGGCCAATTACTTACAACATATTATTCGCAATCTCAAGGAGATTCGCTTATTCCTGCTGCTGGATTAAATAACTACACTCAGATTCAGAATTTTTATGATTCCATTACTGCTAGCAAGTCAAATTAATCGCAGCCCAATACATTAATTGTCTTCTAATTTTGTTAAGTATAGCTAAAAAGAAGTAAAATATTGGTTAACAATGCCAAGTAGTGACCAAGAAACTCATAAGAAGTACTTTGCTGACCAGTTCGATGACGAAGAGGTGTTATTTATTTTTCGTAAACACCCAGTAGTAATGCGAAAAGGACTAATATTTGGCCTATTGGGTCCCCTGGTAGGGGTCTTACCTTCTGCTATTCATCCTGCCTATGGCATGAATGCCTTTTTTTATGGTCTAGGGATTGGTTTTATACTTGGAATAATAATTTTTCTGCCTTCTTGGATTGGATGGTATTTCAGTATTTTTATTGTTACTGATCAGAGGTTTATTCAAATTAAGCAGAAGGGCTTATTTACTAGGGGCGTTACCGATATAAGTCTACGCCAGGTGCAGTCGATAAGTTATGAGATAGCGGGAATACAAGAAACATTGCTAGGTTTTGGTACAATAATTATGCGAACTTATGTTGGTGAACTGGTTATCCATGATGTCCATCATCCGGCTAAGGTCCAAAAGAAACTGGCCAGTATACTTAGGGAGATAGGTACGGATATCACTAGCTATACAGGCCCAGTGCCATCTCTATCTCAAAACGAAGTTAATGAAGAAATCGAATAAGCATAAACTCGCATTACAAAAGCAAAAAATGCCTAAAACTAAAGGCATTAAGTTAATTAAGCGGCGCAAGGCACCAGAAGAACGACTTAAAGAAGCTTTCGAAAACGTTCCTAAAATAACTGACGAGACCGTATCCAGACATCGTGAAGATGTGTTATCTAGTGCTCGTAAATACATTTATCCCTTACAGCATTCTAGGAAGCGTATAGTTTTTATATCTAGCTCTATTGTTATTTTGGCTGTTATTGGCTTTTTTGCATATATAGGTCTTGCACTCTATAAGTTTCAAAACACTAATAGCTTTATATATGGAGTAACTAGAGTCGTGCCGTTGCCTGTCGCAAAAGTCGGAGGATCTTGGGTTTCTTACGAAAGTTACTTGTTTGAGCTGAGGCGCTACATGCATTATTACGAAACTCAACAACAAGTTAACTTTTCTACAAAAACCGGCCAACTACAACTAGATCGTTATAAACGTCAGGCTATGAATTCAGTAATTACTGCAGCGTATGTTAATGAGCTGGCGAGCAAATATAAAGTCAGAGTTACTAGCCAACAAGTAAACAAGGAAGTTGCCCTAGTTAGAAGCCAAAATAGGCTTGGATCTAGTCGAAAAGAGTTTGATGCGGTCTTGAGTGACTTTTGGGGATGGAATGAAGCTGACTTCAAAAGGGAATTGAAACAGCAGATGCTTCAGCAAGCAGTCGTGGCTAAATTAGATACTAAAACGAATCAAGAAGCGGAGAATGCACTAAACCAACTAAAACACGGAGCAGATTTTGCGACATTGGCTTCTAAAGTATCGCAGGACGTTACCACTAAAGGTAATGGCGGTCAGTTCCCAAACTTAATCGAGAAAAATGACCCTAATATTTCGCCACAAATTACTCAAGAATTATTCAGATTAAAGCCAGGGCAGATTTCTGGAATTATTAACACCGGCTATAGTCTCGAAATTGTTAAAGTAATCTCCGACCAAGGTAGCAAAGTTCAGGCTGCCCATATATCTTTTAATTTCCAGCCAATAGCTAACTTCATTACTCCATTAAGAAAAACTCAAAAGCCCAATTATTTTATTCATATTTAAATTAAGAGAATAGATTTTTAGTCAGTTGAACAATTTAGTTATTTTAGCTAATGTCAACCAGTGAGATTTGAAGTAAATTCTTAAAATCACCGTCTAGAGTTATTAGTCTTCTGCCTAATTGATTACTTGAGGCTGCAATCCATGAATCGTTATTAGATAGACTTATGTCGTTTTGCTTGGCCCATGTAGAAAGTTCAGCATATATTATAGAGGTATCTTGATTGGGATAAAAAATTTCGACAGGAAACTCTAATTTATATAGCTCATAATTTTCAGTGTTTTGCGCTTCTTTCGTTCCATTCGCAAATCCGAGCCTTAGCCCCGCATTAGGCGCAAGAGGAATGACATAATGATCATAGATTTCTTGCCCAGCTATTTGTACAATCCGACTGTCTCCACTTAACAGATTAGTGAGAGCGTTGGTATCAAAGACTAAAATCATAGTTGTTCACGTCGCTGCTTGTCTAAGGAGGTACGGTCTGCCCAGTCTAAGGCATTCTCAACCGCTTGTGTACCAGCGCTATCAATGTGATGATTGATAAGAAAATGCTTGAGCTTGTCGGAACGACCATTATTAACTGAGATACCGGCACCTTGCTTAAGAGCGTACAAAACGTAACGATTGAGACTTACTCCCTGTTGCTTTGCTTTCTTTGCAAGTATCTGCAGTTTTATTATCTAATCCTCTAATAGTTAAGTTGTAATGTATCATTCATGATGCATATATTGTATAGCGCTCAATGCATGCATGTAATTGTATTCATGGCGGTCCGTAACGGAAGATATATGAAACTATTGTAAGTTTATTGTTAGCTCAGTCAGTTCATCGATTACATCAGTTGCGCCAGCAGCCTCTAATGTTGGCCTATCATCGAAGCCGTGAGTAATTCCAATACGCTGAGCTACGCCAGCATTAATACCAGATTGCATATCAACCTTATGGTCGCCTAGGACTAATGAATTGTCTGGAGTTACGCTCAGGCGGCTCATGGCAAGCTCGACACCTTCTGGGTCGGGCTTGTGAGCGGTGATGTCTTCACAAGTTACTACCGTAAACTCTGGTATGCCGTAATGCTGTTTTACAGTTGACTCAAAAGTAGTGAGCTTATCACGGTCAGAAATATTGGGACAAGTGTATAAGTCGATTAAGCCCATCTCCGGCAACGCAATACCGAAATTACGAACTATGTGATGAGACGTACCACTAGTGAATATAGCCAGTTTGATGCCATTCTTACCTAGATGTGACAAAAAGTCCGATAGGCCGTCGTATGCCTTAACATACTCTGGGGCAATCTTATCTTGCACAGGGTTTAACTGACTGTGCAGGTCATTAAAATCCAGGTTTAATAGATGATGTGGCTTATTCTTATAATATAAACGTAAAGTCTTTTCGAGCGTATCACGAGCACTTGTGCCGACAGTTTGGTTCAGTAGCTTTTCATAGGTATCATAAACAGGAAGATCATCAATGGCGATGCCTTGCCGTGTCAAATATGACTTAGACGTCTCATATTGACCTTGGCGAATCAGGTTAAGAGTGTTTACGAGCGTACCGTCTGCATCAGAAAGTAGAGCCTCAGGAACTTTCATAAAATTAATAAAACCACAAAAATAGTATTATGTCCACTTGACGGGTCGTAGTGGAGGAAGTTTGGAACTATTTTAGCGCTTATAAAGTTGATCGTGATTACCAACGGCTTCAAACAGTACTCTGTTGTCACTGATTATCTTGAAGTGAAGACGTAAATCACCACCAACACTGATTGATCTGTAACCTTTCCACTCGCCGAACAGAGGGTGATTACGCAAATCTTTATGAAAAGGCTTGTCAATGAACAGTTCAATTGCCTCTAAAGCTTGTTGGCGCTGTCTAGCAGTCAGTCTATTCTGGAACTGATAATCAAAACTTTTACTGAAATCGATGTTCATTTCATTAACGATTTGAGATGAGATAGCGCTTCTTCTTTAGAATTTGTATGTGTAATGTTTCGATCATGCTTTAGATCTTCATCGGCTTCAAGCATAATTTTTTTAAGATAAGGTGTTGGTTCTAGTGCAGGAGTTAATTTCAATTCACCCTCACGAATTGCTTGTAGGGTTGCAGCTGTTATAAACGCACTCGTTGATAAACCAAGTGAGGCAGCAAAAGTAGCTATGGCTTGCTTTGTTGCGTTATCTGTTCTGATGGTTAGTGTTGTATCACTCATGTATTACATTGTACTACAAATGACTACAAAATATCAATGGCGGGCCGTAGCTTTGAGTGTCTGGAACTATTTTAGGTATCTAGAGTTGACTACTGCTGTATAGCAGCATTGTATTGAGTTTGACCAATTAAGGCTGCAGCTCCAAAATGAAGTTTTTGCTGCCATATGGAGTCTTCTAGAGCATTATGCGTAAACTCTTCTGATGGCACAATAATTTTAGGCAGATTATCCTTAGTTGTTTTAGACCAATCCCACTCGCCGTTAATGGCCATAAATAGGGATTTTATATCGAATGGTGCTATACCGAAAGGATTGTTTTGATAATCTGCCTTTACAAAAGCTAAATCTACTAACGCCCAGTCAAATCCGGCGTTAAAAGCAGTGAAAACTGGTTTTTTGCCCGTCTTTTGTTTAAGATCCTGCAGCCAGCCAAACAATTCGCTGACCGCTTGTTTTGGGTCCATACCTTCAACCATGAGTCTATCTCTTTGCAAGCCGTGTTCTTCACAAAACTTACGATTACCGGGCTTGAAATCATCACTGCTAGGCTTAAGCTCTCTATAAAAAGTTTCGCCAGTTGGGGCTACAAAGCCCATCGATAATAATGAACCATGCCCAGCAATACCATCTGCTTCAACATCTGCGTCGATGAATAGCTGTGGGGCGGCAATGACAATTTCTCGTCCTATGCGCCAAAGAGATTCACGATATTGGCTAGCTTCTTCAGGAGTGCTTGGAGAAGGTTTGGGTGCCAATTCGCTCGACATAGCTAAATAATATCACAAAATAATAGATTTGTCTACTTGGCGGGCCCGACCGGATTCGAACCGGCGATCTCCTCCGTGACAGGGAGGCGTGATAGGCCTCTTCACTACGAGCCCATGCCATTTACAGCCGTAATAATAGCAGACTATTACCCCTGTTCAAAATTTGGTGCGGGTGAGGAGAGTCGAACTCCTGTCTCGGCCTTGGGAAGGCCATATAATAGCCGTTATACTACACCCGCGTTTTTGGAGCCACCTGTCGGGATTGAACCGACGACCTACACGTTACGAATGTGTCGCTCTACCAACTGAGCTAAGGTGGCATCATTTACGGCGTAATTATAGCAAAAGCTGATAGAATAAAGGCATCAATGGCAGCCACTAAAACATTTTTTCGTGATCATTTTGTACTTTTATTGCTAACGGTGAACGTATTTTTGGCGTTGTTTGCAGTTATCTTTGTTTTATTAAGACTATCTTCATCGCATGGCAACGGCTATATCGTGCAGTACAGGTCTAGTCTTGGCGTTAGCGCCTTCAAGACAGGTAGCGTTTTGGAGCTAATTAGCTTTTCGATATTTGCGCTGTTAGTTCTAGGAATTAATGCCGTTCTAAGCTTTAAAACTTATTCTATTAATCGAAACCTTTCTATTACAGTGTTGTGTTTAGGGGTGCTTCTAACAGTTTTGGATATAATAGTTAGTAATGCATTGTTAGTTTTACATTAAAATGACTGACATCGAGATTCCATTCGAAAAGGACCGTCACGGTCATTATCGTTTCTTTGAGATACTTCCTGGAGTCTTAAGCTGGCTATTGCTATTTATGCCAATTATTTTAAGCTTTGTTAATGTTACAGCTGCGGTTGTGTTTATTTTGGCTTATTTGCTGATATATTTCGTTCGCTCAATTGGCTTTAGTTTGGCTGGCCTTAGGGGGTATCGAATTATGAAAAAGCACTTAAAGCTTGATTGGAGGGTTCTGGTTGACGACGTAGAGAATGGCTCCATAGGAAGTGGCGATAATACTGAGCGACCAGAATGGCACAAAAGTAATATTGAGCGCTTGAAAACATCTTCTAATCCGTATAAGCCTTCAGACCTTATGCACGCTGTTATTATTGCGACGGTCAATGAGAGCCGAGAAGTTCTGGAGCCAACCATTAGATCTATTATTGACGGTTTACAAGATAATAAGAGGTTAATATTGGTTTTTGCTTACGAGGGCAGAGCAGGAAAAGAAACAGAAGATCGAGTGATCAGATTAGTTGAAGAATATCGAGAGTTTTTTTATGATGCCTTCGCAGTCAAACATCCTGCAAATGTGCCTGGCGAGGTTATAGGCAAGGGTGCGAATATAAGCTGTGCTGGACGATATTTGAAAGATTATATAGAAGAACAGCAAATTGATCCTAAGAAAGTTATTGTAACGACACTAGATGCAGATAATCGACCGGACAAAAGGTATTTTCTTGGGGTTAGTTATCTGTACTGTGTAGTTCCTGACCCAATAAGGGCTTCTTACCAGCCTCTTCCAATGTTTACGAATAATATTTGGGATGCTCCTACTATGATGAGGGTTATAGCGACAGGTAATACTGTCTTCTACATCGTAGGCACTACTAGGCCTCACAGAGTGCGAAATTTTTCAGCCCATGCACAATCCATGCAGGCTTTGATAGATATGAACTTTTGGAGTGTTCGCACGGTAGTGGAAGACGGCCATCACTTTTGGCGGAGTTATTTTCACTTTAATGGAGATTATAGGGCGTATCCGTTGAGCATACCTGTTTACCAGGATGCAGTGTTAGCGGACGGTTACTTCAAGACAATTAAAGCACAGTTCGTTCAGCTTCGACGCTGGACCTACGGAGCATCAGATATAGCCTATGTTGCGGACAAGGGGTTTTTCCATAAGAACTCTATCTCAAAGAGTGATTTAATAGCTAAATTCCTTAATCTACTTGAGGGTCACGTCACTTGGGCCACCGGTACTATATTGGTATTCGGGGCTGCCTTTATACCGCCCCTTATAGCACCGTTGAGTTTTGCCGCTAACGAGATCCCTCTAATTGTTAGTCGAATACAGATGGTGGGACTAGTTGGTCTTCTCGCTTCTGTCTATGTCTGTCTGGTTACATTACCCCCCAGGCCAACCAGATACAAAAAACATCGATCTATACTCATGGTTTTACAATGGGCTATAACACCGTTTACCGGTGTTGCCTTCGGGTCATTAGCGGCATTTAACTCTCAGACCAGACTGATGTTTAAGCGCTATCTGAGTAAGTTTGACGTAACAGAGAAAGCCGTAGTTACGCGGGAAGGTGATGTTGTAAGTTCAGAAGCTGACCCTGGGCATTCTGCTTAATGAAATGCATTATAATGAGCTGAAGCTACTTTATCAAAACGATTTAATACAACTAAAGTGATCTCCGTAATTACTCTAGATTCAATTTTCCCATTAGACGGGTTAATTATTCTAGAAATAACTGTATTAGAGAGGTGTCTTGCGTCAGTTATAGCTGTAGGGCGATGTTTTAGACTCTCATAAATACTTAAGAATAGTTTTTCAGGGATGAAAGCACAAGTTTCTCCGGATTTATTATTAACTACTAAAGATCTAGTTAAATCTATTTGTTCTAAAGTAGTTGCAATTGATTTACAACTAAGACATTGGCGTCTGCGCCAGGTTATATTTGTGCGGTTCTGTAACCTTGAGTTAATAATTCTAGTGTTGCCCCCGCAATAAATACAAACCATGACAATATATTGACATAAAGCTATATAAATAACTAGTGTATAAATATAAAAAAAGTGTGGATATAAAAAGACCCAAAGTAGCCTTTGGGTCTAGTGCACCTTCGATAAAATTGCTTTTTACCTTGGTCGCCGTATTCGATTTGTCGGCTTGGATCCCAGGTCTTCATAAAATAACTGGAAAGAACCAAGCACGCTAATTTTAGCGGTACTCAAAACTTCACGCTTATCCCGTTTAACGAGAGACTATGCTATATGAAACTAAGAGCCGTGTCAAGTCTAAATTAGTTTGGTGGGCGGTATAGGATTCGAACCTATCACCTTCGCAACGTCAATGCGACGCTCTAGCCAAATGAGCTAACCGCCCATATTTATTAAGTGTTATGACAAGCATGCATTATATATGTATTTTCCATTTCACAAAACAACAAGAAGGGAAACGACTTACTAATAATTACGAAACCATATATGGTGTTGAACTTTAATGGTTATCCACATTACAGAATGTACAAAATACAGCATATATAGGCTAGCCATATAGTACTATCCTTGCTATGATACTTGGCACAGGTGAAGTTTTGACGAGATTGTTTTCCCGCTCAAAACAATTGGGTGAAGTGGTTGAATGAAGTTGCGAGATCATTCAACCACTTTTTGATTTAAGGCTATGTTAATAAGTTAGTGTTTGCTAAAGTTACAGATATGCCCAATGAAGATTTAACATCAATAAGACATAGTTTGGCTCACATTATGGCTGCTTCTATAAAGAAGTTGTGGCCAAATGCCCAATTTGGGGTTGGTCCTACAACTGAAGATGGGTTTTATTATGATTTGAGAATACCCAACTATACTCTTTCGGAATCTGATTTTGAGAGGATTGAAGGCTTGATGTTAGAAATGGTTAAAGCAGATGTTACGTTCGAAAGGTACAACCTTGCCATAGATGATGCGATTAGCTGGGCAAAAGAAAACAACCAGCCATATAAAGAAGAGTTATTAAATGACTTAAAACGTTCCGGCACGACTCTTGCTACGGACTTAAGCCCAGATGAGATGGGGTCAGTAAGTTATGGTAGCTCTAAGGTTAGCGAAGTGTCGTTTTATCGTTCGGGTGAATTTGTTGATTTGTGTAGGGGGCCACACGTGGCTTCATCAGGTAAAGTCACCCCGTTTAGGTTACTGAGAGTAAGTGGTGCCTATTGGCGAGGAGACGTAAAACGTGAACAGCTCCAAAGAGTCTATGGGGTAGCTTTTAATAGTCAAGAAGAACTTGATCAGTATCTAGATAGCTTAGAAAAGGCAAAAGAAAGAGATCACCGTAAGTTAGGTCAAGAGCTTGATTTATTTGTAATATCAGATTTAGTTGGTCCAGGGTTGCCATTATTTACTCCCAGAGGTACGGTACTACGTCAACAACTTATATCTTTTTCAGAGGAATTGCAGAAAGAAGGTGGATATGAGGCTGTATGGACACCGCATATAACTAGAGTTGATTTATATAAAAAGTCGGGTCATTACGATAAGTATCCCGAGAGATTCGATGTAAATAGTGTTGAGTCAGATGATTCTTTCATGCTTAAACCAATGAATTGTCCTCACGTTGCTCAAATTTTTGCTTCTCGACCACGAAGCTATAGGGATATGCCACAACGTTACATGGAGACTACTACTTTGTATCGAGACGAAAAAAGTGGAGAACTACATGGTTTATCTAGGGTAAGGGCTCTTACACAAGACGATTCCCACGCATTTGTTACTCCAGATCAAATTGAGTCGGAGTTCCGATCAATAATTAATATGATTAAACAAATGTATTTAGTACTAGATATGCCTTTGAATGTTGATTTGTCTTTTAGGGATGATAGTGATAAGTATTTTGGCGAAAAAGAACAATGGGCTAAAGCAGAACAGATTATTGAGCAGATAGCCAAAGAAGAGGAATTAAATTACCGCGTAGTTAAAGGCGAGGCTGCTTTTTATGGTCCAAAAATAGACATACACATCAGGGATGGTCTTGGACGCAGCTGGCAGTGTGCTACTGTTCAGCTAGATTACATCCAGCCTGAGCGTTTCGGCTTAGAGTACATAGATAATGACGGTTCCGCGAAACGCCCTGTAATGATACATAAAGCAATACTAGGATCAATTGAACGTTTCTTGAGTGTTTATATAGAACACACTGGAGGTAGGTTTCCGGTATGGTTAGCACCAGAGCAGATAAGAATCATTACTCTAAACCAGGAAGATACAATAGTTAATTATGCAAAGGATGTTGTTCAACGTTCTAAACAATTAGGACTCAGAGCAACTTTAGATGAGGACAACGAGTCTGTTGGTAAAAAGATTCGTCGTGCCGAGACTATGAAGGTGCCATATGTATTGGTAATCGGTAATAAGGAGATAGAAAGCGGTCAGGTACTTCCACGAATCAGAGGGGATATGTCTACAGAAGGCAAAAAAGAGCCTTTGACGGTGGACGAGTTTTTAAAGACGGTTGTTAACGAATCAAAATCAAGGGTGACCCGTTCCTCGCTATAGCGAATTTATGAATCATTCAGCCGGTTTTCGTAGTGAAGTTGAGGCAATTGTTAGCCTGATACCAAGAGGGAGATTAATGACTTATGGTCAGATCGCAGCCTTAGCGGGAAGTCCACGTGCCGCAAGAATTGTCGGGGGTATTGCACATTATGGAGACCCTTCCCTACCTTGGCAAAGGGTAGTTAATAAAAAAGGATTTCTTGCAAAGGGGTATCCCGGTGGTAGAAGAACTCATAAGATTGCTCTGGAAAGGGAAGGGGTTACTGTGGTAGATTATCGGGTGCCAATAGAGGATCTTATATGGTGGCCAAGTTAAATAAACCATTAATTGCAATCGTAGGACCTACAGCAACCGGCAAGAGTGATCTTGCGATTAAGCTGGCGAAGAAATTTAATTGCGAGATAGTTAGCGCCGACTCTTGGTTGGTCCGTAGACATTTAGATATTGGCACTGCTAAGCCTAGTATTGAGCAAAGGAACTTTGTTCCACACCATATGATTGATATCGTAGATCCTTGTGAAAATTATTCAGCGGCAAGGTATAAACGGGAGGCCCAAATAGCCATTGACGATATATACGATAGGGGAAGGTTGCCTATTTTGGTTGGGGGCACTGGCCTTTATGTCGACGCAATACTTTATAATTTTAGCTTTTTGCCGTCTCCTGGGCTCGTTGTCAGACAAGCTCTTAATGGGATGAGTCTACAGCGATTGCATCAAACTGCGTTGTCCAAGGGTCTTGATCTGGGATCAATAGATAGTAACAACAAAAGACGGGTAATTCGACTTATAGAAACTAACGGAATGATTGCTACAAAAAGTAAGCTTAGGAACGACACCATCGTAATAGGCGTGAGTGCGAAAACTGAAGACCTTAAAAAACGAATAACAAAAAGAGTGGACGATATGATAAATGCAGGTCTAAAACAAGAAGTGGAACAACTGTCTGGTATTTATGGCTGGGGGTGTGAAGCCTTGAAAGGCATTGGTTATAGTGAGTGGTTACTGCATTTTAAAGGCAACCAATCCATTGAAACTACGCGGGAGCGAATAATTAAAGATACCTATGAATTAGCCAAAAGACAACAAACTTGGTTTAAAAAAAATAAAAGTATTCATTGGTATCCCGCCCCTGTTAAAGAATCTCAATTAGATGAAATAGTTACAACGTTCCTGAGTAAAAACATTTTCTTATAAAAAAGTGCTGTTACAATAAGAGCTATGATCGAACAACTCTTTGGATCCAAAACCAGAGTCAAGTTACTAAAGCTCTTTTACGGTAACCCAAACAGAGCGTTCTATGTGCGAGAAATAACCAGAAAAATTGATGAGCAAATAAATTCAGTTAGAAGAGAATTGTCTAACTTACTTAATGTAGGAATCATTACTTCTGACAATACCAATAACAAACTTTACTATGAGGTTAATCAAAAGTTTGAATATTATGATCCTCTATTGGAGATTTTTGGAAACAAAAAGTCTGTTTCTAAAAATACTAGCAATCTAGAGGATCTAGGAATAGAAGAAGAATTCAAAAATCTTGGTAATGTAGAAATGGTTGTATTTACGGGTCAATTAACGAGAGACAGTAGTGCTCCGGTTGATGTTCTGATTGTGGGTAATGTTAATAAAAATGCTGTCGATAAATACATTTCTAGCCTCGAGGAGGATGAAGGCAAGGATATAACATATACTGTTATGAAACCAGACGACTTTAAGTACAGGCATCAAATCCGTGATCGGTTTGTGACTCAAGTATTGAACGCCAAAAAGCAAGTTTTGCTGGACAAGAGTGATTTACTTAAAATTAATAACTAAAGGACAAGTATGGAAATACAATTTTATGGCGCTAACTGCATTAGTCTAAATTTTAAGCCATTAAGAATAGTCGTTGATGATAACCTAGCCGAGCTAGGTAAAAAAAGCATTCTAAAGGACGATGACGTGGCATTATTTACATCAGATATTGGAAATATAACCCGTAAGAATTCTAAATTAACCATTGATTGCCCAGGTGAGTTTGAAGTTGGCGATGTGTCTGTAATTGGAATTCCTGCTAGAGCTCACACTGATGAGCCTCAGCAACATTCAGCAGTCATGTACAAGATAACAGCCGGTGATGTTACTACTTTAATAACTGGTCACGTCTATCCGGAATTTAGCGAAGCACAGCTTGAGGCAATAGGCCTACCTGATGTTGTTGTTATACCTGTCGGTGGACATGGTTATACTCTTGATCCACAAGGCGCGATGACAATTATTAAAGAAATAGAACCTAAGATAGTTATACCTACAAACTACAGTATTAAGGGTATTAGCTATCCGATACCACAACTCCAGTTAGATGAAGTACTGAAAGAACTGTCTATGGACACACCTGAAACTTTGCCCAAGCTTAAGCTAAAATCTTCCGATTTAGGGGATACGACCAAACTAATTGTTCTTGATGCTAGTTAGAAGATAGCAAATTCTTTTTCTTTAGAGTTCTGATAGCCTGAGTACTAAGTTTCATAGTTACTTTCTTGCCATCAACAACAAAGGTCTTAGTTTGGAGATTGGGTTTCCATACCTTTTTGGTGTGGCGCTGGGAAAAACTAACATTATTCCCGTATTGCTTGCCCTTACCAGTAAGTTCACACTTTTGCATTACAAAACTTCCTTAAATTCAAGGGTAATTCTACCTTATAAACGGATAATTAGTCAACGCTGCTATACTAAAAAGCAAATGTTTGGAAATTTAACAGGCCTTGAAATTGTTTACTTTATTATCGCTTTGCTTATAAGCATGATAATCCATGAGGTCATGCATGGCGTGACGGCTAAAGCTCTTGGCGACCCTACGGCGGCTGAAATGGGCCGTCTAACGCTAAATCCTCTTAAGCACATAGATGTCATGACCACCATCTTGCTTCCGGTTGTATTAGTGATTGCCCACTTACCTCCTATTATGGCGGCTAAACCAGTGCCATTTAATCCTGAAAGGGTAAAATTTGGTGACTATGGAGCCGCATTAGTTGGTTTGGCGGGACCTTTAACTAATTTTCTATTAGCTATCATCGGTTCGATATTGGCTCATATTTTTATTAATGGCAATATTCAGTTAATTACCTTCCTAGGATTTTTTATCCAGATAAACGTTATTCTAATGGTATTTAACTTAATTCCCTTTCCTCCTCTTGATGGGTCACGTGTTCTATATGCTTTTGCCCCAGAACCTGTTCGTGAGGTTATGGCCAAGATAGAATCCATGGGATTTTTAGTTGTACTTCTTTTAATTCTGGTGGTGTTTCAGTTTATTTCACCGGCAATAGTTGGAATAGAAAACGCAATTTATAACTTTGTTTTGACTATCTAGCGTCTCTTCTAAGGTATAATATTAATCAGGCTGGGTAGAAGGTTATTTTTAACCTTAGCCGAGTAATGATTATCTGAATACATAATCATAGGGAGTCTTTACCATCTAGGCCGTGGCCTCCATGAGCGGACACCCACCTGGGGGATCTCAGGTTAATCAGCTCGGCGACCCGGCTATTTTTTGTTATATAATCCAAATTATCGGGGTGTAGCGCAGTGGTAGCGCGTACGGCTGGGGGCCGTGAGGTCGCAGGTTCAATCCCTGTCACCCCGACCAAATAAAGTAAAAAATATAGATTTACTTTATTTATCAAATACTATATACTTCTTTGTATGGGTGACGTTTCATATACACTAAAGGTTTCTTCTCAAAGTCAGGTTACATTACCTAAAGAGTTGCGTGAACGTCTAAAGCTTCATCCGGGTTCTAGATTAACTGTGGTAGTCAGTAAGGAAAATGAATTAAAACTGACAGGTCAATTACCTATCGAAAAGCACTTTGGCAGTCTGTCGGGGCTATGGACTAAAAGGAATCAAGATGCTGCAGAATATACAAGAAAACTAAGAGATTCAATGCAGCCAGAATTAGATTCGAAATAAATGATATCTTACGATACTAATGTGTTGATCTATGCTTTGGAAGGTAATTCCTCATGGTCATCTTCGGCTCAAGCTATTGTGGAACGAGGAGAACAAGAAGGAGCAGTTCTGTCTGCTTTAGCGTGGCAGGAGCTAATGACTGGAGCTGTTCTTAACAGTACGGCTCTGGCCGAGAAGTTAGCCGTGATACTAAGTGATCTTAACGCTACTAAGTTTACTCCTGTATCATTGGCTATATCAAAGACAGCAGTTAGTCTAACGAAACATTATGGAAAACAAATTTACGGTTATGATGCTATTCATATTGCCACTGCGATAGAGCATAAGGCCACCTATTTCTTTACAAATGACAAGAAGCTACTAAGCCTTAACCTAAAAGAGCTAGAGATTCGCACCCTATAAACTTCATCCAATCAAGCTACATAATAATTATCGGCATTTCCGGTTTATCACGTTCAGGCATTTCCAGCAGGTCACGAAGCTGGTTATTGAATCGCTTGTACTTGCGTGTTGCTACTATAATGTGATTAAGTTCAAGTGTAAGGTCTGAAGGTCGACCACATAGACAATATGGTCTCGTGCATATAAATCAATATTTGTTAAGAACCTAATTTACAAAAATATATTATCTCTAACAAATTATAGTTATTATTTGCCTGGTTTAAGTTTAATGAATACTATAGGTAGATATGTGGCAAGAAACAAAACACGGCTTATTTAAACAATTTACATTCATAAACTTCAAAGAAGCTTTTGATTTTATGAAACAGGTTGCAGATATTGCAGAAGAGCAAAACCACCATCCAAGGTGGGAAAATGAATGGAATGTTGTAAAAATTTGGTTAGTCACACATGAACAAAAGACTCATATTACAGACAAAGATCGCAGACTTGCTGATTCAATTGATGCCCTAATGAAGGAAGGGCGACCGATCAGTGAGTGGTCAGAAGAGCTGGATAATAAAGTATCAAGAATTAAGCTATATGCTGATGGTGGTTCACGAGGAAATCCGGGACCTAGTGCGAGTGGATTCGTTTTATTTGATGAAGAAGATAAAATCCTAGAAGATAAGGGTGTTTATTTAGGAATTACTACAAATAATCAAGCAGAATATACGGCACTTAAGCTAGGCCTCGAGGCCGCAAAAGCAAGGCAGGCGTCAGAGGTTGATGTATATATGGATAGTTTGTTGGTAGTAAATCAAATGAAGGGGAGTTTCAAGGTTAGGAATCGCGATTTATGGCCTATTCATAGCGCCATTAAAGATTTAATTCATCAGTTTAAACGAGTTAATTTTACTCATGTGCCTAGAGAATTGAATAAAAAGGCTGATGCAGCAGTTAATCGGGCGCTAGATGAAGCACTAGGCATTAAAAAATAGTTTCTGTATAATACCTAAGCCAGATTATCGGTCGATCGCATGCTCTAATAAGAGTATGAGGAAAGTCCGGGCAGCAAAGGGAAGGGCAGTCGCTAACGGCGACCGGGCGTGAGCCTAGGGAAAGTGCCACAGAGACAATACCGCCTGGATCAACCCAGGTAAGGGTGAAAAGAGCGGGGTAAGAGCCCGCAGTATTCCGCAGTGATACGGAATTGGAGGTAAACCCTGCCTGCTGCAAGGAGATGGATTCTCAAGGCCTAAAGCCTTAAGCGTCCCGCTCGTAAGGATTCATCATTTAATCCGCTTGATCTTGAAGGCAACTTCAAGGCTAGATAGATGATCGACTAGAACAGAACCCGGCTTACGGATAATCTGGCTTTTATTTATTCTTAGAAGTTGAAGCTTTTACTACTGCAGAGAAAGCCTTAGGCTCGTTTACTGCCAGTTCGGCCAATATCTTTCTATCCAAAGTTACGTTTGCTTGCTTTAGTCCAGATATGAGTTTGCTATATGTCGTATTATTAGTCCGTGCAGCAGCATTAATCCTTGCATTCCAAAGTTGACGAAACGTTCGCTTACGATTTTTACGGTCTCTAGTAGCGTTTTGAAGAGAGCGCGTTACAGCCTGTTTTCCTCGCTTAACACTAACCCTATTTGAATGCGAATAACCTTTTGTGGCTTTTCTAATTTTTTGGTGTTTTTTATGAGTTGCAACACCTCTTTTTACTCTCATGAATATCTCCTAGTATTTAGATTAAGCGTTTAAAGAGCGCTTAATGTTCTTTGCTATTGTTCCTTTGCGGGTTTGAAGGCCGGTTAATCGTCTTTTTCGACCCCCACTTTTTTTACCTAAAAAGTGGTTCATATTGGGATGACCGGCTCGAACCTTACCGTTTTTAGAAATTCTTACTCTATCTTTTGTTCCGCTATGAGTTTTTAACTTAGGCATTGTTTTCTCCTTGGCTATTTGCCGTTGGGTTAAGTTTTTTCGCTTGGCCGCTTCCTCTTAAGACAAAGCTTAGTTGGCGTCCTGCAAGTTGTGGCTGTTGTTCTACTACTACTTTATCGCCAAATTGTTCTATGACCCTTTCGGCCAATTTAAAGCCTAGTTCCTTATGAGCTTGTTCTCTCCCGCGATATATAATACTTAGCTTGACTTTGTGACCTTCGCTTAAGAATTTTTCGACCTTACCAAGCTTAATAGCTAAATCGTGCTCGCCAATTTTTAGGCCAAAGCGCATTTGCTTAAGTTCAAAAGACTTGGTGGATTTTCGGTTGCGTTGTTGCTGTTTGGTGCGTTGATAGTTGTACTTACCCCAATTTACAATTCGTGCGACAGGTGGCTTTGCGTCTGGCGAAACTTCAACAAGATCTAGGTCTTTTGAACGAGCCAAATTTAAAGCTTCTTGCTTACTTAAAATCCCAAGTTGTTTCCCGTCCTCGTCAATAACTCTAAGTTCGGGGGCCTGAATCGATTCATTCAAGCGAGTGAACTTTGCTATAACTATTTCCTCCGGCTATTAGCTATTAATAGAGTGGATTTTAACAGATTAGGCACTAGGGGTCAACGGATACATATAAATGAAAAAGCCCCGTTGGCCTTGTAACGGGGCAAGTGATGATTTTGTTTTTAGCAATTTTGCTAGTGTTTATTTATGGAACAACGGCTTGCGAGAAGCCGTTGTTACAGATTGCTTTTTGTTTTTGAGCACTTTTTTTATTCAAGTGCTAGACATAATATATATCCTCAGCCTAAGGGCGTCAATATCCTTTTGCTTAAATAAATAAAGCCTGTGCATAACTCAAAAACTTAAACTCGGAAATTAGGCGATAATTACGTATTGACATTATTTATATTCCATGGTACATTGTTTATTGTAAGTACAAAAACAAAAACAACTTACAAATAAATTTCCAAAAAAGAGGAAAGTTTTAATGTCGCTCATTATCGCCCTAAAAGCGATTTGAGCGGTCAGTCTAAGCCATGGGTGATAAGCGCTAAATATTTACTTATAAAGATGCGGTTTTATCATCCAGGCTCCATAGTATAGCCGGCTGCTCAAAAAATAGAGCAGCTTTTTATAGATGAAACGATATATATCCTATATTTCCAATCACAAGAAAATAGCGACGGTTTTAATTGCTGTTACTGATATTTTATTTTTTGCATCCAGTGACCCGAATAAGTCGCCCGTTTGGCTAATGGCAATTGGCTTTAGTTTATTAGCTTTGAGCGTGTATATAGTTTGTAGAATAGCTGCTAATTTATTAGTTATACTTGGGGTAATTAAATCTTTTCGTAATTGGGTAGTTTTAACGACAAGTGTTCTTATTTTTTTGGTACTTACCCTCCAAGCTTTAGGCCAACTTTCCACAAGGGATATATTGGCGCTTATTCCGTTGGTTCTTTTAGGTCATTTCTACTTTAATAGGGTTAGTTTAAAAGATACAACCTTCTAACAGTTTAAATAAGATTGTATAATAGAAGTGTATGGAACCTCAGCAAAGCATGCCTTCTATGAGTCTACCCCCTATAAATGATTCAATGGGGGATGATAAGAATATGTCATCTTCGGATGGCGATAGCTCAACAACATCTAAAACCGGGCAAGATAAAGCTGTTGCAATACCAACAGAGCAGCCTTTAAAAAATCAAGATAATTCTAGCGTTAGCGCAAGTATTTCGTCGCCGCATATTGCCGATGATGTAGATTTGATAGAAAAAGAATGGGTCTCTAAGATCCAAGATATTATTCATTCGACTCGTGATGACCCATACGAGCGCGCAAGACAATTATCCTTACTTAAAAACGAGTACTTACAAAAAAGGTATCAGAAGTCCATTAAGGCTTCGTAATTATTATGACAACAATAATATGGGTAACTGGTCTGATTATTATTGTAGCTCTAGTAGCTACAATATTCTTACTACAAACCCGTAAGGTGTTCAGGGAGCAAAAAAGCTACGAACGGGGCTTAAAGATGGTTCCACTTTTCATTCATTTACCCCCAATGAGTGAAGACATAGAGGGCAATGGTCGAGATACTAGGGATGTTGCCGAAGAAACAATATCCAAAGCACAGACAATTTACAACATAATATCCAGTACTGTTAAATCAGGATTAAAAACGAAACTTTACGGCCAAAGACACTTTGCTTTCGAAATTATTGGTAGCCAAGGTTTTGTATACTTTTATACTGCAGTTCCCGTAGTCATGGTGGAGGTCGTAAAGCAGGCTATTGTTAGTGCATACCCTTCAGCACGTCTTGACGAGGTAAGTGAACACAATATATTCAATCGTGTGGGCAAAATGCCTGGAACTATAGGGGGCGAATTCCAATTAAAGCAATCTTTTGCCTATCCAATAGCAACTTTCCAGGATACTAAACGAGATGGCGTGCAGGCATTACTCAATGCTCTTTCCACCCTAAGCAAGGAAGATGGCGCGGCTATACAAATTCTTATGCGCCCGGCATTTAAGAATTGGCGAGAGCACTCCCGGACTGTTGCTGATAATAAGAGAACAGGGGAGTCTAAGAGTAAGGGAGCAGTTGTAGGCTCTTGGGTTAAGAGCTTTGCTATGGCGTTCGCTAAACCTGTTGAAGAACCTAAGGAGCAAAAGAAAAAAGAACTTTCACACCTGGAGCAGTCTACTCTTGATTCGATCGACGAGAAGACGCGTCAAGCTGGCTATGAAGTGTTAATAAGAATAGTGGTGTCTTCTAATGTGTCTCAGAGGGCTCAAGCCATACTGAGTAACATAGTAGCTAGCTTCTCTATATATGATGCTCCAGGTAAGAATGGCTTTAAATACGTGCCTGCTAAGGATATGAATAAGTTAGCTACAGACTATATTCTTCGAATATTTCCCCAAGACAAGCGACATATGATTTTAAATTCTACAGAACTTGCTACTATTTTCCACTTTCCCGATCAACGAAATATACCAACATCGCAATTATCTAGACAAGCATCAAAACAGGTTGATGGGCCAAGGGATGTCCCGGAAGACGGTTTGTTATTGGGATATAACTTGTTTAGAGGGGCCAAGAAGCCCATAAGGCTAAGCCTACAGGATCGTCAACGTCATATGTATGTAGTTGGTCAAACTGGTACAGGTAAATCGACCTTTCTTGAGGATTTAGCATTTCAGGATATGAAAAGAGGAAATGGCTTTGCATTTGTTGATCCACATGGAGACACAGCTGAAAAACTGCTAGCCATGGTGCCTAGGGAACGAGTAGAAGATGTTGTTTATTTCTGCCCAGGGGATATGGATTATCCCATGGGGCTTAATCTATTTGAATTCCAAACTCCAGATCAGAAAGACTTTCTTATACAGGAAGCTCTTAATATGCTGTATAAGCTATATGACCCGAATCATCAAGGCATGATGGGTGCGCGCTTCGAAAACCTATTTAGGAATGCTGCCTTAACGATAATGGCAGACCCTGAAGGGGGATCTTTCGTGGATATTCCTAAACTATTTACTGATCCAGTTTATTTGAGGCAGAAACTTAATCATGTAAATGACCCTACTGTTAGAGAGTTTTGGCAAAAGGAAGTTCCGCAATCGCAAAGGTCAAATGACTTCGGCGAAGTTGTTAGCTGGTTCAATAGTAAATTTGGCGCCTTCTTGAGTAATGAAATGATGAGAAATATTATTGGCCAAACAAAAAGTGCCTTTGATCTAAGACAAGTAATGGATGAAAAGAAAATTCTTCTAGTTAATTTGAGCAAAGGTAGAACAGGTGAGCTAAATTCCAAACTTTTAGGCATGGTATTTGTTATGAAATTCCAGGCAGCAGCTATGAGCAGAGCTAATGTACCAGAGAATGAGCGTATAGACTTCTGTCTATACGTAGACGAGTTTCAAAACTTCTCAACGGATAGTTTTGCTTCGATAATGTCCGAGGCCAGAAAGTACCACCTTAACTTAATAGTAGCTAATCAGTTCACTACTCAACTTACAGATGAAGTAAGAGAGGCAGTCTTTGGCAACATGGGAACTATCGTGTCATTTAGGGTTGGTCAAAACGATGCTGAGAGCCTAGCTAGATATTTTCAGCCCTTGTTTGACGCCGAAGACTTATTAAGGGTGCCAAACTTCAATACCATAGTAAGGACGCTTATAAATGGTGTGCCTACCCAGTCATTTAGTATGGCCACACTTCCACCTTTGGGTTCACCAAACGCAAAACTAGCGGATGCATTAAAACAGTTATCTGCTGCTAAATATGGTAGGCCTAGGAGTGTGGTTGAAAAGGAGATCTTTGCGCGAATGGAGACTAAGAGTGTTTCCCAGGGGCTTTCAGGTAGCCCGGCTAGATCGTCAATAAATGGGTCTGCTTCACCATGGCAAACTCAACCCATAACCCCAGGCGCTTCGTCGTATGGCTCTCCTGCATCCCCACAAAAGCCTATTGCACCACCTGGAAGTGGATCTTTCCTTGACGAATGGCTAAGCAAGAGAAAACCATCTTCTGGCGCTCAATCTATTCAATTACCAGCGAATCCTCCGTTGACTTCAACTAGTACCACTATCCCCCCCCAAGTAACGGCTACACAATTACCACAGAACCCCTTAAACACGTCAGCCTATATGGCCGCTTCCAATACAACGCCTCCATTTAGCCCTTTTGCCCAAACGACCGCTTCAGAGCCCGTAGATAGTATGCAGAACACCAACGCAGCTAGAGTTCCTAACAAGCCAGCTACCGAACAAAACGCTAATGTAGCTACGACCAATGAGAATATATCTAGTGAGTTGCTAGATATGCGAGAGGCAGAAAGAATAGCCAGAGAGCTTGAAACGGGTCTTAATGCAAATAACAGTAGCGGACCAAGTTTGAACACGCCACAAACAAGCTCGCAAGCTGTTTCGCACAATCCCCAGAGTGATGATGAGGTTCGTGAATTGACTCATGAAGATACAATATATATCGATAGAGAAGGTAACTTACACCCTCTTTAGTGGGGGAGATTACACCGTTGCTTTTATTTCATTTCTGACGTCTGAAAGATCTGATTAAAAATTCTGTAGCTAAGGTTATCAAGTAACCTGACAAGAATAGGAATATAAAAATAAGGTAGTTATATTTCATGCCTACATACTTAGTGAAAAGTAGATAGATAAGGCTTCCACAAAATGCCAAAATCCCTCCTCCTAAAAGTCCAGAAGGTCTGGCAATTGTTTTTGCGCCGATGTCACTTAACTTACTTATAGTTTGCTGGTGTATAACTTTGCTTAGAACTTTTTGGGTTAGGGAAAGATTAGAGCGAATTTCTTCAAGTTCCTTCTTCAGGGTTTTGGCTTTTACCTTACGGTCAATATATTGCGGCTGATTTCCCTCGGGGCTGTCATCATAGGGTAATTCTAAGGGTATATCCGGTTGCTCGAGAAGTCTTTCCCTGACTTCTTTTACGTTTATCTTTTTTTCTTGATTATCTTTTTCGGCTTCAGAACTCTTTGTGGTTTCGTTAGTGTCTGCTGTTAATTCGGGTGTACCAAGAACTTCCTCTTGATGAGCATAATTTTCTTTTCCATAATGCCTTTTTTCGCTCATATTAAGCACCCCCACCGCTATATTCCTGTATTGCAATTCTACTCTCTTTTGTAAGTAGTCTAGTCCTTGCAAAGAAGTACCCGGCCAATACAACTATGATCGCCGCAACTATCAGGCTATCCCCGGGGCCGGTATTGGGTAGCCCAGAAGTAACTAGCGCGGTAGATGCTATTGGGCTATAGGGCAACTTAATATTAATAGTGTTACCGTAAATATTAGTCATAATGTGATCAAAATATTCAGGATCTGAAGTGGATGGAAGAGTCTGAGGTATAGGGTTTTTTATGGTGACCGTAATTTTGTGGGTTTCTGAAGCTGTTGGCATGATATTTACGGCTGGCCAGGAGACCACATCCTTATTGTTAATGCTCCCTCCATCTAAATTAACAATGTTGGCATAGTCCAACACATAAGACAGATCGTCTTGCATGACAAAGTCCTTAACTTCTGCTTTGCCGCTATTGTACGCAGTTAGGCTATAAGTTATCTCATCACCGGCGCTTGCCATCTTGCCATTAATATCTGCGATTCCTTTTGTATTATCACTTGCTGTTTTGCTGTACTGGATACATGCCACAGTGTCAGTGCTGCTTAGGCTGGCGCTACATGGTTTGCATTGGGTTGAATTAGCACTAATTGATGAATCATAGGCGCAAGGGGTCGGCTTAGGCAAATTAACTATAGTTATGGGTATGGGCGTTGGTTTTGAGGTTGGCGCTGGTTTTGGTGCCGGAGCCGGTGCTTTAGGTGCGGGCGGTTTTGGCGGAGAATACGGAGTGGGTAGACCTATGGAAACCAGGTTTCCGCATGTATACAAAATGTAAAACGTTTTTCCAGTGAGAGAACTTGTAACCTGTACTGCTTGGTAGGTTGAGTATTTGCCTGTATCCCAAGACCATAAGTAGCGCCAATAAAGAGGACTAGTTAACGAAGGGATACTTACTGGTTGTTCATCGGTAGGTTTGTGGGTAATTATGTTAGTAGGACCCTGAGGATCCCAACCCATGGAAAAAAGTCGGTCGTTGTGACTTGTTGAGATCAGGGATACTGTTTGTCCGGAAGCTAAATCATTACAGCTTAGGCCATAATAAGAAATTATAGTTTCATAACTGTTTAGGTTGGCATTACAGTCTGCGGTTAATTCACTGATTGAAGTAAAACCACCATTAATCATATCGTTAGTGGAAGCTGCGACACTCGGTTTTGGCGGGCTTAAAAAGGCAAAGAATTGTACGAAGAAAGTTAAAAAGATAAATAGGAAACCAAGTCTTCGTAATGAATCTTCTTGCCTAATACGCTTAGCATAAAACCCAAGATCATTTAATATTGCCGGGTTATATGGTAGGTTAGCTATAATTTTTTCAAACATTTTTGTCTCTATCCGAATATATTTAAGCATAAGCTAAGCTCAAACAATAGATGTTTATGGAGTATGCTTTATATCTTTTATATATTCATATAGACTTAAAAACGTTGTGCATATCTGTTAAATGAGATATAATGAAAGCAAGTGGGAATATTATCCATTTCTTGATTTAGAAGAGGGTTTTTAGTGGCAAACAAAAGTAATAAAAGCGATTATTCAGCTGAACAAATTACCGTACTTGAAGGGCTTGAGCCAGTTCGGAAAAGGCCAGGAATGTACATTGGTGGTACGGGGATAGAAGGCCTACACCATTTAGTTTGGGAAATTATTGACAACGGTATTGATGAAGCTTTAGCGGGCTATGCAACGGACGTTTCTGTTACCTTACTAGAGGACGGAGGTGTAAGTGTTGTAGATAATGGCCGTGGTATTCCAACTGATATTCACCCTAAGACTGGCAAGAGTACTGTTGAAACTGTCCTAACTGTATTACACGCTGGGGGTAAGTTCGGTGGTGGAGGATATAAGGTTTCGGGAGGTCTTCATGGTGTTGGCGTAAGTGTTGTTAATGCATTGTCGTTAAAGTTGGTAGCTCGTATATATCGAGACGGCAAAGTTTTTGAACAAACTTATGAACAAGGCGTGCCCAAAACTAAGCTAGAGGTAGTTGGGAAAACAGATCGTACTGGAACGGAAATCACTTTCTATCCAGATCCATCTATTTTTAAAGAATCAACAACTTTTAGTTACGATACTATTATTGACCGATTGCGACATGCGGCATATTTAACCAAGGGTATTCGTACAACGATTATTGATGAGACTAAGAACCGAAAATATAGTTTTTATTTCGAAGGTGGTATCCAGAGTTATGTTAAGCATCTAGACGTAGGTAAAGATGTAATTGATGAAGATATATTTTATGTAGACAAGACGGTTGAAGATGTACAGGTTGAAATTGCACTACAGTACACAGATGCGTTTACAGAAACTATCAAGACTTTTGCCAATAATGTACTTAACCCTGACGGCGGCACACATCTAACGGGTTTTCGATCCGCTCTTACTCGAGTTATTAATGATTATGCGCGTAAACAGGGTCTATTGAAGGAGAAGGAAGAAAACCTAAGCGGAGAGGATACTAGAGAAGGCCTAACTGCCATTATTCTAGTTAAGCTTCCTGATCCTCAGTTCGAGGGACAGACAAAGAACAAGCTAGGTAATCCAGAAGTTAGGGGATACGTTGAGGCAGTATTAGGTGAATACCTAAATTATTACCTTGAAGAGCATCCATCTATTGCCAGGAAAATTATTGGCAAGGCGCTCCTTGCGGCCAGAGCCAGAAAAGCTGCTCGCGCAGCCCGTGAGAATATCATCCGTAAAGGGATTCTTGACGGTGCCAGTATGCCAGGTAAACTTGCTGATTGTTCAAATAAAGATCCTAAGAATTCCGAGCTTTATCTTGTAGAAGGAGATTCAGCGGGTGGTTCGGCTAAATCAGGACGTGACAGTAAGTCCCAGGCCATATTACCCCTTCGCGGCAAGGTGCTAAATGTCGAGAGAGCACGATTAGATAAGATGCTTGCTAATAACGAGATATTGAGCCTAATTAAGGCCTTAGGAGTCGGTATAGAGGAGTCATTTGATGTATCGGGGCTTCGTTACGATAGGGTTGTAATAATGACCGATGCAGACGTGGATGGTGCGCATATCTCCACTTTGCTTATGACCTTTTTCTTCCGCTTTATGAAACCAATAATTGACGGGGGGCACTTATATCTAGCTAAGCCGCCCCTTTACGAACTTGTACGTTCAGGGCGCAAAGAAAGCCTATATGCTTACAGCGATGAGGAACTTAATAGATTAATCGATAAAGAGATACAGGCACGCCAGAAATCCGGTAAATTACCTCAGGAAGGGAGTGAAGACAGAATAAAGCAAGCAGGCTTTACTGAACTTAAAAGATATAAAGGTTTGGGCGAGATGGACGCGGAACAGCTATTCGAAACAACCATGAACCCAGAAAAACGAGTTCTTATTAAGGTAAATATAGAAGACGCAGAGAAGGCGGATGCAATATTTAATAAGCTCATGGGTACAGAGGTGGAATTGCGCAAGAGCTTTATTCAATCACGCGCCAAATTTGTTAAGGACTTAGATATTTAGTTATGGATGATAAAGAAAATAGCCCAAAACCTAATGAAGAAAACGAAATGGCTCTACAAGGAGAGTTAGTGGATTCTGAACATTCACGACGAGTAGAACTTAGAACAGTCGAGAATGTAATGGAAGACAGTTACTTAACTTATTCAATGAGTGTAATAGTTTCTCGAGCGCTTCCAGATGTTAGGGACGGACTTAAACCGGTTCATCGTCGTATTTTATACACCATGAACCGTGATGGGCTACGTGCAAGTGCTAAACACCGTAAGAGTGCGAATGTCGTAGGTGCTGTTATGGGAGATTTTCACCCACACGGAGATGCCGCTATCTACGATAGTATGGTACGAATGGCCCAGCCTTGGGCTATGCGCTACTTGCTAGTTAACGGTCAGGGTAACTTTGGATCTATGGATGGCGACCCGCCTGCAGCCATGCGTTATACGGAAGCTAAAATGACCCGTATTGCAGAGGAGATGCTAGCAGATATAGATAAAAATACCGTAGATTTTGTAGACAATTATGATGGTCGCTTGAAGCAGCCATCTGTTTTACCAGCAAAGCTTCCAAACTTGTTGCTTAACGGACAACTTGGTATTGCTGTAGGAATGGCTACAAACATACCTCCACATAACCTTTCCGAATTAATTGACGCTACTGTTTATCAGATTCAGCACGACGATGCTACGCTTGATGATTTGCTTAAGTTCGTAAAAGGACCTGATTTTCCTACTGCCGGGATAGTTTATGGGAAAGAAAGCCTTCGAACAGCATATGCCACAGGCAGGGGTGGTGTAGTTATAAGAGGAGTCGCTGACATTATTGAAGGCAATAAAGGTCGCTTCCAGATTGTTATTAGCGAAATCCCTTACGGTGTTAATAAAGCCGGGTTACTTGAGAAAATTGCTGATCTAGTAAGGGATAAAAAAATTAGCGGAATATCTGATTTAAGGGATGAAAGCGCTAGAGGTAATGTGCGTATTGTCATAGATCTAAGAAGGGATACGTTTCCTAAAAAGTTGTTAAACCAACTATATAAGCTTACGCCCCTGCAAACTACTTTTCACTACAATATGCTGGCCTTAATAGATGGTATTCAACCTAGAATATTAGGCCTGCAGGACATAATCAAGGAACACATTCACCATCGCCAGCAGGTTGTCAGGCGTCGTACACAATATGAGCTAGACAGAGCTAAAGAAAGGGCTCATATTCTTGAAGGCCTAAAGATTGCTTTAGATCATATAGATGAGGTTATTAATACAATAAGGGCTAGTGAAACCACTGACGAGGCTCAAGAAGCACTGATCAAGAAGTTTAAACTTACTGAGGTCCAAGCTAAGGCAATATTAGCCATGCAGCTAAGGACTCTGGCGGGATTAGAACGAAAGAGGATAGAGGATGAGCTTAAAGAATTATTGTTGCTTATTTCTAAGCTAGAGGGGATATTAGCAGACGAAAAGAAGATACTGTCTATTATCGTCAATGAGCTACTAGATATAAAGAAGAGTTATGGTGATGAGCGTCAAACAAAGATTGTTCCCGGTGAACTAGGGAAAATGACCGACGAAGACCTAATAGCTGAAGAACAGGTTGTTGTAACACTTACTTCCGCAAACTACATTAAACGTAGCCCGATAGCTGATTACAAGAAGCAAGGCCGTGGAGGTAAGGGTAGGCGGGGCATGCAGACACGAGAAGAAGATGTGATTGAACATGTTGTAAATGCATCAACTCATGATTTCTTGTTGTTTTTTACAAACAAAGGTCGTGTATTTAGGTTGAAGACTTATGAAGTACCAGCAGCTAGTCTGAACGCAAAAGGTGTTGCGATTGTTAATTTATTGCAATTACAGCCTGAAGAAACTGTAAGTGCTGTAATAAATATTAATCAGACTAACGTAGAACAGAACCTAATAATGTGTACGGTCAGAGGGGTGGTCAAGAAGACTCCGTTTGTACAGTACCAAAATGTGCGCAGTAGTGGCTTAATAGCCATTAATCTTGATGATGGTGACGAACTTAAATGGATTAGGCATACAACTGGCAACAACGAGGTAGTTATCTCTACTTCTCAGGGTCAGGCTATTCGTTTCCATGAGAAAGATGTTCGTCCGATGGGAAGGGTAAGTAGGGGAGTTAGGGGTATTCGACTACGACCTAATGACCACGTAATAGGTATGGATATAGTAGAAGAAGGTTCAGACATCTTTGTTATAAGCAAGTTTGGGTATGGCAAAAGAACAAAAGTATCACAGTTTACGCCCCATGCTCGTGGCGGTGTAGGTATACGTTCTGCAGTAGTTAATACTAAAACAGGTGAGCTGGTGGGCGTTAAGACCCTACAAAATAACGACCAAGAGGTTATAATAATTTCCCAACTTGGCCAAACTATTAGGTTGGGATTAAAGGATATACCCGAATTAGGTCGTGCCACTCAAGGTGTTCGCATCATGCGCTTAAACGACGGCGATCAAGTAGTCTCCTTGGCGTTAGTGGACAAGCAGCCTGCAGAAGACTCTGAAGACCAGCCACAGCTAGTCAGGACTTAAAAAGTAAGTAGATATTAGTACAACGTTTATAGTCAATTATATCTTGACGTAAGCGAAATTAACAGATATATTTGTTTTAGTTCGGCGTGAGACTAGTGCTGTAAGTGCTTTTAAACACCGAGCGATAGTACGTTAAAAACTTGGTAGTGCAAATCAACGTCAGTTCATTTTGAACTGTTTTTAGGAAACAGATTCTTTTTTTTGGAGAGTTTGATCCTGGCTCAGGATGAACGCTGGCGGCGTGCCTAATACATGCAAGTCGAGCGGTAAGGTTCCTTCGGGGATACACGAGCGGCGGACGGCTGAGTAACACGTAGGAACGTACCCCAAAGTGAGGGATAAGCACCAGAAATGGTGTCTAATACCGCATGTGGCCTTAGGGTTAAAGCTTCGGCGCTTTGGGAACGGCCTGCGCATGATTAGCTTGTTGGTGAGGTAATAGCTCACCAAGGCGACGATCATTAGCTGGTCTGAGAGGATGATCAGCCAGACTGGGACTGAGAACGGCCCAGACTCCTACGGGAGGCAGCAGTAGGGAATTTTCCACAATGGGCGAAAGCCTGATGGAGCAACGCCGCGTGCAGGATGAATGCCTTCGGGTTGTAAACTGCTTTTATATGTGACGATTATGACGGTAGCATATGAATAAGGATCGGCTAACTCCGTGCCAGCAGCCGCGGTCATACGGAGGATCCAA
>JAJZMX010000003.1 GCA_021848145.1 bacterium
AGCACAAGAGATACAAAGCTAACCAGACCCATGAGCGTAGCTATGGGTCTAACCCTAGTTTTTAGACAATTACCTGCGATTAGTAATCGTCTAGTTAGACGTTGTTTGGGCATTTAGGTTTTAGGTTTTTGTTTTGGTAGCTTAAACAGACTTGAATAGTGTTTAAGCTACCTATTAGTTTAACACCTTAGGACTAACCATTCCAGATCAGGGTTAAATGTTAAGTTCGTTTTTGGTTTGTGCGCTGGCTTTTTAGAACTATGCTTTGGAGCTCTTTAAAGATAGGAAACTGCTTGTTGGTTGAGTATACCTTAGTGTTACCCTGCTTTTCTGAAGTCAAAAAGCCCACTTTCTCAAGACGTTTCAACTCCCTCTGAATGTTACCGGCATCTTCTTTTATCAATTTAGCTAGACCCCTAACATGAGTCTTAAAATCGGGGTACTTAGCGTATATGACAATAATTTTTCGTCGCACACGCGAAGTAATAAAAACGTCAAGCATGACACTCCTTAAGATTTATTGTTATTAGAACAACGCACTAAAAGTATATCTTTAGCCGGCTTTTTTTTCAAGGAATTTTTTCTGAAAAAACAAGTTATAGGAACTTTCGTGGAGGTTTTTGGGCTTCAGTCCGACTGTTCAGGTACCAGCCTACCAGGTGTTGTTGGTGTGTTTGGCTTAAGCCTCTATGCAGTTTTAGCTTTGTCCTGAGCTGGGAGTTAATCCCTCCTTCAAGATGGTTAGTGAATCTAGGAATTGGTTGGTCAGTTAGGACTGTTTCTAAGTACACGAATAGTTGACCAGCTTCAGTTAGTTTGTGTAGTTGGTAATAGGCACTTCTCAGATTGCCATGGGTATACCACCACTTACGTTTATGGGGAGGTGGATTCTCTCGGAGGGTTCGCTCATTTAACAGACTTCTCCAGCGTTCCTCCCACTGACTCAGCTGTTTAATCCAGATTAGCCTCTTCTTTGCTAGCAATGCCTTTCAGTAGCTGTTTAGCTAGCTGTAGTAGTTCTATGCCAGCCTGGGTTGTTGGATGTAAGGATAGTTTGCTACGGACATTCTGCCAGACATGGAAGTGACAGCGCTGAATGTACGTCTCAGGCCAACATCTACCAATGGCACCGAGGATACCTTTCTGGCCGTCACAGACAACTACAGTAGGAGCTGGCAACTGTTTTAACAGCTCTTCCCGGGTATTACTACTTTCCCAACCGGCCCAGTGCCAGTCCACCACGAACCTAGGCTTCCTAGCAATGAGATCTACTAAGTTACCAATCCGTATACCATCTAGCAGTAGAATGGCATAAATCTCTCCGGATAACTCTGGCCTGAGGAATAATCTCCCAGCACCAGGAAATCTGCTTATGCCAAGTACGGAATTGCATGCCTAGCTCAGTTTGAGATTGTTTACCAAGTAACCAGTTAACAAAGCGTTATAGAAGCAATGCCTTGCTAAGATCTGTCCTGGGCTTAACAGCGCTCTTACTGCAATTTACACATAACCAACGCTGCGTTCCGGCTTTAGTTAAACCACGTTTCTGAAGCTTAGTACCGCAAGTGGGACAGTACCTAAATCCTCGTTGTTTCATGCACAAGTAATGTCAGGAAACATTACTTATTGGCAATTAACGAGAGGTTAAAACTATGCTAGTGTGCAAGCGAGTCATTAAAATTGATGGTAAATAATCCTGTAAGGTTCGAATGAGGCTCCGCAGCCAGTTTCGTTATTCTGATTGATACTTTTTAAAAATTTCGAGAAACTCTTTAGGTTTTAATATGTTAATGCTCTGAAATGAGCCGATATCTGTAAGGTCTTTGTCGCCACTTACAATGAAGCTGGCTTGCCCAGTTAGAGCAGTTTCAATAAATTTATTATCTTCGATATCTCTACTTGCCGTGATCTGCACAGTACCTAACGATATAAAAAGTGCGTCTTCACGAATTGAGGCCTCAAGTAAGCTTAGATTCGGTAAGAATAAAGGAAATCGCTGGGTGATTTTTCGTCGTAATTCACTAAGTAACTCTTCTGCACAAACAACTATTATTTGACCCTCTATAAACAAACGAATTATCTTTTCGGGGTTTCCTCCAAAGATTAAGCCAGAAATCCAGACATTTGTGTCAATAACAACTTGCGGTTTGGGTTTTGTAGCCATAACCCCTTAGTCTTTTAAGAGCTTATACACCTGTTCTTCGCTCGCAATCCCCATCTGTCTGCCAACTGATTTACCAGCAGCAAACAGTTGTTCCCACCTTTTTCGACGAGCCAAATCAGATAAGGCAAGTCTTCTAAAATATTCACTTCTAGAGCCCATGTCTTGCTTAACGGCTTCATCGATACTTTTTAACAGCTCTTCATCAAGTGCAATGTTTAAAGTTTTTGTAGACATTGTGCATACTCCTAATCTAATACATTAATTGTATAGGTTTTGTATGTTATATGTCAAGTGACATACGGTTCGAATCCCTCATGGTTTCTAGTATTATTGCCGTATGAGCAATGACCAGATAGACGATTTAAATAAAAGAATCTTTGATGTTGTAAAAGAATTAAATCTGCCAATTGGTCATTTTGCTATCACATCTAGTGGTCCGATAGGCGTGAGAGGTCTTTGCAGATATAATAGTTGATAATTATCTGTGGAGCATATTAGTTAAAGAACATAAGCCAGAAACTGATAATGGACTAACAAAAATTACATTATCAGGAGGTTTAGTTGAGGTGTTAGGCGAAGGTTCATTTTTCAGCAACTACTCTCCAGAAGATCCTACGGTAGAACATCAGATAAAAACAGCTGAAGTTATAGATGGCCTTCCCTTTGTAAAATTGAAATTCATAAGACATTTCAAAGAAAAATTAGGTCGAGAGAAAGACTTAAAAGACATCGGGATTATTGATCAATATTTAGCAGTTAAAAATTAAACTAATTGCGGTGCAATTCATTAAAAGAATCTACTTTAACGAGAGGAAAACTAGCTAAAAAACCTCCACGTTTTTACCGCTAACTCGAAAAAAAACCTATTTCTCAACTAAAACCAATATAATTAACGCATGGTCTTTTACGAGGTATGGGTCCGTAGCAACCACTACCATGGTAGCGAACCTTTGACATATGCTGCAAATGAAAATATTAAACCAGGTCAAATTGTTGTAGTTCCCCTTAGGCATGAAACTGTAATAGGTATTGTGTTTAAAAAAACAGCTAAACCAAAAGTTAAGACCAAGTTGATTCAAGCAATAAGTGATCTTCCCACTTTGCCTATAGAGATTTTACAGTTAATGAAATGGATGAAAGAATATTACCCTTCTTCAATTGGCACCATAACACAACTGTTTATTCCACCTAACATTATCAAGCACCAGAATCAATTATATAGCAATTATCTAAACCGCCGTCCAAGCACTATTCCAGATTTATCCGAAGACCAAAAAATGGCAATTAATAGCATGCAAAATTATGATACCTATCTACTACATGGTCGGACCGGTAGCGGCAAAACAAGGATTTACCAGGAACTTGCCATCCAAGAGATATCTAAACAAAAATCAGTTTTGCTGTTAACTCCAGAAATTAGCCTTACTACGCAATTAGAAGATGATTTTAAGCATATATTTGGTAACTCGGTCGTCTTGCTGCACTCTACTTTAACGCCCAAACAACGTGCAGAACGCTGGGTTCAATTACTTTCTAGCAAGAGTCCAAAAATAGTTATCGGCCCTCGCTCAATAATTTTTTCACCCCTAAGCAATATTGGGTTAATAGTCATTGACGAAGAGCATGAACCTTCATACAAACAAGAACAAGCGCCTTATTACTTAACCAGCCGGGTGGCGGCTAAGCTTCGTAGTATTCATGTGGCAAAGCTAATACTAGGCTCCGCAACTCCACTAGTAACAGATTACTATCTCGCTAGGAATAGAGAAAAGCCGATTATCAGACTAGATAAACTAGCTAGAAACAATAACACAAAACTTGAAACTATTGTGGTGGATAGCCATGATCGCTCCCTGTTCCCAAGATCGAACTATATTTCCCAGCCACTTACGAACTCAATCGAAACAGCTATTGGCAGAGGCGAACAAGCCTTACTTTACCTAAATCGAAGAGGTACAGCTCGCGCAATAGTCTGCACCGTGTGCGATTATCAAGCAAAATGCCCCAGATGCGATCTACCCTTAACCTACCATGGAGATAGCCACCTGCTGCGATGCCATTTGTGTGGATTTACATCGTCTGCGCCTATTTCTTGCCCCGAATGCCACAACCCAACTATTAAGTATTTGAGTATCGGTACTAAAGCAGTGGTTAGCGAAGCAGAAAGACTTTTCCCAGATGCAAAAATCCAACGCTTTGATAGCGACAGTTCAAAGGCAGAAAGGCTAGAGCAGCATTATTCAGATATCAAAAATGGTAGCGTGGATATAATCGTAGGCACTCAATTACTAGCAAAAGGGCTCGATTTGCCTAAACTTAGCGTCGTAGGAGTTCTCTTAGCTGACACATCCCTACAATTACCTGACTATACGGCTAACGAAAGAACTTTCCAGCTTCTAAGCCAAGTAGTTGGAAGAGTTGGCCGAGGTCATATTGATGGCAAAGCAATTATCCAAACATATCAACCGCAATCACCGGCCTTAAACGCTGCGTTAAAAGATGATTGGGAGAATTTCTATAAAAAAGAAATTAAAGAGCGCCAGTTATTTCTTTTTCCTCCATTCACCCATTTGTTAAAGTTAACTGTAAGCAGGGCGAATAGTAAAAGCGCTCAGAAAGCCGCATCAATTATAGCCTCAAACCTTCCTAAAGACGTAAGAGTCGAAGGCCCTGCGCCCGCTTTTCACGAAAAAAGACTAAACCGTTACAAATGGCAAATAGTTGTTAAATCCCATGAGCGTAGTAAGTTAATTAACATAATCGATTCGCTTCCCTCTAATTGCAGTTGGGATATTGATCCCAGCGACCTAATCTAGGTAATTTTGTTAACTAAATTGTATACTTAACGGATATGGCTCTTACTAAAGACGACATAATAACGCTACCCAATCCTCATCTAAGGGAAAAATCCAGTCGAGTTGGTTTAATCACTACCGAGATCAAGGCAATATGTGACGATATGGTTAGTGCTACCTTAAGCTGGGATGTCTCAAGAGACCACGAAGTAGGCGTAGCACTAGCGGCAGTTCAGATAGATAAACTATACCGTATAGTTATTGTCCGAAACGATTACGAGGATAAAGAAAACCAAACTTTTACAGTATTTATTAACCCTGAGATAACAAAAACGGAAGGTAAGCTTATAGCAGACTACGAAGGTTGTTTAAGCGTCCCCGACCTTTATGGAAAAGTAAAACGATATTCAAAGGTAAGAGTTAAAGCCATTGGACTAGACGGTAAACCGTTTAGGGTAACAGCAGAGGGGTTTTTAGCAAGGATTTTTCAACACGAGATAGATCATACTAATGGTATAGTCTTTGTTGATCACATTAAGGATCAAGCTGATGCGTTTTTTCACCTTGATGAAGACGGAAAATTGAGACAGTTAGATTATGAAGAAATCAGAAACAATACTATTCTTTGGGAATGAGCGTCTTGCAACGGGAGTGTCAACTGACACGCCTATCCTTAAAGCGCTAGTATTAAACGGCTATAAAGTTGGAGCTATCATCGTTCCTTTGCCACCGCAGCTGAAAAGTTCTCGTAAAAAAAGACCCCTGGAAGTGGCGGAATTTGCGCAAGCTAACAATATCCCCTTAATTGAATTAAAAAGTCTAAAAGAATCAGCAAATGAATTAACACAATTCAATGCTTCAGCAGGTGTCTTAGCCTCTTTCGGGAAGATGGTTCCACAAGAAATTATCAACCTATTTCCATATGGAATTATTAATATACACCCGTCTCTACTACCCCTGCATAGGGGGCCTATACCTATAGAAGCAACCATTCTTGAAGGCTCAACAGAAACCGGAGTAAGCCTTATGCAATTAGTTTCACAGATGGACGCTGGACCTATATTTGACCAAACTAGAGTTAAACTTAACGGTACTGAAAGTAAGCAAGAATTAGCAGACAAATTAGGTAGTATTGGAGCAAAAAGATTAACTACCCTTCTTCCAGGAATTTTTGATGGGAGCCTCCAGTCAAAACCTCAAAATGGGTCTGCCACATACGACAAGCGCCTAGGAGGCTACCAGTCTATTCTTGACTATAATCTGCCAGCAGAAACCCTGGAAAGGCAAATTAGGGCCTTTCTAGGCTGGCCTAGAAGCAAAACAACTATAGGTGATTTGCCTGTTATCGTAACTAAGGCACACTCTACAAATGAACGTACAGGTTCAATTGGAGTATTTGACTCGATCAATAACCAGCTAGCTGTTAATACGAGTAAGGGTTTGTTAATTATTGACCGACTAATACCTTCAAGTGCTAATGAAATGTCAGGGTCTGACTTCTTGCTAGGCCATCCACTTTAGCAAATATACTTACTGACCCGGGGTCGCCGTTGGCGGTTGAGGAGGTGGCGTTGTGCCGTCATATGGGTGTTGTAAAGGCTGATTATTATTGCTTCCGGCAGTATCGTTTGATTGTGGAGGATAAGGAGGTTGGGCAATTGGTTGCTGATACTGCGTATTCCCACTATCCCGGTTTGGCTGTTGTTGAGGCATTTGCTCCGCCGTAAGATCCTGTTGTTGGCTAGCTTGAAGTATTTGCGGTGCTGACTGTTTTACCTCTTCTTTAAGCTTATTAAACTCGTCTTGAACTATATCCTTATAGTTTGGAAAGTTTGTCTCAAGCCAATGAAAAGCCCCAGCATCATCTTTAGCCTCAAAATACTTTTCAAATTCATTCAGCTGATCCTCTGTCATCTGGTCAGCAAGTCGCATGCCGACACGCATTTCGAGCGTTTCATAAATATGAGATAGTAATGCGCTTTTTTCGCTGTCAGGTAAACCGCCTAATCCAAGTTCATCTAACAGATTACGATCTAAGTTTATTGCCACTGATTTTTTAAACCTTTTTACTCTTTAATTGTACCAGAATGAATTGCGCCTATAAATGGCGTTGTTGAGTTTCCCTAGTGTAGACTTCCAATTTGTCACCCAACTGAAGGTCCAGCCTGCTAGGAGTAGCTAAACTAACGCCACACATTTCGCCTTCCAGGACCTCCTTAACCTCGGTTGGGCCACGCTTCAACCCAGCCACTTCAACTTCCATAAGAGTTTTTTTGTCACGTATAACTCGTCCTAGAGCCGGTATACCCAGTCTCCCTTTAGTCACTTCTCCACCACAGATTACACTTGTCTTAGTAGTATTAAAAATACCCCTAACTATAAGGGTTCCAATTTCGGTCTCTACAACTTCAGGAGATAGTAGATTCTCGAGCTCCCCTTTAACGTCATCTATAAGCTCATAAATTATGTTATATAAGTGAAGCTCGATCCTATCACGCACTGCTTGCTGCCGGATGGTGCTCGGAACCGTAACATTAAACCCATATATCTTCGCTCCAGATATCTGGCTTAACCGTAGATCATTCTCTGTAATAGATCCGATACCTGAACCGACAACCCTAACTGCAACCTCTTCGGTATCTAGTGCTTTTAGGCTGTCTAAAACTGAAGTAAGCGAACCCTGCACATCGGCTTTAACTATAATATTCAATTCACTTAGCTCATTGCTTCTACTTATTATCCTAAGCAATTCGGTACTTGAAACTCCGCGGTTGGAGACTGAATGATTATTTTTTGATGCATTTTCTGCCATTGAGCGAGCTATCTTTTCGTTTGCCACAACTTCAAATTCATCTCCAAATTCAGGCAGATTTTTAAATCCAGTAATGGCTACTGGAGTAGATGGCCCTGCCTCTTTTAGTGGTTTACCACTAGAAGATTCCAGATTTCTTACTTTGGCATATGTCGTTCCTGAAACAATAAACTCTCCGGACTTAAGTATGCCTGCTTCAATTAATGCGTGAGCAACAGGGCCTCGGCCTGTTTCCACATGAGCCTCGATAATTAAGCCCCTAGCCGCAACATCCGTGTCGGCCTTTAGTTCCTCAACATCTGCTACCAAAAGAACCATGTCCAGTAATTCGCTAATACCCTTGCCTGTCTTGGCAGACACCTCTTGTACAACCGTATCTCCACCCCATTCTTCGACAAGTAATTCTTGCTCAGATAGTTGTTGCTTAATACGATTAGGGTCGGCTTCCTCTTTGTCTATTTTATTGATGGCAACAATAATTTTAACTCCAGCCTTACGAGCATAACGTATGGCTTCTATAGTTTGGGGCTTGACACCATCATCGGCTGCTACCACCAAAATGATAATATCTGTAAGTTGTGCACCGTGTTCTCTAATTGCCGCAAATGCTTCATGCCCAGGCGTATCCAAAAAAGTTATAGCCCTACCATTATGCTCAATTTGGTAAGCAGAAATATGCTGAGTAATTCCCCCTGCCTCTCCGGCAGCTACATGTTCACCACGTATAGAATCAAGAAGTGATGTCTTTCCATGGTCAACGTGCCCCATTACTGCTACTACTGGTGGCCTTACCTTGCCAGTTGTACTTTTAGGCTTTTCCCTTTTTGGAATGCTTGTTGCTGCTCTAGGGCTCTCCTTGAGCTCTACATCAAGCCCCAGCTCCTGAATGATTATCTGAGCCGTATCAAAATCGATACGTTCGTTAACCGTAGCCATAACCCCGTTTTTCATTAATTCTCCAATTAACTTAGATACGGGTATCATCAACCTTTCGGCTAGAGCGCCGACGGTTATCGTGTCTTCAACTTCGATTGTGGTTGCCACTTGGACGCTCCTTTCCGCCTAACTTAGGCAAAATTAGGCTTTTACATTACTTACTTTCTTTTTCGACCTTAGCCTTCTTGGATGCTGATTTTTTTAAAGATAAAGCTATCTTTCGGTTTTCGTTATCTATATCCAATACCTTAAATTGCTTTTTCTCGTTAAGTTGGAATAGTTTTTCCGGGTCAACACTTTCATCATCACTCATCTCCGAAACATGAACCAAAGCCTCGACACTAGGGCTTAACTGTACAAATGCCCCAAAAGGGGTAATACGCGTAATCTTTCCCTCGACGACGTCACCTTTTTTGAAAGCCTTAACTTCACTCAACCATGGGTCTTCAGTCATTTGTTTTAGACTTAGGCTCAATCTGTCCTTGTCGATTGAAATAATCTTGGCCTTAATCTGGTCACCAACTTTGACGTAATTCCTGGGGTTATCTACGCGTTCCCAGGATATTTCAGATATATGGATTAAACCCTCGATGCCGTCAACATTAACGAAGGCTCCGAAATCAATTACTCCCGTAACGACACCTTCTACGACATCTCCAATCTTAAGACTAGAGAATCGTGCTGCCATATCATCCTTGACCGCTTCCTTTTCAGAAAAAATAAGCTTATTTTCTTTTCGGCTAACATCAAGAATGCGCACTCTCAAAGTTGTGTTTGTTAGTGCATTCAATTTTTGAAGTATCTCATCCTTATCGGCACCACTCACCCTAGGATAATGTCCAGCCGCTAGTTGGCTTACTGGCAGGAAGCCGCGAATACCTTCTAGCTCTACCAATAATCCACCTCGGTTGGCATCATAGGGCATAATTTCAACGATTTCTTGCTCAGCAAATACACGCTCTAGCTCTTCCCATCCACGATCCTTGACAGCTCGTCTCATGCTAAGCAATGAGTACCCCTCATCAAGTTCAGGATCGATTACGCTAACCGTAACCTTATCCCCTTCACTTATTTGTTGGCCATGGCCAATTTCGCGCCTTAGCACCACACCTACACCTTTAGCGCCTAGGTTAATCCAGACTTCGTGCTTTTTAATAGATGTAACGGTACCTTCAACGACATCACCAGCCTTTAGGGCCTCAATATCACTCTGAGCTAATAGCTCATCCATAGTTAATGTTGTCTTTGGCATAATATATATGCCTCCTTCGTAAGTATTTCTTCCGGTACTAATACCTAACCTAGAGTGTTTCGCTAGATAAGTCAGCCCAGTAAGATTAACTTAATTATACAGTCTTACACCTTAAAAGCCAAGTGTCTTATCTGTTAAGTCTACTCGTATTTACGCATTAACACGGACCTACCATGACGATTGCCTAGCCAGAACGTCGGAATCAACGCTAAAAAGACTAGAAGAAAAACCCACCAAGGTATAGTACTGGTGGTTTTAGTTGTAGCCTTTGGGCTGTTGTTACCCACCTTATTAACCGGAGCAATTTGACCGTTAGCTACACCTACTACCTGAAGAAAAGCAGTTGAGCCTTTGCTATCGGTAGCTGTTATCGTTACAGGATAGATTCCTGAAACAGAGTATATGTGCTTTATGTTTATAGTTCCCGAAAAAGCGCTGCTTTGAAGGTCTGCAGACGATCCATCACCCCAGTCTGTACTAATTGCGTAGGGTAGTGTTCCTCCGCCTATAACTATAGGCCAGTCAAGTTGTTGGCCGGGATTTGCGCCCATCTCCCCATAAGAACTGGTTAATGTTAGTTGGCTACCTGGTTGAGAAAATTGCCCACCACTGTAATTGACCGTCACCTTACCAGAGACTGGACTCCCCTGCCCCAAGGCATCAAAATCCTGAGCATATATAACGTTACTGCCATTGAATAGGCTAACTCTAAGACTAAAGCTACCGCCGTTACATACAGCAGATCCAATGAATACATTATTGGAAAAAACCTTAACTAAAAGGTTGCTTGCACATAAACCACCTGCTGTTATTGGTATAGAAGTAAACGATTGACCATTAGCCGGTATGCTTATTGAGGGAGCGCTAGTGGGTGGTGTCGACGGAATAGTTGCCTCTAAACCCAATGCTCCACTTTGAGGCGTTTTTGAGGAGCCTAGTGCGAAGCTGTTGATGGCTGAAGACAAACTAAGGCAAAGTACTAATAAAAAAATTAGTGGCCGCTTCTTAGTTCGCTTCATTACATATTAATTATTAACTTTAACTTTTTTTATTGATCTCTTATACCAGGCCCTAAATATCCTAGGCGCAAAAAATACTCCAACTATGATTAAAACGATTATCACCACAGCTAAACCTATTAGCCACGGAGAAACAACATAAAAGGTTGTAGTAGCACTTAAAAGCGTCCCCTTATTTCCATATCCAAAATATCCTGACACTTTATATTTGCCAAAAATAGAGCCGATACCAGTAAGCGGTACATTGAAAGTACGGCTACTTGCGGGCAAAACATTTCCTGGCGGATTAGTGTTGTTGATTGCCTTTGTCTCTATAGTGTCTCCACTCATGTTTTGTACTACGATTTTTCCAAAAGGTGGTACTTGAACGTTGCCAGTATTGTTAAAACTAGCATAAACATTAATACCTTTATTGGAATAAAACAAGCTGCTGTTTTGGCCATTCTGCCCAACGTTGAAACTTTTTAGAGAAAGACCCTCGTGAAGACCCGGACCGGGTACGGTCAATAGTATTAAACCGGCAACGCTTGCAGATATATTAACGGTTTTACCTGTACTAGGATTTACGGCCAAAAACCTAATGGCCCCGAAATACCCGCCGCCTGCAGTTCCTTTGGGTATATTAATATCAACTTTTACTTGTACAGTTTGCTTGGGCTTAACCGTGATACTGGGTATTTTGGATATAAATTGCTTTATGCCAGTGGGGTCATACTTGTTGTTAGTTAACAATTGAGGAGAGCCGTTTTGGTTATTAGCCGTAAAATTGTTTACTACAGCTTCATAAGTTGCCGTATCCTTAGTAATATTTTGAACATTGAATTGGATTGTCTTGCTCTTACCTGGATCAATTTGTAAATCAAATCTTATCGGTGACAGCCTTATGCCGTTACCTCCAGTAATTGATGCCCCTGATACAGAACCCATTGTTATACATGTAAATAGAAGTAAGGCTAAAATACTGCCTACAGCTTTTCGCAACATCTCACTCCCTTTAATATATTAGTTTTAATTGCTAAACCTTAATATAGCAAAGCTGCTAAAAATACGCCATCCCAATAAACGAAATGGTAGTACTGTATACGCCTGGTGATTGGTTTTTTGCCATGTTAAGGATATAGCTTATTGTATATTCTTTGTAAGATGATGCTTGATTTGACTGAGCGATTATATCTCCATTGGAAAATTTAAAATCATTAGCTTTTGAGTAAGAACTTGCTACACTTCCCGAACCGGGGCCAATAGGATTTGAGCCTATAGCTGGTTGACTATTTGCTACAAGGTTAATACCGAACTGACTAGTGCCTGGAGATGATGGATTATCACTATTTAAGGGTGGTATTATATGGTTTCCTGACGTCATAGTATTTCCACTCAACTGTATGGCATATCCATTCTGGGCGTTTGTTGCTATTACCATTTGACTCTGAGCTGAAGCGGTATAACTAGGTGATAAAGAACCAAAATTAATCAAACTACCTTGAGATTGGTTGCAGTTTAAGCCTGGAATCGAAACGCCAACACACAACAGAAGATAAGGCGGAACTGTTGCCGATATTGTATAGGGTGACTCAATATCCATTGCATCTCCGCCAACATCAGTAGGAGAACCCGAAGCATTCGATGATGCGAATGTTTGAAACCTTGCGTAAAAAGACCCGGAAGCAGACGGGTTAGTTATATTCGAAAACACAAAAGTTAACTGATTGGCACTAGCAAGGCTTGCCACTCTACTAAGAATTAAAGTGTTTTGGTTTGATAAGCCATTATTTATTGTTAAGCCACTAATTCCGCTTTCATTAACAAGATTTGCGTTTAGGTCGTTAAAGTTTGTTGGCGCGGTACACGACATAAAAAGCAACGGACTGTTTGAACAAAACTCAATTTCTATAGAGCCCAGTGTTTCATTTGCACTTAAACCAAAGCTAACTGTATATTGGGTCGTTGCACTTGGAGCATTGTTTTGTATATATATGCTCCTTTGGTTTAATTCAAGCCCATAGGTAACAGAAGTGGTTAGCCACAAAATGATCACTATGGGCATAATCTCATATGCCCATAGTAAAAGCCGGTGTAGTCTAGAGGTTAAGCGATGCATCGCCTACCCTTATTATTTAGAATGTACCAGTAGCAATCAATTGTTGGTTCGTAGTGTATACGCCTGAAGGTGTAGTGACACTAGATACGGCACCGTAACCAACACCACTTGTACAATAATTTTTATCTGGTCCAGCAGTACTAGCTATCTGTACAGGTGAAGTAGTACCAGTGAACAAAACATCAGGAGGTGTCGTAGTTGGATTTGCTGATGAATACGTGTATGGGGTTGTAGCGCTCAACGGGTTTAGACTAGTTGTGCATTCTTGTGCGATGTAAAGCCCAAAACCGGCAGAGTTACCAGTAGTTGGTAAAACCGCCGAGCTAGTTTGAGCTGGAATAGTGTTAGCACCACTAGTCAATGTAGGACCATAAGCATCAATAGCTACTCCGGTCGCTGCATTGTCTGACAAATCAAACTCTTCAGTGCCATATGATGGTGCTCCGGAAGTAAGAACTGTAGGTGTACCAGATCCTAGAGTTAAACTTGTGCTGCCGCCACAAGTATTACCACTAGCGTAAACACAGAAGTTGATCGACTCTTCGACGGTCGCAGAAATAGATATTGCACTAGCTGTAGACAAGGCTACACCACCTGAATCTATAGAGTCAGTTGTGTCTCCTGCCGTATAGGTACCAGGACCAGTCGATCCATAGGTTATAATCCTTGCGTAGAATTCACATGCACTGTCGGAACTACAGGTAGTTGTTGGGTTAGTGACATTACTCATGCTTATAATATCCGGTGATGAAGTAGTTTGAGCACACCCGCTGGAATCTGCAAGTTCTACTGTGGTCGTGGCGGGAGCCGATGCAGTCCAGGTACATCCATTTAGTTGATTTCCTGATGTGTTAGGCTCAGACCAAGTTGTTGTTGCACCTGCTGAAAAACCCGTCGGTGCTGTACAAGTTGTATCTCCCGGCAAAGGCGAGTGCGTACAAAAGTCCACCACAACATAATAAATACTTGAGGTGGATGCTGGCGTCCAATTTACCGTATACGTCACTCCTGTAGCTCCTGGAGTCGACTGGTTCATGGTCACGCTACGGCTGGTCACCTCCCCAGCATAAGCTGTACCCGAACCAATTAAAGCGGGCAAGATACCCACGACTAATAATGACAGCGCAGATATTAAAGAAACGCCGTTACGTACACTCAGTTTTAAGCCTTTTTTCATATTTTTATTTTTTAATTTTTATTAATTTTTAATGTAACCGCATAATAATGGTTTTGCTTAAAAAATGCAAGCGCTTTTTAAAAAGTCGGGATTGCCACTAATTGTTGATTCATACTATATACACCACCAGGAGTTGCACTGCTTATGTTAAGAATATAGGAGATGGTGTAGTTTGTTTGTCCGGTGCTTTCAGACGAACTAGCTATAGGGTCTCCAGATTTATACATAAACTTTCCACACGTGTCGTAGTTTGGGGTTGGCGCACCAAAGCTAAAACTAGTACCGGGTACCTGTATTGGGTTAGCCCCAAAATCTGCTGGAGCTCCACAAGAAGTAGTATTGTCCACTAAATTTATCCCGAACTGTTCGGTGCCTTGAGCTGAGGCAGTTGGGCTTGAAGGCGCCGACATCACATAAGAGCCTTCCTTAGGCGGTGAAGAAATAGTTTCAACAACATAACCACTGGAAAGATATGACTCAACTGAAAAAGTAGCAGTGGCTGTTGCTGTTTTGGTTGTACTTAGTAATCCAGCGTTAATATTCGCTGCATTAACAAACAATTCTAGAGAAGGTTCTCGATTATCATTAAAGCCTGCCTGAACCTGGTAGCCGCTACCAGACGAATTACCAACAGCCGTGTCTCCTAGTGTTTGCGCTGCACAATATGAGCCATAGCATGAGTTATCTAGCGTGCCGCCACTGTCAAATGAATACCGACTAATACCATAAGATGAAGAGCAGGAATTTTGCCCATTAACACAAGAGGCCGAAACTTTAGTATACGAAGACAAGAGAATCAAAAGAAAAAGAGGAAGCAATAATACCGCTAATCTGTTTATTTTACGCATAAGTACCTGTTCTTAATTTTGCAAAAAAACAGACAAAAACGCAAACTGTTAACGCTTTAGTTATTGTTCTAGTATAGTCATATATAGTAATTTCAATAAAACAATGGAAGACAAACAAAAAGTCACTGAATCCAAAGAAAGTCTCGACTCGTCTCTTGAGTATGCAGATAATGATCCGACCAAAGACCAGCCACCGCTGCAACCAACAACAAATCTTAAACCACCATCAAAAAACCCCTTAAGCTATATTACAGAGAAGTTTTCTGGCCATTGGACAATATACCTACCTATATTCATACTCTTGGCCATTGGCGTTATTGTAGCTATGATACTGCTTTATCAACACCAGAATTCATCTCAGCCAAGCATAGCCCAGCAAACCCTAACACCTAAACAGCTAAATAACTTAGCTAATAGTAATGATGTAATTGGAAGTGCCAACCAAGTACTTACTGTACAAAGTAGCTCAATATTTAATGGCCAAGTTTTAGTTAAGGGCCAACTACAAGTAGCTAAAGGTATGCAAATTAACCAACTTACCGTAAATAATGACCTCTCTGTTAGCAACAATTTGCTTACTGGTGGCAATCTATCTGTTACGGGCAATGAATCCGTCCAGGGAACACTAACCCTACAAAAAGGGCTAAGTGTTAATGGCAGTGGCGCATTTTCGGGAAGCATTTCATCTCCTCAAGTGACAACTAGTTCCTTGCAGCTTAACGGCGATCTAACCCTAAACCACCACCTGATAGCCATTGGTTCAATACCAGGACGCTTGACCGGATCTGCCACTGGAGTTGGAGGAACTACATCAGTAAATGGATCTGACACTGCTGGGACTGTAACCATCAACACTGGCGGTAGTCCAACTGCCGGTTGTTATATAACTGTCAACTTTACTTCCCCATTTGGATCCACTCCTGCAGTAATGTTGACTCCTGTAGGCCCCGGATCCGCAAGTCTTAGCTACTATGTTAATCGTTCAGGCTCAAGCTTTAGTGTTTGTTCCGCCTCAACACCCCAATCCGGTCAGACATATGTTTTTGACTACTTCGTTATTGAGTAATAATTAAATAAGCCCCGCCTAAGCTCACAACAAATACAACTAAGGCTACTATTACTACCTTAAAGAGGTTTAATACTATCGCTTTTTTAGCTAAGGGATTGCGGCCAATCGAGATAAACCCGTTCTTTATGGCAGCATAAACAATACTAATAGTTATGATAATTCCTGCCACAACACACAGCATGCCTAAGTATATTCGATCAGCACTAACGGATTTGTTTGTAGCAAACTTGGTTAGATTACTTAAGAAAGTTGGAACACCTTTTGCACCTTTAGCTAATGGGTTGCTGGCAATGTTAATATTAACTGGAACCATACCTATTCTTACGGCCTTACTTTGGCCAGCACTATTCTTTAAAGTAGTACTGCCTAGTACATTATGAACGCCGTCAAAACTACCAGCAGCCTGTCCAAGAACTTCGCCCTCATTGCTATCAGCCTTCATCCCTAAGCCTGCAATAGACGATATAGTTATGTAATCACCAGTGGTTATAGTGCCGTTTTGTGTTGTAACCAACACATTATGCTGACCAGTATTTGTGACATACACCTCTTGTGAATTAGTTGGCTGGGAAATTGTTAGAGCTGCTTCGTTAGCGGAAATAACAACACCAAGCATTTTAGATATATTTTCTAGACTAAGAGCCATAACGCTGTTAGGTTTTTGGGGATTGAGCTGCACAATCATTCCTGGTTGCAAATTGGAATTACCTGGATATCCTTGAGCTATTAATTGGCTAGATGCAAAAGCCTCCGTACTAGTAAAAATGAAAGTAGCGGCCAAAACCAAAAGCAACGACCGAAAACGAAGACGCTTGCTGTTCATAAGGTAAGTATAGCTGTTTAGGCATTAACGGCAATAGGTTAACCTAAAGCCTGTGTTAGACTAAAAATATGTATCTGGGTATTGATGTGGGAGGCACCAAGACGCTCGCCGCTATATTAGACGACAATGGTGTCATAACTCAAAAGAAAAAGTTTCCAACACCAAAGAATTATTCCGAATTCTTAGAACAAATTAAGGATAATATAAATTCCTTCTCCGAAAAGGACTTTCGTGCCGTAGGTATTGGCATTCCTGTTACCAGCTTTGATCGAGATACGGGAATCGCCCGGACCTTCAGTAACCTACCTTGGCGGAATGAACCCATACAAGCGGACTTAGAAAATATAACTAAGAGCCCAGTGGCCATAGAAAACGATGCTAAATTAGCAGGCTTATCGGAATCAATGCTCAGAGAACCTTTGCGGCTTCTTTACGTAACAGTTAGTACTGGAATCGGGTATAGCTTAATAGTAGACCGCAAGATAGACCATGAAGTAGGAGATAGCGGTGGAAGATTGCTTTTATTAGAACATAACGGGCGCTTAATGCCGTGGGAAAGTTTTGCTTCTGGTAAAGCTATAGTGGAAACCTACGGCAAAATGGCTAAAGATATTGATGACGATAAGACCTGGGAATTAATAGCCAGAGATATTGGACAGGGCTTAATTGAACTAGTGGCAGTTACAGAGCCGGAAGTCATTGTAATAGGAGGCAGCGTCGGTACATATTTTGATAAATATGGCGATAGGTTAAATGATTATCTTAAAAATCTTGAAACACCTTTACTGCCTATGCCTAGAGTTGAAGGCGCAAATAGGCCAGAAGAAGCGGTTATATATGGTTGCTATGACTATGCTAAAGAGGTCTTTGTAAACAGCCGATGATTGAGGAATTGAATAAACTAGTCCCAGATATAGAATTCTCTGTTGGTGAACAGTTTAGCTGGTCACCTAAAGAACGCAAAATAACCTACTCCAAAGAAAACATTGACAATGAGGGTTGCTGGGCGTTATTGCATGAAACAGGTCATGCGCTATTAGGGCATTTAGCATACAAAACAGACTATGAACTACTAAGAATGGAGGTATCTGCATGGGAGAAGGCAAAGGAATTAGCCGTTAAGCTTGATCTAGAGATTGACGAAGAACATATCCAGCAATGCCTGGATAGCTATCGGGATTGGTTGAGCAGAAGAAGTACTTGTCCATCATGCGGGACAAGGGCTCTTCAAGAAGATGCATCCAACTCTTATAGTTGTTTTAATTGCCATGCTTGCTGGCAAGTTTCCCCTTCTCGTTTTTGCAGATCTTATCGTGCGAGAAGACCAATAAAAGACAACGTCCTATTTTAAAAGAACCGCCTAAACTAAAGGCGGTTCTTTTAAAGGTAACCTATATATTAATAACTAGGATGTCTTTTTGCTGCGTCGGCTAACTCGGCCACCACGTGCACCAGCGATACGTGCTAGCTCACGGTTTTGAGCAAACCCACCACTGTGACCCTTTTTTCCACCTATAGCACCAATACGAGCGTAAAAGTCGGCACCGTACTTAGTCTTGTTGGTCTTAGCGGCAGCCTTACCGCCGTTCTTAGTTCCAGCCATGATTTCTTATATCCTCCTTATTTACCGAAAAAATAAAAGAGCTCAGCTTTTGCTTTAGCCCTTTTTCTTTTCGTTTCGTAAAATAATATATCACGCTATTGCTTCTACGTCAATATGATCTTTATGTACTCCTGTTAAGTTTAAACACTACTCTAGGAATACCAACTTATTGTAATAAATTATGCTTATGGCTAGCTGTAAGATTTACTACCGTGAAATGAAAAAGACCCCCTTTATAGGGGGCCTTAATCAAAATTTGGCACCGTGCTATTTTCCCAGGGGTGAACCCCAAGTATTGTAACCGCTACGAGGCTTAACTGCTGTGTTCGGAATGGGAACAGGTGTTTCCCTCGTGCTATGGGCACCAACCAATCAGTCTTAAATTAATAGGACGGGGTGGTTGATGTCCAAGTCTCAACACGAATAGACTAAAGAAATTTAGCAAATACAAACGTTTTTGTAAACACAAAAAACTAGTCAATTGCCATATCTCTAAAGAACAGAGGATCTATTCTTTAGAGACCGTAAAAAGTCAATGCCTCTATTAGTATGCTTCGGCTGAACACGTCACCGTGCTTACACCTTGCACCTATCAACCTGATCGTCTTTCAGGGAGGTCATAGGGAAACCTAATCTTGAGGTTAGTTTCGCGCTTAATATGCTTTCAGCGCTTATCTAGTCCGCACATAGCTACTCAGCAATGCCCTTGGTAGAACAACTGATACACCAGAGGTGCGTTCACTCCGGTCCTCTCGTACTAGGAGTAAATCCTCTCAAGTTTCCTTACGTCCACAGCGGATATAAACCGAACTGTCTCACGCGTGTTGATCCATCATTACTGATGGCACGGACTATATCTTCACCCTTCCGTAAAACGGTTAGGGGCTGACATATTATAGGACTTGGTATAGTTTGATTGTCCTATCTTCACCCTAATAGTTAGGGATCCAGTCTCTACGGGGTCATTCCAACAAAGGAAGACTTCCCTCGGTATTGCCCTCTGGATCGTTCGTAAATCCAGGTGGGGTTTCACCGATATTAGTCAGATGTTAGCGTTATTGGCTCGATGTTGCCAACGCCTTACCGCTTCTCAGCGATAGAACGCAATGTAATTTACGTTCTGAACCCAGCTCGCGTACCTTTTTAACCGGCGAACAGCCGGACCCTTGGGACCTTCTTCAGCCCCAGGATAAGATGAGCCGACATCGAGGTGCCAAACAGCGCCGTCTATGTGAACTATTGGGCGCTATAAGCCTGTTATCCCCGGCGTAACTTTTATCCGAAAGCGCTGCCGATACCACACTCTTGTACATGATGTACGGACAGCGGAAAACTTACTCCTACTTTCGTACCTGCTTGGGTTGTCGCCCTCACAGTCAAGCTAGCTTATGCGTATACACTATCACTACGATTTCCATCCGTAGTTAGCTAACCTTTGAACGCCTCCGATACCTTTTAGGCATTGTGTTAACCAATCTCTTGGCCCTGATTTCTCAGGTCTTGTAGTCGCCTACAAGATCAGACTATATCTTCTCTGTTAATACAGAGTCTGGCGTTTAGTCGTTGAGGGTTCCTCATATATATGAGGCCTTCCCTGCTGATTGTCTGCACTGAACAGATTTTCACTTCTACTTAAATTAAGTAGTTAGTACTGTCAGATACTCAGATGTTCCAGCATATAGCCAGATACGCCCCCTTGCTAACCTCGGAGTGAAATTAGCTATTAAGGCAACCGCCCCAGTTAAACTACCCACCAGACACGGTCCTCAAACCGGATAACGGTTTGAGTAAGAACAAGATCATAACAAGGGTGGTATTTCACTGGCGGCTCCACCAAGGCTAGTGCCTCGGCTTCAAAGCCTCCCACCTATGCTACACATGTTATAACCCGGCTCAATGCCAAGCTGTAGTAAAGCTGCACGGGGTCTTTTCGTCCTGCTGCGGACAGACGGCATCTTTACCGTCAATGCACTTTCACCGAGCTCTTCGTCGAGACAGTACCCATGTCATTACGCCATTCGTGCGGGTCAGAACTTCATTCTTAAAGTTTCGCCTGTTTTTATCAGTGTCACTTTTAACACCCTCTATATCGCTATAGAGATCGGACTATATCTTCACCCTTTCATTAAAGGGGCACGGCGTGTAGTCTCTGAGGGTTCCTCATAAATTATGAGGTCTTCCCTGCTGATTGTCTGCACCGTATCGATTGTCACTTATTTCAAGTACGAACGGATACTCAGGTTTTCCAGCATATAGCCGTGTATGCACAAAGACTTTATTGTCTACCTTTCCTTTTAATGCAAATTACTTTACATACAGGCAAGTTCAATTACCTGACAAGGAATTTCGCTACCTTAGGACGGTTCCTGATGTTAGCTGCATATCGCTATGCAGAGCGGACTATATCATCCCACTCACGTGGGCTTGGCGTGTAGTCTCTGAGGATTCTCCAACACATCTGTCATTTTGTACATCCTAGGACGATTACTGATCATCTTTTCCCTGATACTAAGGACTGTTTCTAGCCCTTTATGGTTAAGGTGCTCTCCTCTTGCAAGCAATTCTACGGCCAGTAGCAAAAGCCGAAGACGTTCTGCTTGTCTTTTAGATCGAAGAGGAAATTGATAAAAGAAACTTCTAACAATTTCATTAAGATCGTCTATTTTACGGACTTCAAAATAACAGACACCATCTTGACGATACCTTATGGTTCCACAATCTAAGGTTTTTTGAAATAGGAGGGGGATTGTAGGATCTCGTTGCGAGATATTAAAACTAGCAACGATTTTCCACCCAGACCGATAATCTCTATTCCTATTAACTATCGATATGTTAAAGCTTCCCTCTCCATCGGCAAAACCCGATAGATAGTTACCTATATCTTCAGAGATGAGTTGAAGTCTTTCCTGCTGATTGTCTGCACGAGACTGATTGTCACCAATCATGATGTATTTATCATAACATGGTACAGCTCGATTCACCAGAGTTTCCAGCATATAGCCAAGTTTTACAACTACTATGTCACTAATAGTTACCGCCGCCGTTCATCGGGGCTTCAGTTCAAAGCATACACTTCTCCCCTTAACCTTCCGACACTGGGCAGGCGTCAGCCCCTATACATCCACTTTCGTGTTAGCAGAGACCTATGTTTTTGGTAAACAGTTGCATGGGTTCCTTAGCTGCGGCCCCGCCACCCTATCTACAAGATAGAGCTTTGAAGCTAAACTAAGGTTTTCTTTAACTCAACTTACTCGAGAATTTACGTAAAAATTACTCTAATTTCAATCAAGAAAACCTCGTCTGCTACTCTTATAAACAGAGTGGCGGGGCAGGCCTTATCCCGAAGTTACGGCCGCTTGTTTGCCGAGTTCCTTGACGAAGACTCACTCGTACACCTTGGTCTACTCGACCTGAGCACCTGTGTCGGTTTGCGGTACGGATAGCCTTGTCCATATGTATCAAGGTTTTTCTTGTCAGCACTGTCACAACAATCAGACCCACGAAGGGTCCTTTCATTCGTAGGCGTTTCTCCTACTTAGACGGGCGTAACCATGAGCCCGCTGCTGCTAAAATGCCGCGTCGCCTGATACGAAAACAAGACTAGTACGGGAATATTAACCCGTTGTCCATCGCCTACGCTTTTCCGCCTCGGCTTAGGACCGACTAACCCTGGGACGATTACCGTGGCCCAGGAAACCTTGCTCTTTCGGTGGGCAGGATTCTCACCTGCCTTGAAGTTACTCATTCCAGCATTCTCACTTGATAGCGCTCCACCTGGTCTCACAACCAAACTTCAGCGCCCTATCAACGCTCCTCTACCACGCCCTAGTATCGCTACTAGAACATCCTCAGCTTCGGTAATATGCTTGAGCCCCGTTACATTTTCCGCGCAAGATCTCTTGACTAGTGAGCTGTTACGCACTCTTTAAATGAATGGCTGCTTCTAAGCCAACATCCTAGTTGTTTAAGAAATCTCACCTCGTTTCCCACTTAGCATATATTTAGGGACCTTAGCTGGAGGTCTGGGCTGTTTCCCTTTTGAGCGACGAGCTTAGCCCCGCCGTTCTAACTGCCGTAGTTCCACCGCCAGTATTCGTAGTTTGACAAGGGCGGGTACCCTTACGGGCCCCGTTCCGAATCAGTGCTCTACCCCTGACGGCTACCGTACGACGCTAGCCCTAAAGCTATTTCGAGGAGAACCAGCTATCTCCGAGTTCGATTGGCATTTCACCGCTAACCACAGGTCATCCGGGCGTGTTGCAATTCGCTACGGTTCGGCCCTCCA